>JAHEFS010000001.1 GCA_024640045.1 Chromatiales bacterium | reverse complement strand
GGGCTAAATATATCTAACCTGCTGTTTTTGTTATGTATGCAGGTAATGGCATGGAAACTGCATCTGTTAGGGCAAACCCACATTACACAGGAGATTCATCGATGGGAGCCTTTACTCGCGTTCGTTACGTGATCGCAGCCAACGTCAACGCTTTGCTGGAAAAAGCCGAAAACCCGGAGAAACTGTTGCGGGCACTGATCCGTGAAATGGAGGATGCTGGTGAAGATGCGCGCCTGGCGGTGGCAGACCTGCTGGCGGAGCAACAGCACCTCGAGCGCGTCTCAGGGCAACTGGAAGGCGAAATCAAGGAGTGGCAGGAACGCGCCGAGCAGGCCGTGGCCACCGATCGCGACGACCTGGCCCGCACGGCGTTGAAGGCGAAATCCGAACTTTCACAAACGCTGCAGAACGCGCAGGATGAGCATGTCCTGCTCAACGATCGTATTGCCCAGCTAGAGGCTGATATGAAAACGCTCAAGTCCAAGCTGTCGGAAGCCAGGATCAAGCTGAAGGAAATGATGCGGCCGGAACCGGGCAGCCCCGCAACGACGAGTCAACCGCGGTCGCGCGTGTCCCCCGGTGAGCGGAAGATGCGCGAGGCGATGGGGCGCTTCGATCGCCTGCAGTCGCAAGTCGAGCGCCTGGAAGCCAGGGTTCGTTCTTATGAAGTGGGCGGCATGGCGCCGGCCGCCTGGGAAGCCGTCGAGGCACCCGGCGACCCCGCCATCGAAGCGGAACTGGAGTCACTGAAGTCCACAATCGCCCACCAGGGCACTGCAACACCGGAAACAGCGGAAGCTTGAGCCAATGACGGGCAAGGCCTCATCGTATCGGCACAAGGACGCTTTACTGGCCGGGGTTTGCGCCGAGTTTGCACAACGCCTGGGCTGGAACGTCTGGGCGATTCGGGCGCTGGCTATTGCCGGCCTGTTCATTCACGCGCTCGGCACGGGTGCGCTGTACATCGTGATGGCCCTTGTGATGCCGCTCCTCCGGAACCACGAAGTCGAGGAGTCCGATCTCGCCTCACCCGAACTGGACGAGCGTCAGCATCGGATCGCCGAACTGGAACGACGCTTCAAGGACCTCGAAAACGGTCCGAGGTGAGAACACGGCATGGGCCCGGACTCAGGCATCGAGCGCCTGGGTCCGGGTATCCGTTATGGATTTTTCGCTGCGTCGCAGAAACCGGCCCAACAACAGTATCGCACCACTGGTGAGACCCGCGATCATGCCGATCCACATGCCGGCAGGCCCCATTTGTCGTTCGAAGGTGAGGTGATAGCCCAACCAAAGACCGATCAGCCAGTATGAAATGACGTTGTAGAACGCCGGGACAATGGTGTCCTTGTAACCCCGGAGCGCGCCAGCGGCACACACCTGGATGCCATCGGGGAACTGGAAGATCGCTGCGTAGAAAAGCAGAGTGACTGCAACCGCAGCAATGGCTGGGTCATTCGTATAAAGGCCCACCACCAACCCCGGGGCCAGCACCATGATGGCGGCGCTGATGGTTTGCGTGCCCAGCACGATGACCATACCAATCATACCGGCATAACGCGCTCCTTCAGGATCACCACGCCCAATCGCGTTGCCAGTGCGGGTGGTAATCGCACTGGCCAGGCCCAGCGGTATCATGAACAACAGGGCCGCAAAATTGACCGCCACCAGGTGGCCCGCGGCCGGGATCGGGCCGAGGCGTCCAATCAAAAGGGCGGCGGCAACAAACAGGCTGCCTTCGACGAATATCGTTATCGCGATCGGCAACCCGACACGCAGCAGGTGCAGGATGACTTTTATCCGGGGCCAGTCCCAGCGCCCAAACGGCCTGAAGTCGCGGAAATGATGATGCCAGCGGATATAGGTCACCAGCGCCGCAACCTGCAGCCAGATCACGATCGCGGTCGCATAACCACAGCCCTTAGCGCCCAACGCCGGAGCGCCCAGGTTACCGAACATCAGAATCCAGTTGAGCGGCACGTTTACGATGATGCCGATCAGGCCGATGTACATCGTGGGCCGCGTGTGCCCCGTACCCTCACTGAAAAACCGCAGCAGGAAAACGAGACACATGGCGGGCGCGCCCCAAGCCATCGCATCCAGGTAGTCCACGGCCGTCGGCACGATGGCAGGATCGATGGCCATAAACCGCAGGATGGATTCGCTGTGGACCAGGATGCCCGAATATGGAACGGCCAGCGCGGCCGCAATCCAGAAACCCTGGCGCAGCATTTCACCGGCCCGGCGCTGCAGGCCTGCGCCATCCAGTTGCGCGACCGTGGGCTGCAAAGCCATCAATATGCCGAGAATAAACATCAGCATGGCGGACCACACCGCACCCCCGGTGGCCAATGCCGCCAGGGCAACATCCTTTTCCGGCAAGCGCCCCGCCATCACGGTATCGACGAAATTCATACCGAAACTGGCAATCAGACCGATCATGACCGGAGCGGCCAGTTGCAGGGTGCGGCGGATCTCCGCGGGATGATTTTTGCTTGAGGTTATACTGTTCACCGGCCCGGGTCCCAGGAGGGACGCTGCATTGTACATGAGGGTTCAGCATCCATGGGTTTGACCGCTTTTGTCACCGGCGCGACCGGATTTGTCGGCATGAACCTGGCCCGCGAACTGGCGGGCAACGGTTGGCAGGTCACTGCGCTGGTGCGGCAAAGTTCACCGCTGGAGGACCTGGCGGGCCTGGACATCGATTTGCAGCAAGGCGACATCACCGATGCCGATTCGGTGCGGTCTGCAATGCCGCCAAAGGTCGACTGTGTTTTTCACGTGGCTGCGAGCACGAACGTGTGGTCCAGGAACAACGAAGTACAGACTCGGATCAACGTCCAGGGCACTCGCAACGTAATCGAAGCCGCGCTGCACAGGGAAGCCAGCCGCTTCGTGCACACCTCCAGTTTCATCGTGTGGGGTTTTCAGCCTACCCTGGTCGCCGAGGACAGCCAGCGGCTGGGCAATGCTGACTGGATTAATTACGTGCGCACCAAGCACGAGGCGGAAAACGTCGTGCGGCGGGCCATGGCGGACAAACGTCTCGATGCGGTCATACTCAATCCAGCACATATTCTCGGTCCGGGCGACCGTCGCAACTGGTCGCGAATGATCCGGCTGGTCGACGCTGGCAAGCTGCCCGGCGTGCCGCCGGGAGGCGGGGCATTTTCCGACGTCCGCGAAGTGGCCAGGGCCCACGTCGAAGCCTTTCATCGTGGCCGATCGGGGCACAACTATCTGCTGGGGGGGGAAGAGACCCCTTTCCTGGAAGTGGTTCGAATAACCGGTGAACTACTGGGTAGAAAGGTGCCCAACCGCGCCTCGCCGGCCTGGCTGCTGAAAAGCGTTTCGCAGCTGTATCGGCTCAAAGCGGTGCTGGATGGTAAAGAGCCAGACCTGACGCCAGAGTCGGCCGCCATGATCACCCGCCACATTCACTGTGATTCCACCAAGGCACAGCGCGAACTGGGGTATCGTTTTACGCCTGTCCGGTCCCTGCTGGAAGACACCATCGACTGGATGCGTGGGCAGGCAATGCTCAGGGAAGGTCCCGCACAATGAAAGACCGGAATTCCTCGTTACCGGCTACCCCGGCGGCGCAGCCGACCGATGAAATCCATGCGGCAACCGACCCGTCTCTGACTATGAAAGAGAAGCGGCGGGTTGGGTCACCGCAGTGCCTCAACTGCGCCACCGAACTCGCTGGGCCCTTCTGTCACTATTGCGGGCAGCCTGACCGGAACTTCATGCGATTTTTCCCCGCGCTGATGCGTGAATTTCTCGAAGAATTTATCGATCTCGACTCGCGCTTCGCTCGCACCATGAAGCCGCTGCTGTTCAGGCCCGGCAAACTGACCCGGGATTACCTCGACGGCCGGCGGTTCCGCTACACACCGCCCTTACGGTTGTACCTGTTCGCCTCCATCGCATTCTTCCTGCTGGCCGCGAACCTGTCCAGCAACGCCATCAACATCGGAATGAACGTCAACCCTGAATCGGGGGAGCCCGACATACGCATCTCCGGGGCCGGTGAAAGCCCTGGCATGATGGCTCCGGACGAACTGAGAAAAAAACTGGAAGACGCTGGCGTGACCGATGTCGAAGGCCTGGTCAGCACCTACGAGCAAGGCCAGGCCGCAGCTGATATCACGGGAAATAATTTCGAACCGTTCACTGCGGATGAAATCACAATTGACGGGGAACCGTGGAACCGCGAGACCAACCCGGTGGTAATTCCATTCCTGCCAGATTTCCTGAATGACTGGATCAATGACGAAGTAGAGGAGTCACCCGAGAAAGCCAAACGAATCAATGACAACCCCAACCTGATCATCGACCAGGTTTTTGACATCCTTCCGGGCACCATGTTCGTCCTGCTGCCGGTTGTCGCCCTGTTATTCAAGTTCTGGTACCTGTTCGCCAAGCGTTTCTACATCGAGCACCTGATCTACGCTCTGCACAACCACGCATTCATCTTCATTAGCCTGATCGGGATCCTTTTGCTGGCCCAGTTGCAGGGTTCCGCCTGGGCGTCGGAATACACGTGGCTGGGTACCACGGCAACGGTATTGATCGTGGTGGTCAGCAGCTGGATTCCGCTGTATCTGCTGATCTCGTTACGCCGGGTTTACCAGCAGGGCTGGCTGATGACGTTTTCCAAGTTCAGCCTGATCGGCATGAGTTACCTGAGCCTGCTGGCCGTATTAACCAGTATTGTCGCCATCCTGGGCTTCCTGCTGTTATAGCGCCGCTAACCGTAACGCTCACGTAAATAGTTGAACACCGCGCGCAGGCCCAATGCCTCGCCACCCAACGGCCGTCCGGGACGGGAAGACTGGTTCCAGGCAAAAGTATCGATGTGTACCCAGGGGATTTGCGGTTCCACGAAATGTTCCAGAAACAGCGCGGCCGTAATGCAGCCGCCGTAAGAGGTGCTGCCGATGTTGTTCAGGTCAGCGATCTCGCTTTTCAGCAGGGTCTTGTAGGGCTGGTAAAGCGGCATGGTCCAGAGCGGGTCTTCCACCCGTTCCCCGGCAGCCGTAATCGACTGCGCGATCTCCAGGTGATTGCTGAATACCGGTGGCAGATCCGTGCCCAGGGCCACCCTGGCAGCGCCGGTCAAGGTCGCAAAATCAATGACGAGATCTGGTTTTTCCTCACAAGCCCGGCACAAGGCGTCTGCCAGGACGACGCGGCCCTCCGCATCGGTATTGCCGATTTCCACACTAAGGCCCTTGCGGGTTTCAATAACGTCGCCGGGGCGATAAGCGTTACCACTGATGGCGTTTTCCACGGCGGGGATCAACAACTGCAGACGGACCGGAAGTTCGTACTCGATCACGAGCTGGGCCAAAGCCAGCACGTGGGCTGCACCCCCCATGTCCTTCTTCATGAGTTTCATTCCGGCGGCGGGCTTGATATCGAGGCCGCCAGTATCGAAACACACGCCTTTGCCGACCAACGCCAGCACCGGATCATCCTTGTCGCCCCAGGACAGGGTGACCAGACGGGGAGCCCGGGTTGCCGCCCGGCCCACGGCATGAATCGCCGGGTAGTTCCGGGTCAGCAGGTCGTCACCTTGAACGACTTCGGCAGTGGCCCCAAGCCGATCGGCCACCCTGAACACGGCGCCGGCCAGTTCCTCCGGCCCCATGTCTTCGGTCGGTGTATTCACGAGGTCACGGACCAGGGACTGGGCAGTGTGCATTTTCTTCACGATGGGCGCGATATCGGTATCCAGGTGCAGCACAGGCAGGGGTGTACCCGGCTTCCGGTAGCGCTCGAAGCGGTAAGCACCCAGCCCCCAACCGAGGCTGGCCTGAATCCGTTGATCTTCATTCCAGACCGAAACCAGCCGGTAGCAGCCCTCGGGAAGTTCCGGGGGCAGCGCTGCCAACTGGTACAACCAGCCCTCCTCTGCCATTCCAAAGACCACCGCCTCCAGCCGGCCATTTTCGTCCGGTACAGCACACCATTTGCCCGGTTTGGCGCTGAAACCGGCGCTCTCAAGCCATCGGCGGTGTCGCTGGGGCACGGTTTTCAGCCAGGCCTCATAGTCGGCCGCCGCCACGGGCAACAGCGGAATGGTCGGTGTTTCGTGGTCGCAGGTATAGCTCATGGCGAGGTCCTTAGATCTTCCGTTCACGCCAGTTTAGGACATGCGGGCGGGCCATAGAAGTCCCTGGCAAGGGTCCAGTGCCGGTCAGTCGATGCGGGCAATATAAACCTCGCGATTACGGCGGATCTGCAGCACCAGCGAGCCCCGCACACTTCCGAGCACTTCACGCAGTTCACGCAGGTTGCGAATACGCTGACGGTTGGCGCCCGTAATGATGTCACCCGGCCGCAGACCCTCATAGGCCAGTCGGCTACGGGAATCGAGTTCGGAAATCAGAACGCCGTAGCTACTGCTATTGCGCAGGCGTGTCGGCAATTCGCTGAACACGGCACCGTCCAGGCGCTGGTCCACCTCTGCGCCTGCCAGCCGCGGAGGTTCTTCGATCAACAGTTCGGCTGAACGTGTTTCGCGATCGCGCAGATAGCCAATACGCACGGATTCACCGACGGGCACCTGGCCTTCGGCGTTCATGAAGTCCTGTGCACTGTGAACAGTTCGGCCACTGATGGTGATAAGAACATCACCCGGCTTCAGCCCGGCCCGTTCCGCGGCCGAACTCTCCAGCACTTCCGCCACCAGCGCACCCTGGCCGTTTGCCACGCCGAAAGCGCCGGCAAGATCCCCGGAAAGATTTTGTACGATCAGGCCCAGGGTCCCGCGGCGGACTTCACCGTGCTCGATGAGTTGACCCATCACGTAACGGGCCATACCGGAAGGAATGGCAAAGCCAATTCCGACATTTCCTCCGCTCGGGGTAAAAATGGCACTGTTTATGCCAACGAGTTCTCCGCGCAGATTAATCAGCGCGCCGCCGGAATTGCCGGGGTTGATCGAAGCATCGGTCTGGATGAAATTCTGAAACTCCAACCCCCGAACACCGGTGCGACCCAGCGCACTGACGATACCGGACGTTACCGTCTGCCCGAGTCCGAATGGATTGCCCACCGCGACGACGAAGTCGCCGACTTCGAGCTGGTCGGAGTCCGCGAGCGGCAATGCCCGGAGATTTTCGGCCGGGACCTGGATCACCGCCAGATCCGTATCCGGATCCGCGCCGAGCAGTTTTGCTTCCAGGCTGCGACCATCCTTGAGCGTGACGGCAATGTCATCCGCACCTTCGATGACGTGGTTATTGGTCAGTACGTAGCCCTTTTCAGCATCCACGACCACGCCGGACCCCAGGCTCTGGGAAACGCGTTCCCTGGGAACATCCGGCACGTTGAAGAAGCGGCGAAAAATCGGGTCATCCAGCAACGGACTGCGCACACGAACCCGGGTTTGTGTATAGACATTAACCACTGAGGGAGTGACTTCTTTCAGCACCGGCGCCAGTGAGGGCAAGGGCTGACCATCCACCGAGGTGGGCAAGGCCGCCTGCAGGGTTACGGGGAGACAAGCCAGCAGAATCAACAGGAACTTCATGTGCACCTCCGGGGGTTCGGCGACAGCTTTCGACCACGCAGTAGCGGCAAGGTTCGCCCATGAACTGAGCCTGCCGCCCGACATGCCCGTCGAGGCATAGCCTCAGACCAGGCCGGGCATGGTTGCTTTGTCGCTCAAATCCAGATATATAGTCACAGAGCAGTCACACAGACACAAGATGTTGTGTCCAGAGGGTCACTGGACCCGATCATGATGAACATGGATCTGCAACAACAGGTACTGCGAACCGATGTTTCAGGGATGCCCCTGGAATGGATTGGCTACCAGGAAGCGGTGCGCCTGATCTCGCTAGGCCAGGTCAGCTATACCCTGGGACGCAAACTGTATGCCATTCACGGAGGCATCAATGCGGTCAGTGGCTTGCGCAGCTCGATCGACGTCAACGCCATCGTCGCTACCTGGGGCCAGCATCCGCTCAAGCACCTGTTCAGTGACGGCTATGTCCCCCCGCTCAGTAACAAGGCCCTTTTTCGCCGCGACCAGGGCATGTGCCTGTACTGCGGCCAGCAATTTCCCAACTACATGTTGTCGAGAGACCACGTGAAACCGTTGAGCCAGGACGGTCGCGATTTGTGGACCAACGTGGTCACCGCCTGCAAACGCTGCAACAATTACAAGGCCGGAAGAACGCCAGAGCAGGCAGGCATCCAATTGCTGGCCATTCCTTTCTCTCCTACACATGCGGAATACGTCTACCTCCAGGGCCGTCGAATCCTCGCTGACCAGATGGATTTTCTGCTGGCACACTTCCCGCGTAACAGCGTACTGCGTAAGCGTGTTGAGCGCGGCGAATCACTGATTTCGTGAGCCTCGCTCCCGTCTACCTGGTCGATGCCAGCATTTACGTCTTCCGGGCCTGGTATTCCGTGCCCGACGAATTCTCCAACCCGGCGGGTGAGCCGACCAACGCGGCCTATGGCTTCACGGGATTTCTCTGCAGCCTGCTGGAGCAGACCGACCCGAACCATGTCGGGATCGCCTTCGATGAATCCCTGACCACCAGTTACCGCAACGAAATCTATCCCGAGTACAAGGCGAACCGCGACCCGGCGCCCGAGGATCTCAAACGCCAGTTCGCCTGGGCGCGGGAAATCTCGGAATCGATGGGACTGAAGTGTTTTGCTGATCCGTATTACGAGGCGGACGATCTCATCGGAACCCTGGCGGAATACTGGCGCGCGCGCGGCCATCCGGTCTGCGTGGTGACAGGCGACAAGGACCTGGCCCAGGTCATTCGCGAAGGTGATCACTGGTGGGATTTTGCGCGCAATCGCAAACTGGGACGACAGCACGTCCGCGATCATTTCGGTGTCTGGCCCGAGCAGATGGCAGATTTTTTGGCCCTGACCGGGGACTCGGTGGATAACATTCCGGGCATCCCCGGGGTTGGGCCCAAGACGGCTTCTGCGTTGCTGGCTCACTTCGACGACCTGGACGCCCTCTGGGAGCGCCTGGCCGAAGTTCCGCATCTCAGTATTCGGGGTGCAAAATCACTGCATGGCAAGCTGGATATGCACCGCGCGGCGGCCGAGTTGGCCCGGCAATTAACCGTTATCCACACCGAAGTCCCTTCCGCACTCGATCGCCCGGACCTGACCCGCGGTACGGTGGATGAAGCGCGCCTGAACCGCCTGTTCGACGAACTCTCTTTCGGTGGCATGCTGCGCCACCGCTGCCTGCAAACCGCCTGATCAGGCGAACGCTTCAGCCACCATCATCCTCGTCCACGTTTGAGTCGTCCGCTGTCCCCTGCCCGGTGCTGTCGCCAGCCCCGGCCTCTTCGAGCCCCGGTCTTTGCATGCGTCTCCGCGCCTGGTCGTCCAGGAATTTTTGCATGTCGGGCGGAACGATGTTTTGCACGCCGGCCAAATTTGCGCTGACGATTTTCAATGGCCGGTCTGTTTCCTGACCATTGTTTCTGCCAAAGCTATTGGCGAAAAAGACCAGTTCGTCGCCGACCACGGTGCCGTAATTCGGTTTATCGAACACTTCCAGCGCGACGGCAACCGGCGCCACCTCCGCGACCATTGTGCCAGTCACATCCAGGGTGAGGCGCATGATCCGCTGTGGCTGTATACCGTTCTGGATGATCAGCAATGCGCCATCCACATACTCCAGGCCATCGATTCCGCCCAGGTTGAGCGTCTCAGCCTTGGCCAGCGTGCTGATCTGGCCCGTTTCGAGATCGACACGGATAATGCCCATTTCGTAGTCGGACACGTAAATCTGGCTACCATCGGCAGAGACCGCGATCCCCCTCAGGTTGACCAGTTTCCGCGTCGCGAATACGGGCCGCAGCCGATCCTCACCGGACTTCAGCACGTAGAGTATTGGCAGGCTGCGGTCGGCGAAAAACAGATCGCCGGTCGTCGCCAGGGACATGCTGCCCAGGTTGTGGGGAAGACCATCGACCGGCACCGGGTAGCGATTGACTACTTTCAGGGTATCCAGCTCCAGTTCATACAGGGCGGAAAGCCCCTTGTCGACGGGGTCGAAGCCCGCAAAGGACGGGGTTGCTGAACTGGTCAGCCACAACCGGTTTCGATCGATATCGACAGCCAGATCGTAGATTCCCCAAAGGCCGTTTTCGCGATCCGCCCGCAAGAGTTCTGTGAAACTGCCATCCCGGCGCACGGCCAGCAAACGCCCGTCGGTGATCGTCGCTACCAGAAAAGCCTCACGGCCAGGATCCCAGTCAATCGCTTCGACTTGGCCAATTCCGGCGTCGAGAGTGGCCACCTCGGTGGCTTCGCCCATCGGCTGTCCCGCGCGGATCATCAGGTCGTTGAGATATGAGTAGACCTTCTTCTCGCGCAGATTCATCGAGTCGGGCGACTTGTCGAAGTCATAGGAAAGGCCCTGACGCTGCATGGACAGCATGATATTGAACGCTTCGGTCAACTCCCCGAGCACCGCATGTGCCAGCACCAACTGGTACATGTACTCGCTGTTGTTTGGTCTCAGCTCATGTAAGCGAGCGACGACCGAACGGAATGTTTCCTGGTCGCCCTGGGCATGGGCGCGGTTGGCCAAATTGCGCAGTTCGGCCACATTTTCCGAAAGCTCGTTCGCTTCCTGGGCCACCGACAAACCAATGGACAACATCAGGCACAGGGCCAGGCCTGCTTTCTTGATCACGGACATTTTGTTCTTCCCTCGAAACCTGCTGCTTTGAGCCGCTCGCAGGTGTTTGGTTCAGATTGATTGGCCAGCCGGCGACGGGCGCGTCGCGCGGTTGGCCCCCGGCACCGCTGCAGGGATACAATCGCAGCAGTTTACCAAAGGCGGGGTGGTTTGGCAGATGAATGATGTTTCGTTTCTGTTTCGCGGGCGCTACCTGGGCCTGGTGGAATCCGGTGGCTGGGAATTCGCCACCCGCACCAATGCCAGCAGCGTCGCGGTATTGATTCCGGTCACGGGCGACAACGAAATCATCCTGGTCGAACAATACCGGGTGCCGGTGAGCAGCCGGGTTGTCGAATTGCCCGCTGGACTGGTCGGCGACCAGGGTGATCCGGATGAGCCAATCCTGCAGGCGGCACGGCGGGAACTGATCGAAGAAACCGGCTACGCGGCTGGCCGGATCACACAACTGCTCGAGTGCCCGAGTTCAGCCGGCATGAGCGACGAGATCATCACTTTCTTTCTCGCCGAAGACCTCAGCAAAATCGGTCCGGGAGGGGGTGATGACAGTGAAGATATCCAGGTGCACTGCGTCCCCCTCGACGAGGTAGCAGAGTGGCTGGGCGTACAACACCGGAAAGGCCTGCTGCTCGACCCCAAAGTCTATACCGCACTTTATTGGCTGGAGCGCCGCGCACAGTCGCTGGCGCCTTGCCCCTGACCGCTCGCCAAATCAAGCGAATCGAAAGAGGACTCCCATGAAAGCCAAAATTTTCTTCTGGACTACCTGCATCGGCCTGTTGCTGGCCTCGCCTGCCGAGGCTGCCGAAGTCGCCATCGCGATTCACGGCGGTGCTGGCACCATCACCCGCGAAGCCATGACACCCGAGCGTGAACAAGCCTTCCGGGAAAAACTGGAGGAAGCCATCCGTGCAGGCCACCGAGTGTTGTCGGAGGGCGGGACCAGTATCGAAGGAGTCAGGGCTGCCATCAACATCATGGAGGACTCTCCCCTGTTCAACGCCGGTAAGGGGGCCGTATTCAATGCCGCGGGGCAAAACGAGCTCGACTCGTCGATCATGGATGGGGCAACCCTCAACGCCGGAGCGGTTGCCGCGATCCATCGCATTCGCAACCCCATCGACCTCGCCATTGCCGTCATGAACCAGTCCCGGCACGTCATGATGATCGGAGACGGCGCTGAGCTGTTCGCCCAGGAACAGGGTTTCGAGTTCGTTGACCCTTCCTACTTCCGCACCGAACACCGTTGGGAACAACTCCAGCAGGCCAAGGCTGAGGAAACTGCAGGGATTTTCCAGCCACAGAGCTTTTTCTCGACCGTGGGCGCCGTGGCGCGTGATCAGAACGGCAACCTGGCGGCGGGCACCTCTACCGGCGGCATGACCAATAAGCGTTTCGGCCGTGTCGGTGATTCGCCCATTATCGGCGCAGGCACCTACGCCAACAACGACAGCTGCGCGGTCAGCGCTACCGGGCACGGTGAATTCTTCATCCGCTACGTGGTCGCCAGCAATATCTGCACGCGGGTTGCGGCAGGTGCCAGTGTTGCCGAAGCGGGCAACGCGGTCATCAATGACATCCTGGTCAAGGCAGGCGGCGACGGCGGCGTCATCATCATGGGAGGAGACGGATCGATCGCGATGCCCCACAACACGGCCGGCATGTACCGGGCGAGTATCAACACGCAGGGCGAACTGTTCATCGGCATTTACGGCGAGGATTCGTGAGCCGGAAAAAGAATCCCATTGCACCGCTTGTTCTCACATTGGACGTACTCGGTGGGCTGTTGGTGCAGCCAGGTACCTTGACGCTGGATCGGCAACGATTTCGACCACCCCATCCTGGCAGGCGGACGCACGGGCGATCGACTCACGTCTAACGCCTTCCCTCACGAACCCGGATACAGGCGCTCCAGCAAGTCTTCGGTCGCATGCGCCCGATTCAACGTGTAGATGTGCAGACCCGGGGCACCATCGCGAAGCAACTGCTCACACAGCCGGGAAACCACGTCGAGACCGAAATCACGGATGGACTCGAGATCGTCGCCCCAGGCTTCCAGTCGCCGCATGATCCACTGCGGAATTTCCGCACCGCAGATCGCTGAAAACCGGGCCAATTGGCGATAGTTGGTAATCGGCATGATGCCCGGACGAATCGGGATATTGATCCCGGCCTGCCGACAATCCTCAACGAAGCGGTAATAGCTGTCGGCATTGTAGAAATACTGCGTGATCGCCCCACTGGCACCGGCATCCACTTTCTGCCTGAAGAATGCGAGGTCGGTTTGGGGAGATGTCGATTCGGGGTGAAACTCCGGATAACAGCCGACTTCAATCGTGAATTGCTCGCCGTAGCGTTCGTGCACGAACCCGACCAATTCGTTGGCGTGCTCGAACGGGCCCGCATTAACCGAACCGGGTGGACGGTCTCCCCGCAGCAGCACCAGGCGGTCGACGCCTGCCGCGCGGTACTCCTCAAGGAAGTGGCGCAAATGGGCCTCACTGTCGATGAGGCAGGAAATGTGCGGCGCTACCTGCACGCCGGAATCCGAAGACAGCTTCAACACTGCCTGGTGGGTAGCATCGATACTGGATCCTCCGGCCCCGAACGTCATCGAAAAATACTCGGGGTCGAAGCGCACCAGCCGGCGCCAGGTCGTTTCCAGCAAGGATTCCTGTTCGGGCGTCCTGGGCGGAAAAAACTCGAAGGAAATGGGGGTGCCGTCGCGGGTCATGTTTGGGTCAATCGCTCAATGGTGACAAAAACATCCAATCCCACCGTTCTGACAGCCAGTGGGAAAGGGGGCCGCGGCGGCGTCCCTGCAAAGTTCACCGCCGCAGCCAGTTCCATGCGTGCTCCGCCGGCTCAGTAGCGGTAGTGATCCGGCTTGTATGGGCCCGAAACCTCAACACCAATGTATCTGGCTTGCTGGTCCGACAAGTCGGTGAGATGCGCCCCGATGCGGTCGAGGTGCAAACGGGCCACCTTCTCATCCAGGTGTTTGGGCAGGACGTAGACCTGATTTTCGTAACGGTCGCCGTGGCAGAACAATTCAATCTGCGCCAGCACCTGGTTGGTGAAGGAATTGGACATCACGAAGCTCGGGTGACCGGTCGCACAGCCCAGGTTCACCAGGCGGCCTTCGGCCAGCAGGATGATGCGCTTGCCGTCAGGAAAGATGATGTGATCGACCTGCGGCTTGATGTTTTCCCAGTCGTACTGCTTGAGGCTGGCCACGTCGATTTCGTTGTCGAAATGGCCGATGTTGCAGACGATGGCCTGGTGTTTCATACGCGCCATGTGGTCATGCTCGATCACGTGGTAATTACCGGTAGCGGTCACGAAAATATCGACCTTGTCGGCAGCTTCCTCCAGCGTCACTACGCGGTAACCCTCCATCGCCGCCTGCAGAGCGCAGATCGGATCGATCTCGGTCACCCACACGGTCGCTCCCAGGCCCCGCAGCGATTGAGCACACCCTTTACCCACATCGCCGTAACCGGCCACCAGCGCGACCTTGCCTGCAATCATGACGTCGGTGGCGCGTTTGATGCCATCGACCAGTGACTCGCGGCAACCATAAAGGTTGTCGAACTTCGACTTGGTAACGGAATCATTGACGTTGATGGCCGGGAACGGCAGCGTACCTTCCTTGGCCAGCGTGTATAGCCGCTTGACACCAGTGGTGGTTTCCTCGGTCACACCCTGGATGGCTGCGAGCGCCTTGGAATACCAGCCCGGACGCGTGTCCAGCCGCTTACGGATAGCCCGGAACAATGCTACCTCTTCCTCGCTGCCCGGGTTGTCCAGCACACTGGCGTCTTTCTCAGCCTGTGCGCCCAGGTACAGCAACAGGGTGGCATCACCACCGTCGTCCAGGATCATATTGGCAAAGGTCTGCTGACCGTTTGCATCGGTCCATTCGAATATGCGGTGGGTGAACTCCCAGTACTCGTCCAGACTCTCGCCTTTGAATGCGAATACCGGCGTGCCGCCTGCCGCGATGGCGGCCGCGGCGTGATCCTGGGTGGAGTAAATGTTGCACGAGGCCCAGCGGACATCGGCGCCGAGTGCCTGCAATGACTCGATCAGAACTGCAGTCTGGATGGTCATGTGCAGGCTGCCGGCAATGCGCGCACCTTTCAGAGGTTGCGCGCCCCGGAATTCGTCGCGAACATCCATCAGGCCCGGCATTTCAGTTTCGGCGATGGCGATTTCACGGCGGCCGAAATCCGCCTGTGAAATATCGGCAACGTGGTAATCGTGTTTTTTCATATCTTCAATAGCAGCACTCATCGTTTTCATTCCTGTCATTCAAACGAGCGCGGTTGTTACATTCGAGCCACCCACCGAGCCTGGCCCGGTCTATCTGGAGACCGGGTCGCAACGCTCCTCGGCGGGCGTGGAAATTCGTTTCAGTCGAGGCCGGCTGCAGCCTTCAACGACTCCACCCGGTCCAGGCGCTCCCAGCTGACGCCCAGGTCCTCGCGGCCCATGTGGCCATAGGCCGACAGCGCACGATAGATCGGGCGGATCAGGTCCAGCATCTGGATAATCCCGTAGGGCCTGAGGTCGAATTCCTGGCGTACGATCTGTTCGATCTTGCGCACCGGAATCTTCTCGGTGCCGAAAGAGTCAACACTGATCGAGGTCGGCTCCGCTACCCCGATGGCGTAGCTCACCTGGATTTCGATTCGGTCAGCGAATCCGGCTGCAACGAGGTTCTTGGCCACGTAGCGGGCAGCATATGCTGCTGAACGGTCCACTTTGGAGGGATCTTTGCCGGAAAATGCTCCGCCGCCGTGACGCGCCATACCGCCGTAGGTGTCGACGATAATTTTGCGGCCGGTCAAACCAGCGTCGCCCACCGGGCCACCGATTTCGAAGCGCCCGGTCGGGTTGATGTGGTACTTGGTGTTCCCGTTCAACCACTCCGTAGGCAGAATCGGCTTGATGATTTCTTCCATCACCAACTCGCGCAACTGCTCCTGGGTGGAATCCGGGCTGTGCTGGGTCGACAGCACGACCGCATCGATACCCGCCGGCCGACCGTCCTGGTAACGGAACGTGACCTGGCTTTTGGCATCAGGCCGCAGGTGGCGGCGGCCATCATCCGTGGCCGTACGCACTTCGTTCTGCCGCTTCATGAGTTCATGTGCGTAGTAAATAGGTGCGGGCATCAGCACGTCGGTTTCGTTGGTGGCGTAACCGAACATCAGCCCCTGGTCACCGGCACCCTGGTCTTCCGGACGCTCGCGGCTGACGCCGCGGTCAATGTCGGGAGACTGTTTGCCGATGATGTTGATGACACCGCAGGTGTGACCGTCATAGCCAACCGCCGATGAGGTGTAGCCGATATCGCAGATCACGCCCCGGATCAATTCTTCCAGGTCGACCCAGGCGGAAGTCGTGATCTCACCGCCGACGATGGCCACACCGGTTTTGACAAAGGTCTCGCATGCCACGTGGGCTGCAGGGTCTTGCGCAATGATGGCGTCGAGGACGGCATCAGAAATCTGGTCTGCAACCTTGTCGGGATGGCCGGCCGCAACCGACTCCGAAGTAAACAGGTATTCGCTCATTTCGCGTAGTTCTCCGGGTTAATATATCTTTCTATAAAGATTGAGAGATATATTGTACTTCAGGCTTCTAATAATTGCACACCCCCACCGATTGTTTGGCTCCGATCGCCTTGTTGAATTGAGTCCCCACCGGTTCTGTGCATAATAATCCGGGACCCACAGACTGGTGCCGGACCACTCCCCAAATCCGGGATGGACTAAACTGATAACTAAACCGGGAGCATTATCCGAAATGGTCGAAACTATGCCCTTAACCGATGAAATGGTCATCTCAGGCGTTATTCTGGCGATTACCTTCGTCGGCATTTTTACCGAGACCCTGCATGGCTTCCATCGCGCCAAGTTCGCCATGATGGGCGCGCTGTTAATGATCGTCGCCGGTCAGTATTACGGTTTCTACAATTCTTTCCAGGCCGTCGATGCCGTGGACTGGAACGTGGTTTTCCTGCTGGGCTGCATGATGGCGATCGTCTCGATCATGATCCCCACCGGGGGGTTCCAGGCCATGGCCAATTACATGGCCCGGATCAGCAAAGGGCGACAATTCTACCTGTTGTTCCTGATCGGCTCAGCCGTTACCGGCCTTTCGTTGCTGCTCGACAATGTCACGACAGTGGTCATTTTCGGCCCGCTGATCATTCTCATCGCGCGAGCCATGAAGGTCACACCCATCCCGTTTCTGCTGGCTGCGGCGCTACTGTCCGATACCGGCGGTGTGGCAACGCTGGTGGGTGATCCGCCTAACTTGATGATCGGATCTGCCAAGGGCATTGATTTCAACACCTTCTTCATCCACATGGGCGGCATCGTTCTGCTGGCGTGGATCGTGGTGCTGTTCGTGTTGCGCGTGCTGTTCGCCAAGGAACTGGCGGTTACGCCGCAAGGGGAATTCCACGAAAAGGTCGAGTACAAGGACAAGAAGCTCTGGAATCAGTCGATCATCGTGCTGGGCCTGATGGTCGTGCTGTTCATGATGCACCACTCCATCGGCTGGGAACCCTGGATGGTCTCGGCCGTCGGCCTCACGTTACTGGTATTCATCGCGCGCCACGTGGAAATGGACCACGCAATGGAAGACGTTGAAATTCCCTTGCTGATCTTTTTTATCTCACTGTTCATCGTGGTCGGTGGCGTGGAGCACAGCGGCTTTCTGCGCTGGGTGGGTCAGTTCATCATTCCCTTCGTGCAGGAAGACCTCGTGACCGCCACCCTGGTACTGATGTGGGTAGCTGCCATCCTTTCGGCCGCGATCGACAACATTCCATTCACCGCAGCGATGATCCCCATATTGCTGGGGATGGAGGCGCAGGGCATTCACGTGGCGCCGCTGTGGTGGGCTTTGGCGGTAGGCGTCGGCATGGGCGGCAACGGCACGCACATCGGCTCTACGGCCAACGTGTACATCGTCACCATATCCGAGCGCCTGGCGAAGAACGAAAACGATCCGTCACTGGCCATCACCCCCTGGGTCTGGTTCCGGTACGGAACACCAGCCATGCTCGCCACCCTGATCGTGTGCAGCCTGGTGTTCTATTTCTTCTTCGATTTCTACAACGACCCGATTCCGACCATCGGCGCGGCTCACACCGCAACCTCGGCACCGGGTCACTAGACACGCTCACACCAAACGTAGCCCGGCGCCTGCCGGGCTTTTTTTTTAGTATCGCCGCGACCCTCTTCAGGGGCGTAAAATACGCCACCCTCCGAATCCGGAGCGGCAGCGCGCATGGAACAAGACATGGCGGTTGAGATGCTCGACTTTTCCCACGAGATGCAGGTTTCGGGTTTTATTCTCGCCATCACCTTCATCGGCATCTTCACCGAAACACTGCACGGGTTTCACCGGGCAAAGTTCGCGATGATGGGCGCACTGCTGATGATCATCGCCGGTCAATACTACGGTTTCTATACCTCGTTCCAGGCCATCGCGGCAGTCGACTGGAACGTGGTTTTCCTGCTGGGCTGCATGATGGCCATCGTGTCCATCATGATTCCGACGGGCGGTTTCCAGGTGATGGCCCACACCATGGCCAGGATGAGCAAGGGGCGCCAGTTTCAACTGCTGGTGCTGATCGGGTCCGCCGTCACGCTACTGTCGCTATTGCTGGATAACGTGACCACGGTGGTCATTTTTGGCCCCCTGATCATTCTGATCGCTCGAACCATGAAGGTCTCACCAATTCCCTACTTGCTGGCCGCAGCCTTGCTGTCAGATACGGGCGGGGTTGCAACGCTGGTGGGTGATCCTCCCAACCTGATGATCGGCTCGGCCAAGGGAATCGACTTCAATACCTTTTTCTACCACATGGGCGGCGTGGTGATGCTTGCCTGGATCACCGTCCTGGTGGCCCTGCGTTTCCTGTTTCGCAAGGAACTGGCAGCCACCCCCACAGGGGAGCTCCACGAGAAAGCGACCTACCAGAACCGCACGCTCTGGAACCAATGCCTGATCGTGCTCGGCATCATGGTCGTGCTGTTCATGATCCACCATTCGATTGGCTGGGAGCCCTGGATGGTGTCCTCGGTGGGGTTGGCACTCCTGCTGTTCATCGCCCGGCACGTGGAAATGGACCACGCCATGGAAGACGTTGAAATTCCCTTGCTGATCTTCTTTATTTCCCTGTTCATCGTGATTGGCGGGGCAGAACACAGCGGCCTGTTGCGCTGGCTGGGGCAGTTCATCATCCCCTTCGTCCAGCAAGATCTGATGACCGCCACGCTGGTGCTGCTGTGGGTGGCCGCGCTTCTTTCTGCCGCAATTGACAACATACCCTTCACCGCTGCCATGATCCCGATCCTGCTGGGCATGGAGGCACAAGGAATCAATGTCTCACCACTGTGGTGGGCACTGGCAGCGGGTGTTGGACTGGGTGGCAACGGTACACACATCGGCTCAACAGCCAACGTTTACATCGTCACGATTTCGGAACGACTGGCCAAGGCCGAGAACAATCCTTCGCTGGCCATTACGCCCTGGGTCTGGTTCCGCTACGGCACGCCAGTCATGCTGGCAACCCTGGTGGTCTGCAGCCTGGTGTTCTGGCTGTTTTTCGACTTCTACAACAACCCGCTTGTCACCGTGGCCGGTGCTGAATCATTGCTTGCGCCCGGTCACTGAGCCCGGCGCTCAGATCACCTCATGCAGGCCGGCAAATACCGCTCCGTAAAGGGCAAACTGCACAATTTAACTGTAGGCGGCCCGAGCTACATGAACCTCCCGTTCTGACAGGGCCCTGACCACTTACCAGGTACCCTCATTGGGCATGGAGGCCCAGGGCTCCTCGACCGGCAGAGCCTCGCCTTTCTGCAGCAACTCGATCGAAATCCCGTCCGGCGAGCGAATGAAGGCCATGTGGCCGTCACGGGGGGGACGGTTGATCGTTACGCCCTGTGACCTCAGCCGCTGGCACAAGCCATAGAGGTCGTCTACCGCGTAAGCCAGGTGGCCAAAATTCCTTCCTCCAGACAAGATTTCCGGATCCCAGTTGTAGGTCAACTCTACCTGCGCGTCCTCATCACCAGGCGCTGCAAGAAAAACGAGCGTGAACCGGCCTGCCTTGTTTTCCCTGCGCCTAAGCTCGACCAGGCCGAGTTTGTTGCAGTAAAAATCGATGGAAGCATCCAGGTCACTGACCCGAACCATTGTGTGCAAGTATTTCATTTCTGGCCTCCAGGCAATATTCTGAAGGTAGTTTACTCGTAGCTGTTGCCATGAATGAAAAAGAAACCAACCCCCGCGGCGCACTTTTCCGTGAATCGCTGGTGTTCCAGCTAAAACTGATGGCCGACGGTTTTCGGGATCTGGTGCTGGTCCCGGTCTCCCTGATTGCCACCCTGGCAGGGTTGCTGCGCGGCGGCACAGAACCCGACCGCGAATTCCGCCAGGTCATCGCACTGGGCAAGAAAACAGAAGTGTGGATAAACCTGTTCGGCAACCATGAAGAGACTGCCAATGCCGGCCAGGCTGCTTCGCTGGACGCAATATTGAATCGGGCCGAGGAAGTAGTCCGCGAGCAGACCCGGGCGGGCGGCATTACCGAGAATGCGGCAAAGGCGGTCGAAAAAACCCTGCAGGCCGGCCAGCATGCTTCGCAGAGGGACGATCGTCCCTCTGCAGAGCGAGACCAGGAAATCTAGACTGCTGGGGGCCTCAGTAGCTCCCGCTGATGTAACCGCTGAGCTGTTGGACTTCGAGCTCTTTTTCCTCCAGCAGGCGCTTGACCAAATCACCGATCGAAACGATTCCCAGCAGTTCGTTATCATCCACCACCGGCAGGTGACGACAGCGGCATTGGGTCATCGTCTCGAGGCATTGTTGAATTGAATCGCCGGGAGCAGCCGTGATCACCGGCGACGACATCACCTCGCTGACCGGTGTCTCGCTCGAGGAGCGCGCGTTGAGCGCGATTTTCTGCAGGTAATCCCGCTCCGTAAAAATACCGGCAACAGTATCGCCCTTCTTGATCAGGACGGCCCCCACGTTCACCTCCGCCATCAGGCTGATGGCATCCAGTACGGATGCATCGTCCTCAACAGATAGCACCAACGCACCCTTGTCTTCGATGATTTTTGAAATTGCCGTCATTGCCTTTCCGCCCTTAGTATATTGACCTGCTGTTAAGTCTAGACTGCGTAAGGGTAATTACAAGTCAATCATTTCACGGTTCGCGATGACGCCTGATCACGGTGTACTCGGCCTCGATCACCTCCGACTGATCCCCGCTCCTGGAGCGATCCTGTTTAGCGGCCTCGCCAGGCATGCTGAAGCCCTGCCTGCGCAACTGCCGACGAATCCAGGCAATGCGTGCCCACAAGACCAGGCCGGCGATCAGGCCAACTACGGCAACGACGGCCAGCGCAGCCAGTCCCAGCATGAATGAACCGACCAGCACCAACACGCCCACCAGCGCCATCAGTAAGCGGACGATGGGATTAGCGGGTGGCGGACTGATATACAATGGCATGAGACAGGTTCCGGGCAATTCAGAGTGGTAAACATGCGGCCAGAGCGCTGGGGAGTCAATGGCAGTGGACTTATGTGACCTTGCCGAGATTCCGGCGGATAACGGCCTGGAACGACGCGCCGACGACCGCGACCTCGCCGTATTCCTGACCGCACAGGGTGTCCGCGTCTACGTCAACGCATGCCCGCACCAGGGCCGTTCACTGACTTTCGCTCCGGATGAATTCCTGCTGGAAAACACCGGCAAACTGATCTGCCCACACCACGGCGCCTGCTTCGAACTGGTCACCGGCGCTTGTGTTTCGGGTCCCTGCAAGGGCAGCCGATTGACCGCCGTACCCGTTTCGATCGAAGCAGGAAAGGTGAAATTAGCCGACCAGGCATTGGTTGGCTAGAAGACCAGGTTCACCATCGTCAGCATCACCACCAGGAACACCACCGACATGCCGGTGCCGGCCTTGATAAAGTCCGCCACCGTGTACCCGCCCGGACCCATGATCAGGGCATTCACCTGGTGGGTGGGCAGAATAAAAGCGTTCGAGGTCGATAGCGCAATGATCAGCGCGTACATCACCGGGTTCGCGCCGGTTGCCAGGGCAATGCTGATGGCGATGGGCACCAGGATGGTCGTGGCCCCGACATTCGACATGACCAATGTGAACACGGTGGCCAGGATGGCCAGCATGATCTGGATCGCCAGGTCCGGCATGTTACCGAGGATGTCCAGGGCCTCCTGCGCAATCCAGGCCGCGGTACCGGTCCGCTCCATGGCGTGCCCCAGCGGGATCAGGCTGGCCAGCAGGAAAACTGTCTTCCAGCTGACCGACTCATAGGCTTCATCCATGCTCAGCACACCCGTCAGCACCATACCCACCGCCCCGACGAGCAACGCGATGGATAACCGGAAATCAGTGAAAATGATCATGCTGATCGAGATCGCGAAAAACAACAGTGCCGGTTTTACTTTTTGCGGGCGCTGCTCTTCTTTGGGGATATCGGTGGCAACGATAAAGTCCCGCTCTTTCTGCACCGCAGAAAGGTCCCGCCAAGTGCTGTGGCTCACCAGGCAGTCCCCGGTCACCATGACCTGGTCGCGCAGATCATCGGTCAGGATTTCACCGCGGCGGTTAATCGCAAGCACGCTAATGCCGTAACGTTTTCGTAGCCGGGCCTCGCCAATCGACTGGCCGATCAGTTTCGATCCCGGTGGAATTACCACTTCAGAAATCCCCGCGCGACTCGGGTTGAACAGGCCACCGAAAGTCCTCAGGTGCGGCTGCACACGGCACTGGTTATCCAGCGCAAAACGCCCGACAACCTCACGTGTACCCATCACGCCCAAAACGGTTCCGACCCAGATCATTTCGTCGGAGGGGGGCGCCAGGCGGGGTTCTTCGGTGTTGCGGATGCCCAGCAGGCGGGGCGCACCAGGCAAGCGCTCAGCATCGCCAACAGTCATCCCGACCATCGGGCTGTCGACGGTCACCAACAACTCGAATACGTCGCCCTCAATCCCGTAGACATCCTTGAAATAGGTCTTGGTCCGTGCGGGTGAACCATGCAACTGCTCCCCGCGCACCGGCAACAACCATTTGCCCAGCAACAGGAAATAGGTGATGCCTGAGGCCAGCAGTGCGAGTCCGATCAGGGTCACGTCGAACAGGTGGAAGGCCTCCATCGTCTCCGCGCCCGGCGGCAGCGATTCGTTTGAGGCGGCAATCAAATCATTGAGCAGGATGAGCGGTGAGGAACCGACCATGGTCAACGTACCCCCCATGATCGCGCAGAACCCGAGCGGCATCAGCAGGTACGAGAGCGGGATTTCGGTCCGTGAAGATATCCGCGATACGACTGGCAGAAAAAGCGCGACGGCGCCGACATTCTGCATGAGGCCCGAAATTCCGCCTACCATGCCCGAAGTCAGGGGAATGATCTTTCGTGCTGTGCGCCCCCCCACCTTGAGAATGAACTTCGCTACCACCGACATGACCCCGGTCCGGTCCAGCCCCGCCCCCAGGATCATGACCGCGATGATGGAAATGACCGCGTTGGAAGCAAATCCGTCGAAAAGTTCGGAACCGGGAACCAGCCCCAACAGCCCCAGCATCACCATCACGCAGATCGCGACGATATCAACCCGCACCACTTCAAAGACAAACAGGCAGATAGTGACAGCCAGCACCGAGAGCGTCAGCATCATGTCTCCAGTCAGTGTCAGGCCTGCTTCCATGACGGTTACGCTCGCTCTCCCCTGTTCTGGTCAATGAAGGTCTGAGAATTCAGGCCTGATTGTATTCTAAATGTCTAAACAACAAGTCACGCGTTTCGTGCCCCAGGCGCTCGCCGCGCTGTTCGAACCGGGTCAGCGGCCGCCAGGCTGGTCGATTGCAGTAATCGCCGGATGAAGAGAGATTCTCAAAATCAGGATCGGCGGACAGCACCTCGAGCATGTGTTCCGCGTAGGGCACCCAGTCAGTCGCCAGGTGCAGGATGCCGCCGGGCGCGATCTTGCCCGCCAACAAGTGAACGAACGCCTGCTGGATGAGGCGTCGCTTGTGATGGCGTTTTTTTGGCCATGGATCAGGAAACCAAATGCGCACCCCGGCCAGGCTACCAGCGGGTATCCGGTCCCGCAGAAACTCAACGGCATCCGTCATGGCCACCCGGACGTTGTTGATTGACCCAGCTTCCAGCAGGCGCAGCAGGTGACCGACACCGGGTTGATGCACCTCGATGCCGATGAAGTCGTGATCGGGCGCCTGCACGGCCATCGTGGCCAGGGCATCGCCGTTGCCGAAACCGATCTCGACGATCACCGGTGCTTCGCGCCCGAAAAGTTGGCGAAGATTCAGCGGCGAATCGCCCGGTTCGATCCCGAATCTCGGCCAGGATTCATCCAGCGCCTGCTTCTGTGCCGGCGTCAGCCTGCCCTGGCGCAGGACGTAGCTACGGATGGGTCTGTGGCTTGAACTGTCGTTGCGCTTATCCCGCATGCCAACCCGAGTCAGGCCTGGGTCCCGGAACGCGCGGGCATTTCGCCACCCAGGAGCGACAGCAAGATCGACATACGGGCAAACACACCGTTGGCGACCTGCTCGAGGATCAGCGACTGCGGCCCGTCGGCCACTTCAGAAGATATCTCAACCCCACGGTTCATAGGGCCAGGATGCATGACTCGGCAACCGGGCGCCGCACGGCTCAGACGCTCGGCGTTCAGACCCCAGGCACGGTGATAGTCCTCAGCCGAGGGCAGGTCGAGCCCAGACTGCCGTTCATGTTGGATGCGCAGCATCATGACCACGTCGACGCCCTCGATGGCGCGGTCCAGGTCGTCGAACTGAATGGTGCCGCGTGCTGTTTCCGGCCCCGGGCGAAGGGGCTCAGGCGCAGCCAGTCGAATTTCCCCCGCACCCAGCCGCCGCAGCATCTCGACATCCGATCGAGTCACACGTGAATGGTGCAGGTCGCCCGCAATCAGGATGCGGAGCTGCGAGAAATCCTCAAAGTGCTCAGACAAGGTCAGCGCATCGAGTACTGCCTGTGATGGGTGGGCGTGACAGCCGTCACCGGCGTTGACCACGCGCAGTCCGGAGTGGGCCACCGCGGCGAGCCCGGCTGCCGCCCCATCGTCCGGGTGGCGAACCACGATGATGTCCGGCGCCATCGCGGCCAGCGTTCTGAAAGAGTCGAGCAGGGTTTCCCCCTTGCTGACCGAACTGCCGGCGGCCGTGAAGTTCACCACGTCCATACCCAGTCGCTTCGCTGCAATCTCGAAAGAGAATCGGGTCCGTGTACTGGATTCGTAGAAAAGGTTGATCATCAGGCGCCCGGAACACAGGTTCCGGAAGCGCCCGGGTTCGGATTTGATTTGCCGCGCCATGCGCAGCAGGGAATGAATCTGGTCATCGTCCAGCGAGGCGATGTCCAGCAGGTGGTCCAATGGCTTGGCCATCAGTCTGACTCCAGCGCAGAGGCTAATTGCACGGGTGTGATTGTAACCAGTTTTCAAGGATGATTTTGGCCGCCATTGCATCCTTCAATGCGGCATCCTTGCGCCGGCGCGCCCCCGAGGCCCGCAAGGCGGCAAAGTCCGATTCCACGGCGCTGGAGGTCAGGCGCTCGTCTTCGAAATAAACCTCGAGTCCGGCCGAAAGGGCCAGGTCTTTCGCAAACGCCCGCGCCTTGCGTGACATGTCCGTTTCGGCGCCCTCGGCGTCCAACGGCAGGCCGACAACCAACGCCACGGGACGCCACTCCTTGATCAGGGCGGCAATTCGCTCCCGCGCCTGGTCACCTTTGTTGGCAATCGTTTCCAATGCGGTCGCGGTCCGGGTCATGGTCTGGCCAACGGCCACACCGATACGGCTCAAACCATAATCAAATGCCAATAGCGTGCCCTCGGGCAGCGCGCGTTCAGGCATGCCCACCGAACCCATGCAGGTTTTCGATCCCGATACCCAAGCGTGAAACGGCCTGCTGCCAGCGCTCTTTCAACGGCAGGTCGAACACGATGGCGCTGTCGACGGGAACCGACAACCAGGCGTTTTCGCGCATTTCCGACTCCAACTGGCCATCACCCCAGCCGGCATAGCCCAGGGCCACAACGAAACGGGCCGGCCCTTGCCCCCTGGCAATAGCAGCAAGAATATCGCGGGACGTAGTCACCATGATCTCGTCATTGATGGCCAGGCTGGACTCGAACCCTTCCAGCGGTGTATGCACGACGAAACCTCTGTCTGCATGAACAGGCCCCCCCTCCAGCACCGGCAGGGCGCGGAGATCGACATCGGCACATGCGATGTCGAGTTGCTCAAGGATCTCCCCCAGTGAGAATCGAGACAGCCGATTGATCGTAATACCGATTGCGCCCGCTTCAGAATGCTGGCAAACCAGCGTGACGCTGCGGGAGAAATTAGGATCCATCATGGCCGGCATCGCGATCAGCAACTGGCGTTCGAGATATCCGTCTAGCGTGTTGAACGACTCTTTGTTCATGCCCCCGAATCTGGATGCTGAGACTGCACAAGTCAAGTCTCGATGCCCGGTAAAACGCCGCAGATCAGGTCACTGAAAGGTTTGTCCCGTGGAAAACTTCCAGGTCCGGGTGATGTGCAGCACGTCGACTTGCGAGCGGATGTTGTTCGGCAGCGGGGCAAACGGCGCCGCCAGGCGCACAATACGCAGCGCAGCCTCGTCCAGTTCTGGGGTTCCGGACGACCGCCTGATATCGATGCTCTCGACACTGCCGTCATGGTTGATACCGACTGTCAGCAACAGGTCGCCAACCAACTTGCGACGCCGGATATCCGGCGGGTAATTCAGGTTGCCCACCCGCTCCACCTTGCTGACCCAGGCCTGCATGTAACTGGCAAATTCATACTCGCGAGTGTTGGCGGAAATGAAACGGCGTCGCTTGAGCCGTGACTCGAAAGCCTTGTCCCGCTGCAGGCGCGCCTGCAATTCGGCCACCTGCATACGTTGACGCATCAACTCCGCCATACTCGGCAGCGCCTGCTCGGGTTGCTCGATCTTTGTTTCATCCGGCAGGTATTCTTCGTCGCCGGCCACCGTCAATTGATCCCGCATGTCCGGCGTGGGTTCGGCCGCCATGGGCTCGGCCGAGACCGGCATCAGGCCTTCGCCTTCGCTCGGTAAAACGCTCGTGATCTCCTGGGAAGGGCGCTCGACTTCCGTGGCATCACCGCCACCCTGCTGATTCGCCTGAGCCAAAAAGTCGACTTCCTCAGGTGCGGTTTCCGAACTGAAGTTGACCAACACCACATCGATGGTATCCGCGCTTTCACTCAGCGGATTCATTTCCATGACGAACCCCAGTCCGAGCAACACGAAAGCGTGCAGGGCAAGCGCCAGCATTACGCTGATCGTGAACCGGTCGTTCAACCAGTCAACATGGGCCATCACCGCTGTAATTTCGCCTCCGCTGCGTCAAACAGCTGCCCGGCGATATTGAGTCCGAACTGAGCATCCAGCTCCCGAATGCAGGTGGGGCTGGTGACGTTCACCTCCGATAGCCAGTCCCCGATCACGTCAAGACCGGCGAATAAAATGCCCCGGCGTTTCAGTTCAGGCGCGACCTGCCCGGCAATCCAGCGGTCCCGCTCGGAAAGTTCCACGCCTTGACCGCGCCCGCCCTTGGCCAGGTTGCCGCGAAAGTCCCCGGCCCCGGGGAACCGGGCCAGCGCGTAAGGCACCGGCTCGCCATCCACCATCAGGATGCGCTTGTCTCCCTGGCTGATTTCGGGGATGTACTTCTGCGCCATGACCAATCGCTTGTCATTTTGGGTCATGGCCTCCAGGATCACATTCAGGTTGGGATCACCGGGCCGCAACTGGAAAATGGAGTCACCTCCCATGCCGTCCAGCGGCTTGACAACGGACAGGCCCTGCTGTTCGACGAACTCCTTGATGCACCGCGAGTCACGCGTAATCGCGACAGGCACGCAACATTGAGGAAACATGCTGATGAAGAACTTTTCGTTGGCGTCACGAAGACTCTGGGGCCGGTTGATCACCAACACCCCGCGCCGCTCAGCCAGTTCCAGGATGTAGGTCAGGAAAATATAATCCATGTCAAAAGGCGGATCCCGTCGCATCAGCAGGATATCCAGCGACTCCAACGGCAGCAATTCGGGCTTTTCCAGCCTGAACCACTTCTCAGGATCGTCCTGTACAACCACCCGGCGCATCATGGCCAGGGGTTCACCATTCTCCACGCGCAAGTCGCCGGGCTCCATGTAGATGAGCTCATGCCCCCGGCGCTGGGCCTCCAGCATCATGGCAAAAGTGGAATCCTTGTGAATCTTGATGCCGGCGATGGGGTCCATCACCACGCCGGTGCGCACGATCGAACCGGATTGGCTTTCGGAGTCAGTCATTTCGGGTTCCAGGGTAAAAGACCATTATCCCGCTCCAGGCGGCGGGGTTCCAGCAGGGATGAACACATGGCACGGGCTGTACCAGCTCTGAACGGAAACGGAGCGCCATTGATTCCGTCTGGAATACCATTCGGGCAGCGGGTAGACTAAGTTTCCGGGAATAAAGACCTAGAGTCGACCAGAACCCGGGCTGACTGCAGGGGACGGAACCCCTGCCTTGACAAAAACAGGGAAGAACCATGAGCGAAAATCAACCCGACAACCAGGCAAGCAACGGGGCCAGTAGAACGGCCTGTGTTCTGCTGATCGACGACAGCGCCACCATCCGGCGTTCCGCCGAAACCATGTTGGCCAACGAGGGCTTCAAGGTCGTGACTGCCGAAAATGGCTTCGAGGCATTATCAAAGATCGCCCGTCACAACCCCGATGTGATCTTTGTCGACATCATGATGCCGCGCCTCGACGGCTATCAGACAACAGCCATCATCAAGAATAATGCGAATTACCGAGACACACCCGTCATCATGCTGACCAGCAAAGACGGTCTGTTCGACAAGGCGCGCGGGCGCGTGGTGGGCTCGGATCTCTACCTGACCAAACCGTTCACGCGCGATGAACTCATGTCGGCCATCCAGCAACATGGCCATTGAACCGGCACAGTCTTTGACCGGGAATATCGTCAACGCGGACAAACGAGGCTGAAGGAGGGCTCATGAGCGCGTTCAACGCGGCTTTCAGCAAACTCCTGGAGTATGAAGCGCGCGCCCGTGATTTCGATCCTGGCAAAGGCCGTGGAGAACAAGCACACGGTGAAATGACAGGCGTCATCTTCGCGATCGACGAGCATCACCTGACCTGTAGCGTCGAGCAAGTCCACGAATTCCTGCCCCTACCCGCCTACACGCCGGTTCCGGGAACCAAGACCTGGATTCTTGGCCTGGCCAACGTGCGCGGCGACCTCGTCACCATCGTGGACCTGGCCTGGTTCCTGCTTGGAACTCGAACCAAGGCGACCATGCGTTCACGTCTTTTGCTGGCCAGCCTGCGCGGCCGGCCGGTGGGTCTGCTTGTCGACGAAGTCTTTGGCCAACGCAACTTCGTCGAAAGCGACGCCCAACCCTCCAGGTTGGCAACAAACTCTTCCCTGCACGGGTTTATCAAGCGTCAGTTCCGGTCGGGATCGGAAACCTGGCAGGAACTCGACCTGGATATTCTGTTTACCACCGCGGATTTCCTCAGCGGCGCCGCCAGCTGAAATCCTCAAGGGACTCGCATGAATCAGACAGCCACCCAACCCAAAAGCCGTAAATCGCAAAATCTCCTGCTCATGACGGGCCTGCTGATGATATCGCTGGCCTTTGTGGCCGTGACCTTTTTTCTGCTAGCCCGGGACGCGATGCACGAGCAGGCCTGGGTCCGGATGGCAACGGATATTCAGGTTTCGTCTCAACAGCTATCGAAATCGGCTGGCGAAGCCGCCAGCATCAAGCTCGAGGCTTTCGAGGAACTCTCGGCCAGTCATGACCGGATGAGCCACGCCATGCAGGTACTCGGCTCCGGCTCGAAAGCCGAGGGCGCGCGCGCCCTCGCCGGGGATGTGCGCGAGCCCTATGACCAGCTCGCCATGACCTGGAGGCGAGTCAGCGCCAATGCCGACCGGATCCGTCAACGCGAAGGACTGGTGCGGGCGCTGAGTGAGGCGAGCAACGCATTTTCCGCCGCAACCCCGGCTATTCAGAAAGAAGCCGAGGACATGGTGTCGGCACTCACCCAGAGTGGCGCACCACTGGCGCAAGTCGCTGCGGCTGGCCGGCAACCCGTTCACGCCGAACGCATGCTGCGCCGGGTTTCGGAAATTCTTGGCGGCGGCAGCAATGCCGTCAATGCAGCGAAGGCCCTCGAGCTTGAGGTCAGCGACTTCGAACAAACCCTGTCGGCGCTGCAAGGCGGCAGTAACAGCCTGGGGATCGAAGCGGTGCGCAATGCACGTGCGCTGTCGGCGCTGAACCGGATGCGGAGCGGCTTCGATGAAGCGCGGGAGCAATTGCAAACCATCCTTGATTCGGCCACCGCGCTCTTCGAAATACGGGGCGCGGCAGACGAGATATTCCTGGACGCCCGCCTGGTTTTCAACAAAGCGGGCAACCTGGCGGCTGCCATCGTGGATTTGCCGCACACCAGAATCTGGCCATCCATTCTCAGCGGGGTAACGGGCCTGCTGATCCTGTTCGTCATCGTGGCCCTGCTGGTTCGCTCCGTCGTTTTCGCGGAACGGGAGCGGGCGAGCGTCGCTACGAGTCGAGACCGCAAGAATCAACAGGCCATCAAGCGCCTGCTGGATGAACTCGGCTCACTCGCCAAAGGCGATTTGACCGTACAGGCATCGGTCAGCGAGGAAGTGACGCGCGACATAGCCACGGCAGTGAATTACGCCGTCCAGCGGCTGCGTGAAATTGTCGCCGGCATCAATGAAACGTCCCACGCGGTCGCGCAAAGTGCTGAGACGACACGATCTTCGGCCGCCAGCCTGGCCAAGGCTGCCAGTGAACAGGCCGAGCAGATGGATTCCGCTACCGATGACGTTCGCAACATCGCCAACGCATTCGATTCCATGGCGAAGCGCTCGCGGGATTCCAGTGAAGTAGCCCACAAGTCCGTGGAAATTGCCCACAGTGGCGCTCAGAAAGTTCGACAAACCATCGCTGGCATGGACCTGATCCGCGAGCAGATCCAGGAGACCTCGAAACGCATCAAGCGGCTGGGAGAGTCGTCACAGGAAATCGGAGACATCATCGGCCTGATCAACGGCATCGCCGAGCAAACCAATGTTCTGGCCCTGAACGCTGCCATTCAGGCCGCCTCGGCGGGTGGCGCCGGCAAGGGGTTCGCCATGGTGGCAGATGAAGTGCAGGAACTGGCTGAAAGCGCCACCCAGGCAACCCGCAGAATCGAATCCCTGGTCCAGACAATCCAGGCTGACACCTCGGAAGCCGTCCACTCCATGGAGTCGACGACCACGGAAGTCGTGCGCGGAGCGAACCAGGCGGAAGATGCGGGTGCAGCACTGGAAAAAATCGAGACAGTTTCCAATGACCTCTCTTCCATGATTCAGGAGATTTCGGCAGAAGCACAGGCACAAAGCGCAGCGGCCACGCGGATCTCCGAATTAATGCATGGCGTGCGTGATGTATCCGTCAAAAACTCCACGGGGAGCAAGGCCACCGCGGAAACGGTAGATACACTGGCCGATCTGGTCCTCCAATTGAGCGAGTCCGTCAGCGATTTCAAGGTTCCAGGGACACGTTCTGAGCAAGAAGACCCGGACGGCTGAGTCGAGCGCCCATGGACAGAGCTTCCTTTCCTCTTCTCGCATATATTGGGTGCCGTTGAACGCCCGCGGTCAACATCCGGCCACTGCGTTGTCCTGGGTCAGGGAAGACCTCGACAAGCAGCTCGGGCAAATGCGCGCTCAACTCGAGCACCTGGCCAGCGTTTCTGGAGTCCGGGATGAGGCGATCCTCGAGGCAGCGGGCAGACTGGACGATTTGCGTCTGACACTGCATGTTCTGAATCTGACCGGCGCAGCAATGCTGGCCGACGAAATGACGGAACTTTGCCGGCTGCTGGGCCAGCGTCACGTCGCCAAGCGTGAACAGGGCTTCTCAGCGCTCATGGATGCCATCGTGATCCTACCGGCCTACCTCGACCGCCTGCAGGCCGGGCATCATGATCTGCCGCTGCTGCTGCTGCCGGTCATCAATGAGTTACGGGCGGCGCACAGCACAACCAAGCTGCAGGAAGCCGCGCTTTTCACTCCACCGCTGGATGTCGAACTGCCCGAACTGGAAGCCGGCACCACCGAGGACGCAGACCAGGAGTCGTTCTCCGAATTTTCCCAGCGAGTCCGCCAGCAGTACGAAAGCGCATTGCTCAACTGGCTCAACGATCAGGAAAGCCGGGACTTGTTGTCACCGCTCCAGGGTGTGTGCGAAACCCTGCTTCACCGGTTGCAGCGCAAAGACCTGAAACGGACCTGGTGGATCGCATCCGAGGTTTTGGGCGGCTTGCTGGAACGACGCATTCGTAACGATACCCACATGCGACGACTGCTGGCGCGGCTGCACCTGAACCTGAAAAAACTCTCCGAAGAGGGCGAGGATGCCATCAGCACTGCATCGACAAACGCCCTGAGCCAGGCCTTGCTCTATCGCGCGGCAATCACCAAACCCGGCCACGCCGGCCTCGACCTGCTGCGAAAGAGATTCCGACTAAATGAGTTGATGCCCGATCAGGAAACCCTGCTCAAAGCCAAGGGATCCGTCAGCGGAAAAGACCGGGACATGTACCAGTCCCTCGGCGCTGCAGTCGGGGATGAGCTAACCCTGATCAAGGACGCACTGGACCTCGAACTGCGCACCGGCAAGGTCGATGCAAACCGGCGGGAACTCTGCCGGGAAGCCTTGCTTCGCCTGCGGGATACTCTGCGGATGCTGGCGCTGACGACGACAGCAGAAACTGTCGAAGCCTTGCTGCCCGATTTTGATGCCAGCGCAGCGGCAGAAAACTCCGAACATGAAACTGCGCTACTGAAGCTGGCGGAAGACGTGCTGATGGTCGAGTCTGAAGTGCTGGAACAGATCGACACCCTGGGTGAGCCCGTCGGCGCGGACGATGAGCCGATGCTCACTGAATTGCCCCGGCACGAGTTCCGCAAAATCACCCAACACCTGCTGAGTGAAATTGTTCACAGCGTGCACCAGTTCCAGGACGCGCTTAAATCCAGACTGGATGGTGAGCGCGAAGCCAACTTCACGGGTCCGATCATGGAGGTCGCAGGCGCCCTGGAGTTGCTGGGCGATGAGAAGACTGCAGCCCTGACCAAGCGCTTGCTGCAATTAAGCGAACGTCTGCTGGGAAGCGTCTACACCGACAGCGCACTCCCCCCCGAGCAACTCGAGTGGCTGACGGATGCGGTCGCGGCGCTGGAGTTGTACCTGGCCGCAGTACGAGACCAACAGGACCAGCAAGAACATTTTTTCCGGGTGCTGCAGAAACGCCTCGAGTGGTTGGAGCAGGGTCACGAAGCACCGGTCCAGCAAACAATCCCGGAACCTGAAACCGCCGCCAATTCACAAGCAATAGCCGAGGATGAGCCTCCCACCGTGGAGACGCCCTCGGAAACCATCTCTTCCGAAGCGGTGGTGATCGACCCGGAACTGCTCGAGGTGTTCCTGGAAGAATACGAGGACGTGACCGAAACCTTGCAGCAACAGCTGCCCGAATGGCATTCAAACCTGGAAGACGTGAAAAGCCTGACGGAGGTGCGCCGCTGCTTCCATACGCTCAAAGGAAGCGGCCGTATGGTCGGTGCCCTCGAGCTGGGTGATTTTTGCTGGGAAATAGAGGAGCTCCTCAATTCGCTGCTGGAAGCCCGCATCAGCTCGTTCGCCGACGCTGCATTGACGGTGCGGCTGGCGCAAGCGGCACTGCCAGCACTGAAACAACGCCTCATGAACCAACCCTCGGGGCTGACCCATGAAGTGATCGAAGCCATTGGCAAGCACGCGGAATCACTGGCGAATGCCCGACCAGCGGATTGGGATGAGCTGCGTGGCGAGCTGCCTGGTTTTCTGGCTGGCATGTTGCCGGAAACCCGGCGGCCCGAGGCAAAAGCAGAAGTCCCAGTCGAGGAAGACATTGATGTCGCAATGCGCGACGAACTCCAGGAGAATCTGCGAACGGTCGAAACCCTCCTGGATTCGGTGTCACTGGACCGCAACACGCTTGCCAGTGCCGAGCATGTTCGTGCAGCGCACACCATCGCCGGAGTCCTGGCGCTAAAGCCGCAGGGACAAGATGTGGAGGTGGCACGCGCGCTGGAATCCGCCCTGGAAACCCAGCAGGACCGGAATACGCCGTTCAACAACGAAGCCCTATGGGCCTTGGGCAGCAGTTTCGCCTTTTTACAGGTACGCCTGGAGCAATTGGAAGGCGATGCTGACGCGCAGTACCCCGAGGACGAAGAAAGCCTGCTGAAACAGTTGGCTGACCTGAAAAACTGGTTCGAAACAGCCGACCCGATACCTGCCGTAGCCGTCGCAACACCATCCGAGCCGCCCCCGGAAAGCAAATTAGAAGAAGATGCCGGGTGGGATTCACCCGCCGTCGAAACGGTTCCCGCTCCATCAGAAGAGCCCGCACGAGTCGAAGAGACGCTTCAGGACGAGATAACGCGCATCTTCCTGGATGAGGCCCGGGAAGTGCTGGGACGTTGCGATTCCCTGCTCAACACCTGGCGCGACAACCTCCATACCATGCCGCTGGTGCAGAATCTGCAGCGCGAAATTCACACGCTCAAAGGCGGTGCGCGCATGGCCGGCCTGGAAGCATTGGGCGACCTCAGCCATGCCATGGAAGAGCTACTCGAGCGCACAGCCAGCCACGAAATTCGGCCATCGATCGCTTCGGTCACCGCACTCGAGCAAGGCTGCGACCGCCTCAATCTGTGGGTCGAGCAGATCAGCCGCGGCCAGTCGACGGAACCGGGCGAAGCGCTTAAGATTTTCAAACAGCACATCGAAGAAATCAGTTCGCAGCCGGACGACGGATCGTCGCTGCCAGACATAGAACTGCCACCCGTGGAGCCGAAAGTCTTCACGGACATCCCGGAAACCGAGGCGCAGACAACCACCAAGGCGGAGGACACGCAAAGCCAACAGCACATCCGGGTCGACTCCGAGTTGCTGGACAACCTGATCAAGTCCGCCGGAGAGATCAACATTTTCCGGGCCAGGATGGAGCGACAGATCGGAGGCCTGCGCGGCAACCTGGGGGAGTTCACCGAAACGATCTCGCGACTCAGGGAGCAATTTCGTAAGCTCGAGATCGAGACCGAAACCCAGATTCGTTCACGCTACCGCGATGCGGTCTCGACCGGTGACGAGGAATTCGACCCACTGGAACTGGACCGCTTCTCTTCCATGCAGCAGCTCTCACGTGGATTGTCGGAATCGGTCGCTGACCTGCTCAACCTGGAGGAACTGCTGGAGGAATCCGCGCGCCAGGCCGACCATCTGCTGGGTCAGCAATCCCGGGTCAGTACGGAGTTGCAGGAAGGCCTTATGCAAACCCGCATGGTGCCGTTCGGGTCGATTGCGCCTCGTCTGCGGCGTCTGGTCAGAACCGCCGCCACGGAAACCGGGAAAAAGGCGCGGCTGAAGCTGTTAATGGCAGGCGGTAGCGATCAACTCGATCGCAATGTGCTGGAGCACATCACCGTGCCGCTGGAGCACATGCTGCGCAATGCCATTGCCCATGGCATCGAGGCGCCTGCTGAGCGAAAGTTGGCCAGCAAGGATCCCGAGGGCGAAATCCGCATCACGGTAGAAGCCGAGGCGACCGAATTCGTGATCCAGATCGAAGACGACGGTGCCGGCATCAACCGCGAGGCAATCCGCCAGCGCGCCATCGAGCGCGGCCTGATCGACGGGTCCGCGCACCCACCGCCCCAGCAATTGTTCGAACTGATCCTGGGCAGCGGTTTCAGCACGTCGGCCACGGTTACCGGGCTGGCTGGCCGCGGAGTGGGTATGGACGTCGTCAGCAGCGAAGTCAAACAGATCGGCGGTTCCCTCGAGATTCAATCTGAAGAGGGCCAGGGAAGCAGGTTCACGATCCGTATACCTTTCACCCTGGCGGTCATGCAGGCCATCGGCGTGACTGCGGGCCAGCAGCGTTACTTCATCCCTCTGACCAGCGTCGCCGGCGTCGCGCGCGTACCGCCTGCCGACTACCAGGCGATGCTGCAGGAAGACCGGCCAACTTACAGCTTCGCTGATGAGTCGTATCCGATACTGGAACTGGAACCCTTGCTGGGAGAACCGGCGCGGGCGCTGGGCAATGACAATATCTCATTGCTGATGATCCGTGCTGGTGATCAACGCGCCGCGTTCCGCGTACCCGAACTCCTGGGCCACCGCGAGGTGGTCATCAAGCCTGTCGGCCCGCAGATCACCAGCGTATCCGGCATCCTGGGCGGCACGGTGACCGGCGATGGCCGCGTCGTCGTAATTCTGGACCCCGGCCCTATCATCCGACAGGCTTTACTGCATGGGGTGCGACCGGTTATTCCGGAACGCCAGGTTCAGCACAAACCTCATCGCACCTTGGCCATGGTGGTGGACGATTCGATCACGATGCGCAAGGTCAACTCCCGCGTTCTGGAGGGCCAGGAAATTGAAGCGATCACCGCCAAGGACGGACAGGATGCGGTCGAACAGATGCAGCACCGCGTTCCCGACATCCTGCTGCTCGACATCGAGATGCCGCGCATGGATGGCTACCAGCTCGCCGAATATGTACGCGGGGATGCTCGCCTGAGACACATCCCAATCATCATGATCACTTCCCGTTCCGGCCAGAAGCACCGCGACCGGGCAACCGAAGCCGGCGCGAGCGCTTATCTGACAAAGCCCTACAAGGAAACGGAATTGATCGCGACCGTCTTCCGCCTGCTCGGCAACACGGAGGAGTCGTAAATGAAAAGCGAAGCGCCCGAGATTCGCGCCATCCTCGCCCCGCTCATTCAAAGCCACATCCTGGTACCCAGCAATGTGGTGGCCGAAGTCATCGAGTACTCAAAGCCGATGCCCTACGAGCATGGGCCAGCGTGGTTGCTGGGTGAACTGGAATGGAATGCCTGGCAGGTGCCGATTATCAGCTACGCGCTGCTCGCGGACATTACCCGCCGGGACCCGGTCACTTCTGACAGTCGTATCCTGATCTTGAAGACACTGACCGAGGAAACCAGCCTCAACTACCTGGGTGTTCTGATCAAAGGCCTGCCCAAATTGAAAAAACTGTCGCCGGATGCCCTCACGCCACTCGAAAAAAGCAGTGACTCATCCGTTGTCTATTGTCTCGCCACGATGGACGAGTTGGAAGTGATGGTACCCGAACTGGAAGAAGTGACCCGAAGCGTCACAGACGCCTTGTACGATCAATAGACTGCCCCGCCGGACACAGTCGTCCGCCTGTTCAGAAATCCCCAGCCAGCGCCTGCAACACAGCGATCGCCGCGGGCCCAGCCGTTTCGGTCCGCAACACTCGGGGACCCAACTTCACGGGAATATACCCTGCAATCCGGGCTTGCTTCAGTTCCGGTTCCGACAATCCGCCTTCCGGTCCTGCCAGGAGCTCAACTTCCTGTCCCCGAAGCGTCAGTGCTGAAAGGTTTTTTTCCGCCTCAGGGTCCAGCACCAGGCGCAGGCGTCCCGAAGGTCGCGCCAGCCAATCCGATAAGTCCAGCGGCTCAGAGACGACAGGAATACGCGCCCGGCCACATTGCTCGCAGGCGGACCTTACAACAGACACCCAGTGCCGCAACCGTTTGTCGAGTCGCTCCCCTCGCAACCGGACTTCCACACGCTCGGTAAAAACAGGAAGCAAGCCGGCAACACCCAGCTCCGTCGCCTTTTGCAGTGTCAGGTCCATCCGCTCGCCACGACTGATGCCCTGGACCAGGTGAATAGCCAGAGGTGACTCGGCGGCGGCGGGGAGGCGAGTGTTGACCTGGGCTGAGACCTGTTGCCGATCGAGTTCCGTGATCTCCGCCGCATAATCAGCCCCGTCACCATTGAACAGGACCAGGGGTGCCCCGGACCGTAGCTTCAGCACCCGCAGAATGTAGTGACTGGTGGATCCACCCAGAGTCACCAAATGCCCAGCGGCAAGCGGCTGATCCGTGAAAAAACGGGAAATACGCATCACCGAGTCGCCAGGTCGATGCCTTCGGAAGCCACGCGGGCCATGAGTTCGATCCCGCCCGCATCGATGACGTAAGGCGGCATGAAATAGACCACGTTCCCTATCGGGCGCAGTAGCACCCCATTCTCGAGCGCGTGTCGATAGACCGTCATCCCGCGTCGCTCACGCCAGTCGTAGACCTTCATCGATGCGCGGTCCTCCACCATTTCCATCGCCAGGATCATCCCGCACTGGCGTATTTCACCCACATGCGGGTGGTCGGTAAGCGACTCCACGGCCGCCCTCATCAATCGGGCAGTTTCCCGGTTTCGCTCCAGCCATGGCTGCTCATCGAAGACATCGAGCGTCGCCAGGGCAGCGGCACACGCCAGCGCGTTGCCCGTATAGCTGTGGGAATGCAGGAACCCCCGCAGGCTGGTGTACTCATCGTAAAATGCCTGGTAGATCGACTCGCGGGTCATGACGGCTGACATCGGCAAATAACCGCCCGTCAGTCCTTTGGAGAGGCACATGAAATCCGGGGTGATGTTCGCTTGCTCACAGGCAAACATGGTGCCGGTCCGACCGAAGCCGACCGCGATTTCATCCGCGATGAGGTGTATGCCGAACCGATCGCAAAGCCGACGTAGCCCGCTGAGCCATGATGGAGGATACATACGCATACCGCCGGCGCATTGCACCAGCGGTTCGATGATGATTGCACAAACCTCCTGGGAATGCCGCTCGAGCAACACGGCCAACTCTTCCAGCCTGGTGGCCGCGTGATCGTCCCAGGCCTCGGGCGGCAGACCAAAACAGTCAGGACTCGGCGCCAGTATCGATTCGAGCAGTAAAGGCTCATAGGTCTTTTTGAACAAACCGGCGTCACCGACACTCAGCGTGCCCAGTGTTTCGCCATGATAACTGTTGGTCAACGTGACGAAACGCTTACGCTGGTGCTCACCCTGGTTGCACCAGTAGTGAAAACTCATTTTCAGCGCAATTTCGACAGCGGAAGATCCACTGTCGGCATAAAAAACCCGATCGAGACCCGGGGGAGTGATCGCAACCAGGCGCTCTGCAAGTTCTACGGCCCCGGGATGGGTCGCCCCGGCGAGAATCACGTGCTCCAGCTGATGTGCCTGTTCAGCGACGCGTTCACTGATCGCCGGATGGGCATGGCCGAACAGGTTGACCCACCAGGAACTGATGGCGTCGAGGTAACGCCCGCCTTCCATGTCCTCCAGCCAGACACCCGAGGCCTTGCGCACAGGCAACAACGGCAGCGATTCATGGTCTTTCATCTGGGTGGTGGGGTGCCACAAAACCGCCAGGTCGCGTTCTCTCAATCGCTGGTTTTCGGACAATTTTCCACACCCTGGAAGCCTGAATTGAATGCCCTTGACGCAAGGAATCGTTGCCAACCCACCAACGTCGCCTGCCGGGCAGTCTGGTATCATGGAGTGTCACCCGGACCCATGCAAGCGAACGACCCGAACACCTGCCGAAAAGAATCACCACCTTGAAGGAATCCGCCACTTGCGCAAAGTTCTGATCATCTTTGGTGTTGTGCTCGTTGCGGCGGTCATACTGGTTTGGCGAATGCCCGCACACGAAGGGATCGACTTCGATTTCCGGTCACGGGGTCCCGCTGACATTTTTACCGAAGGGCACGGCACCTCTTACCTGCGTGACTATGAGCTGTCGATACAGCTGAAAATCGCGAGCGATCGCGGGGACCTGGAGAGCTTCATGCAGCAACTGGGCGGCGAAGTCTCGCCCCATACCTATCGCTACAACTGGCAGGGGAACTTCTAGACATGGGTGAATACGAAAGCTTTCTGGAAGTGGCCCGGGCCGCAGCTGATGCAGCGACGGTACCCATACTGCATTATTACCACGGGCGCTTCGAGATCGAGACCAAGCCCGACCAAACGCCGGTGACCATCGCTGATCGCGAGGCTGAACAGTGCATCCGCGGCGTCATTAACGAGGCCTTTCCGGATCACGGAATTTTTGGCGAGGAATATGGCCGCTCTGACAAGATTTCCGATTACCTGTGGCTGGTTGACCCCATCGATGGCACCAAGAGCTTTGTTGGCGGTTATGGCATGTTTTCGACACAGATTGCGCTGATGCACCGGGGCCGGATCATCGTCGGTGTTTCCAGCGCGCCCGCCATGAACGAAGTCGCCTGGGCGGCCCTCGGCGACGGCGCCTGGTTGAACGGACAACGCCTGGCAGTAAGCCAAACTGAAAGCAGTGCCGGCGCCAGCCTGTCAACCGGTAACATCGGCTCACTGGCCTCGTCATCCCGTTGGGCCGCTTTGGGCAAATTGCTGTCAGAGGCTGGGCGCACGCGCGGCTATGGTGATTTCTATCATTACCATCGCCTGGCCTCGGGACAAATCGACGCGGTCATCGAATCCGATGTCAACATTCTCGACATCGCGGCCCTCAGCCTTATCGTCACCGAGGCCGGGGGTATCTTTACGGATCTGGATGGTCAGGCGATTTGCCTCGACACCCGCTCAGTACTGGCGGCAAACCCTGCCCTGCACGCGGCCCTGCATGCAAAACTGGGCCGCGAGACAGGCTGATGGCGCGCTTGCCCAAAATCAGGGACCGGCGCGAGCTCGACCCCGGCAAACTGTTCACCATCGAGCAGGTGGATCTCGAGTTTTCCAATGGCGAGCGCCGCTCCTACGAGCGCCTGCGCAGCCGTGGTCTGGGTGCGGTGATCGTGGTGCCCATGCAGGACGACGATACCGTGCTGCTGGTCAAGGAATACGCCGTCGGGCTGCACCACTACGAGATCGGGCTGGTCAAGGGACGACTGGAACGGGACGAGTCCGTGCTCGAAGCCGCACAACGTGAGCTGCAAGAAGAAGCAGGATTCGCTGCACGGGAACTGGTGTTGCTCAACCGCCTCAGCCTCGCCCCAGGTTACATGACGCATCTGACCCACATCGTGTTGGCCCGCGATCTCTATCCAAGCCGTTTGCCAGGAGACGAACCCGAACAGCTCGAGGTCGTGCCCTGGCGGCTGGACCGCCTGCGGGAGCTGACCGTCCGCGAGGATTGCACCGAGGGGCGAACCATCGCGGCCCTGTACATTGCCCGCGACTACCTGGCCAACATCAATCAAGGGGGTTGAACACATGGATCTGATGCAGGAACTCGTCGCCATTGCCCGCGAAGCCGGCAAGGCGATTCTCGATATCTACCAGCGGGACTTCGAGGTTTCCATCAAGGACGACGACTCGCCCTTGACCCAGGCCGACCTGGCCAGCCACCGTGTGATCCGGGATGCGCTCCGACGACTGACCCCTTCGGTTCCCCTGATGTCGGAGGAATCGGCGGCCATCCCTTTTGCCGAACGTGGTGCCTGGCGCGAATTCTGGCTGATCGATCCACTGGACGGCACTAAGGAGTTCATCAATCGAAACGGCGAATTTACCGTAAACATCGCCCTGATCCGTGACCATTATCCGGCCATCGGCGTCGTCCACGTGCCGGTTCAGGGGCTCGACTATTTCGGCTCCCGGGATGTGGGCTGCTTCAGACAAAAGGGCGAAGCGCACCCTGAGTCCATCAGTGTGCGGATTCCCGCTGCCTCACCACCGATCGTGGTGGGTAGCCGTTCACATGCCAACCCCGACACGGCCCGCCGACTGGCAGCGATTGGTCCGCACCAAATGGTCAGCATGGGCAGTTCGCTGAAATTCTGCCTGGTGGCCGAAGGCAAGGCTGATTTCTACCCCCGCTTCGGGCCGACCTCTGAGTGGGACACTGCGGCAGCACAAGCCGTGGTAGAAGCAGCCGGTGGGGCAGTGGTGACCCTGGATGGCGAACGCCTGGCCTACAACCGCCGCGAGAGTGTGCTCAACCCCGAATTTCTGGTGTACGGCGATGCCGGGCAGGACTGGCCCGGGAAAGTGACTGATATATAAGTTTTTTCTAATTTTAATGCGGCGCGAACTGAAAGCTAAAAAGATTTCACCAACGGCTTGACGGACTGCGGACTGAAGGGTATAAAAGCCGCATCCCAACTTCTGGGGGCCTTGCCGAAAACAACGATAACTAATAGAGAAAAAAAGCAATAACGGAAAGACTGGAAGCGGCCTCGGCCGCTTTTTTGTTTTTTGCGCAATCCATTGGCAACCGTTGGAATTCATTGAAAGTCACTGCTTTTGCCGCCATAGTGAAGTCACCATAATGACGATTAGAGCACCCCAAACCTTCATGGAAGCACAGACATCCCCACCAGGCATCGTTTTCACCAACGCTGCCGCCCGCAAGGCACTGGAACTGATTCTGGAAGAACGAAACCCCGACCTGAAGCTGCGCGTTTACATCCAGGGCGGTGGCTGTTCGGGCTTCCAATACGGCTTCTCCTTCGACGAGATGGCCGAAGACGGCGATCTTTCATTCACCAATGAAGGCGTCACCTTGCTGGTCGACCCGATGAGCTTCCAGTATCTGGCAGGCGCCGAGGTGGACTACACCGAGAGCCTGCAAGGATCGCAGTTCATCATCCGCAACCCCAACGCGTCCACGACCTGCGGCTGCGGTTCTTCCTTCTCAATCTGAGCAGCGGCGTCAGTGACTCTCAACATTGATCAACTGACACGCTCCCAGAACAATCGATTTACATCGGTCCGCCTGGACCGCCTGGTGGAGCGGCGCGATGATGCGGAGTGGGTAGAACAGGCGCTGGCCCGCGACGATGCTCGCCTGGTACCGATGTGGCGCAGCCGGAGTTTGCTGTCACGCAATGCCGATGGAACACTGGCGGTCTACCTGAAACCCTCGGAACTGGCGGAACCGGACCTCATTCAACCGCCAACGTTACTGGGGTCTGATCATAAGCGAACCTATTTCACGGTAGCCGTGACGGACCGGCAAAAAGATGACGTTCTGGAGCTTTACCCGGAGGCGGCATTCACCGATCTGCGAAGGGCTTCCATCGACATGGATGCCAAACATGCCGGCATTCTTGCCTATGCAAAGGCGCTCCACTATTGGCAGCACCGGCATCGTTTCTGCGGCGTATGCGGGTCCCCAAACCGCCTGAACTCATCCGGCCACCGGCTGGTCTGCAGCAACGAGGAGTGTGCGCGCCAGTCGTTTCCGCGCATCGACCCGGCGATCATCGTACTGGTGACCCACCAGGACACCTGCCTTCTGGGCAGGAACCCGAACTGGCCACCCCGTCGCTATTCAACCCTGGCCGGTTTTGTCGAGCCTGGTGAGAGTCTCGAAGACGCCGTCGTGCGGGAAGTCTACGAGGAATCACGAATCCGCCTGTCGAACATCCGCTACGTGTCTTCCCAACCCTGGCCTTTTCCGGCCTCCTCGATGTGTGGTTTCTACGCTGAAGCGGTCAGTCAGGAATTCGAAATATCCGACGAACTGGCAGAGGCGCGATGGTTCACGGTGGACGACCTGGTCCAGGTCGTGAAAGACCGCTCGGTTCTCCTCTCACCTCCGGTATCGATTGCTTTCCGCCTGCTGGCTGACTGGTTCCGTCAGCGCTGCGGTGAAGACCTCGAGGCGCTATGCCGCGAACACCGGCATCACCGTCCCGCGTGAGGGCTGAGCAGGCCGCCGTGGTAGAATTCCAGGCATGCCGCGAAGGATGGCGGCGTCAGGAAATTGCCCGATGACCATCATTTCGATTCTCATTGCGTTCGCCTTGTGCTATTTCGTGCGCGACCTGGGCCGCTTGCACCGGTTTGAGTGGATCAAGCCTGTCACCGAGTGGTGCTCCGACCGGTGCGGTCATTTGCCTGGCTGGTCAGGCGTGACCGGGTTCCTGTTCTACTTTGGCGTGCCCCTGCTGCTGCTGGGCCTGGTCGACTCCATACTGGTCTCGGCCCTGGGTGTGTTGGGCGGGTTCCTGCTCGCGCTGGCCGTTTTGATTTACACCTTCGGCCCACACGACCTGGATACCGACATCGAGGCCATCATCCACGCCGATGATGACGAAGAGCAACGACGCGCACTGACCAGCCTGATGGGTGAAAACCCGCCCGAAGAGGAAGCCGCGTGCCAGGCAACTGCCGTTGAATTTGTATTCCGCGAGGCACTGCAACGATGGTTTGGAACCATTTTCTGGTTCGCTGTTCTTGGCATCTATGGTGCCTTGCTGTACCGGATCGCGGACCGCATGAACGAGGGCGACCTCGAGCTCGACAGCGAACAAGCGGGCCTGTTCCGGCGACTGCGGCAGGTGCTCGACTGGCCGGTGGCTCAATTGATGACCCTTTCACTCGCTATAGCGACCGATTTCGATTCTGTTTACCAAAGCTGGAAGCAGTATCACGATGAGCAGCAGCACGGCTGGTTTGAAGGTGATAATGGCTTTTTGCTGATGGCAGCCAGGCAGGTGGTTTTGAGTGGCCGGGCCGCTCGTGACGGCTACGCGGACCAACTCGACGGGCCGCTGAGTTGCCTCAAGCAGGCGATGGACCTGGTCTGGAGAAACCTGGGTGTCTGGCTGACCGTCCTGGCGCTGCTGTTGCTCGTCAACGTCATTGCATGATCCGGGCTTTTTCGAGGCGCCGCCAAGCCGGTTTTTTCGCGATTTCCCTCGGCCTGCTGACCTCGGCTAGCGCTCTTGCAGGGCCGGAGCTAAAGCAGGCGGACGGCTCGCTGATCACACTCGAGCAACCGGCACAGCGAATTATCACCCTGTCACCCCACCTGGCAGAGCTGGCCTATGCCGCGGGTGCAGGCGAGCGGCTCCTGGCAACGGCGGAATACAGTGACTTTCCCCATGAAGCGGGAAATCTCCCCCGCATTGGCGACGCCTTCCGCTTCGACCTGGAACGCATCATGGCGCTGGAACCGGACCTGGTCATCGGTTGGGCTTCCGGTAATCCGGAGGCGGCGTTGTCCAGGCTGGAGTCGCTCGGAATCCGGGTCTGGCGAACCGAGATTCAACGCCCCGAGGATATTGCCAACCTGCTGAATCAGATTGCAGCGGCTGCAGGACTTCCCAGCCCGCCGGCCGCCATGGAAGCGCGGAAAAAACTCGAGCAACTGAAGGCCGCCTATGCCGGCAAGAAAACGATCAGCTATTTTTACCAGGTGGCGCAAAAGCCTCTGTTCACATTAAACGGACAGCACCTGGTCAGCCAGGGTCTGGCGATTTGCGGTGCGCACAACGTTTTCGCTGCGGAGGGTGTCCTGGCGCCGCAAGTTTCTCGTGAAGCCGTGCTGCTCGCTGACCCCGACGTGCTCATCGCACCGGTGCTTCCCGACCAGGCCGACCCGCTGGCGCACTGGCTGGCGTGGCCACGATTGAGCGCCGTGCGCAACCAGGCCTTCATCCTGCTGCCCGCCAACGAGATCAGCCGTGCCACTGGCCGTACCCTGGACAGCTTCCTCGTCGCTTGCCGCCAACTGGACACCTTACGAAGAACATTCCTGGAGGACTCAGATTCATGAACACTGCAATGATCGACTCGCCCGTGGGCGTCATGGCGGTACTGGTGGCCGTGGTGACGTTCTGGTTTTGGTTGGAGCGCAAAACCAGCTGGCGAATATTCGAGTTTCTGCCCCCCCTGATATTCATCTACGCCTCTCCCGTACTGCTGTCCAACACAGGCGTGATCCCCTATCAGAGTGTGGCTTATGACTTCTTGCGCCAATACGGGTTGCCGATTTTCATCGTGCTGATGCTGATCAAGGTCGATGTTCTGAGCGCCGTTCGCATCATGGGCAAAGGGGTGTTCGTGATGATGATCGGCAGCGTCGGTGTGGTCCTGGGTGGTGTGCTGGCCTACTGGCTCGGCCAGCAGCTGGGTTTTGGCGGACTGTTCCCTCTGCCCCAGGACAGCTGGCGCGCGTTCGGTACGCTGGCCGGAAGCTGGATCGGGGGCACCGGCAACATGACCGCGGCGCACGCCGCCCTGGAAGGAACGGCGGAACACCTGACCATGGCCGCGGCCGCTGACCAGATGGTGTACCTCGTCTGGCTGCCGATCCTGTTGGGCAGCAAGGCTTTTGCCGAACGATTCAACCGGTGGGCCCGCGTTTCCCCAGACCGAATTGCACAAATGGAACAGGCCGCATCCGAGTTCGATACCAGCGAAACCGCCCCGAGCATGACTTCCCTGCTTTACCTGGCGCTGTTGGCGCTGGGCTTCACCTGGATCGCGCTGGAGCTTTCGGCAGTGCTGCCACCCGTGGTCGTCGCAGGCGCCACAGTTATTACTGCCAGCACCTGGTTGATCCTGCTGGTGACCACGCTGGCCCTGGCGGCATCGGTCACACCGGCTCGCAAACTACCCGCCGCCCAGCCCATCGCGATGGCCATCATTTACGTTTATGTGGCGCGAGTGGGGGCAACCATGGATCTGAGTGGCGTGGACTGGGCCGACATGGGCGCCTTCGTGCTGATGGCTTACGTCTGGATTGCCGTCCATGGCGCCTTCATCCTCGCCGGCGCCTGGCTGTTCCGCGTCGACGTCCACACCCTCGCCATCGCGTCTGCCGCCAATATCGGTGGAGCGGCCTCCGCGCCAATCGTGGCTGCGCATCATCGCCAATCACTGGTACCCGCATCTATCCTGATGGCCTTAATAGGCTATGCGCTAGGCAACTACCTGGCCATATTGACCGGCCGGCTCGGCCAATTGATCGGAGGCTGAACCCTGTGGCGCAGGTCAACCTCGATCACATCAACGTCTGTGCTCCACGTGCCCTGTTGGCGCAGGTGAAGGCATTTTACGAGGACGTCCTGGGTCTGAAGGAAGGCTTCCGCCCCGCATTCTCGAGCGGAGGCTACTGGCTGTATTCGGGGGACCGTGCGCTGGTTCATCTTTCTGAGCGTGATTGCGAGCCAGGCCTCGGGCACACCACCCTGGATCACGTGGCCTTCCGGGTAGAGCGCCTGGAACCGTTGACACGAAAGCTGGGGCAACGTCGCATCAAGTACCACACCACACGCGTCGACGAGATCAGACTGATCCAGGTCTTCTGTCAGGATCCGGCCGGCAATAGACTCGAATTCAACGCGGTGGAGCGCTGAATTCCGATCCTCGAGTCAACCGCCGGTCAAGCTGGCGACGCCACCGCCATTCAGCCGCCACAGCGCGACATTCAGCGCCAGCGCAAAAGTGATCCAGACCAGGTAGGGAACCATCAGGCTGGCTGCGACGGGCCTGATGGCATGAAACATTCGAATAGTCAGCAGCACGAGCACCACCAGGCCCGCCAACTCGAACATGGCGATGCCCGGCCGATGCAGCCCGAAGAACAGCCAGGACCACGCGCCGTTGACAACCAACTGCCCGATCCAGAGCGCGATCGCCTGTACCTTTCGCGGATGATCGGTGTTCCAGATCTGCCACGCCGCGACTGCCATAAGAATGTAAAGCGTTGACCATACTGGCCCGAATAGCCACGAAGGAGGGTTCCAACTGGGTTTGGTCAGGCCCGCGTACCACTCGCCGGGCATAAAACGGCTGCCCCACCAGGAGACCAACACCACGAGAGCGAGAAAAAATAGCAGTGAACCCCAGCGTTTCATCGCATTCTCCTTGTGATATGCGGCTACCGACCGCATCCATTATTGAGGCTGGTCAACATTCGATCAACCAGCCTGCGAGATAATGCCCAGTTACGGCAAACTAACGATTGAATTTAACTATTGAGATCATATATATATTCAATTTTAACTATCAGCTGGAATTGACTATGATCTCTGAGTATTTGTACGCCCATGAGTTAACGGAGGATTGAAAGATCATGTCACTGAAAGGCACCAAAACCGAACAAAATCTGAAAGACGCTTTTGCAGGCGAGTCCCAGGCCAACCGTCGCTACCTGTACTTCGCACAGAAGGCGGACGTGGAAGGCTACAACGACGTTGCGGCAGTTTTCCGTTCGACCGCAGAAGGCGAAACGGGCCATGCGCACGGTCACCTCGAATACCTGGAAGAAGCGGGCGATCCGGCCACCGGACTACCCATCGGCCCGACCAGCGACAACCTGAAGGCTGCCATCGCCGGTGAGACGCACGAATACACCGATATGTACCCGGGCATGGCCAGCGCGGCGCGCGATGAAGGCTTCGATGAAATCGCCGATTGGTTCGAAACCCTGGCCAAGGCGGAGCGTTCTCACGCCAATCGTTTCCAGAAAGCACTGGACGATATGGACTAGGCGTAGGGAGTAGTCTTAGCTGTTCATGAGAGGGGCGCTACGGCGCCCCTTCTCAGCCTGAACCCCAGCACGGAGCAGACCGACATGTCCGGACCCATCAGCAGCAACCGAGAAGGCAGCCTCGAAGCACCCACTCGCCACCCCCTGGGCTGGCAAGAGCCCGAGTTTTATGACGAAGCGCCCCTGCTGGACGAACTGGAGCGCGTATTCGATCTGTGTCACGGTTGCCGGCGATGTGTTTCATTATGTGACGCGTTTCCCACGCTGTTCGACCTGGTGGACGAATCATCCACCATGGAAGTGGATGGGGTGGACAAGAAAGACTACTGGAAGGTCGTAGACGAGTGCTTCATGTGCGACCTCTGTTACCAGACCAAGTGCCCGTACATTCCGCCGCACGAGTGGAACATCGATTTCCCGCACCTGATGCTGCGGGCCAAGGCAATCCAGTTCAAGAAAGGTGAGCGCAAGCTGGCCCACAAACTGATCAGCAACACCAAGATTACCGGAACGGTCGGTAGCCTGCCGGTTGTCAGCCAGACCATCAACGCGGCCAACCGCAGTCCGGCATTACGCAAGATCCTGGAAAAGACGCTCGATCTGCACCGTGACGCGCACCTGCCCGAATATCACAGCGACACCATTCGCCGCCGCAACAAGAACCGTGCACCGGCAGCCGTCGAAGCCCGGGAGGCCGGCCCGACGCGCGGCCGAGTGGCGCTGTTCGCCACGTGCTACTGCAACGTGAACGCACCGGATATCGGCGATGACCTGATCAAGGTTTTCGAGCACAACGGCATCCCGGTTCGCCTGACCGAGAAGGAAGAGTGCTGCGGCATGCCCAAGTTCGAGCAGGGCGACCTCGAGACGGTCGACAAGTACAAGCGCAAGAACGTGCCAGAACTGGTCCGACTGATTGATGAGGGCTGGGACATCGTCGCGGCCATTCCTTCCTGCGTGCTGATGTTCAAGCAGGAATTGCCGTTGATGTACCCGGACGATGTCGACCTGCAGAAAATCCGGCAACACATCTACGATCCTTTCGAATACCTCGTGCACCGGCATAAGGCCGGCCTGATGAACACCGAATTCAAGAACCCGATCGGCACCGTGGCCTGGCACGTACCCTGCCACCAGCGTGTGCAAAACATTGGGCCGAAAACCAAGGACGTGCTGTCGTTGGTGCCGAACGCCGACATCCAGGTGATCGAACGCTGCTCCGGGCATGACGGCACCTATGGCGTGCGCAAAGGCACGTACGCGAAATCACAGAAAATTGCCCGGCCTGTTATCAATCGGGCCAAAAAAATGGAGGCGGACTACCTGGTCTCTGACTGCCCGATGGCCGCCTCGCAGATTGCCGACGGACTGGAGTTAAAAAATGGCGAGACCAGTCCTTTAACCCTGCTGAGAAAAGCCTACGGAATCTGAAATGGAAATGACGACCATGAAAACACTGACCCGTAATGACCTGATGAACCTGGAAACCTATGCCGTCGAACGCGCTGGATTTCGGGCCCGGGTTATCGACCATAAGAAAGACCGCCGGGTCTCCATCGGACCACACCTCAACCTGTACTTCGAGGACCGCCTGACCATCCAGTACCAGGTCCAGGAAATGCTGCGCATCGAACGAATTTTCGAAGCCGACGGCATCCAGGAAGAGCTGGATGCGTACAACCCGCTAATCCCGGATGGCAGTAACCTGAAATGCACCGCCATGCTGGAATTCCAGGACGTGGAAGAGCGCAAGCGCCAGCTGGCCAATCTGAAGGGCGTCGAAAACCTGATCTGGATTCAGGTCGAGGGCTTCGAGCGCGTGTACGCCATCGCCAACGAAGACCTGGAACGCTCCAACGAGGAAAAGACCTCAGCGGTTCACTTCATGCGCTTCGAGCTGAGTGATGAAATGATCACCGCGCTGCACGCGGGCGCCAGCCTCAGCATGGGCGTTCAGCACGACTACTACAACCACCAGCTGGCCGTAACGGAAGCGACTCGACAATCGCTGCTGGGCGATCTCGGACGCCTTTCTTAAAATTCGTCAATGGCCGCCAGCAGATGCTGGCGGCGGGCAAGGCTGCCGGCGCAACGGCCCCTCAGTCGGTCATCTCACGTTCATTCCGCCGCTTGCCGGCTGGCCGCATTTCTCCTGAGCAACCACCAGCCGCCCAGGGTCATGCAGAGCAGGACCCCGATGGGGAGCAGCAGACCCGGTGACAGCAGCGTGTCCAGGACCCCGGCCTGGGCCACCTCCTCCAGATCCTTGAATTGCGCCCCGATACTGCAAATCACCAGGGCAATGGGCATCGTGCCGACCGTGGTCGTCCACAGGTAGGTTCCGAGCGGAATTCCAGAGGCTGTCATGCCCACGTTCAGGGCAAAAAACGGGAACACGGGAATCATGCGCGGGACGATAAGCAAAAGTGTGTTGCCCTGGTCGATGAATGTGCGAACCCTGGCCTGCCAGGCCTCGGCCCGGTGATCGAGCCAGCGCCCCAGGGCAGTCCGGATGACCATGTGAGTTAACCATGCCGCCAGGAAAACGCCCGCGGTCACCAGGATGGCGCCGCCGAGGGTTCCGAACAGAAAACCGGCTGAGAGCAGCAAGAACCAGCCACCTGGTATGCCGACTGCCATGATCAGGGAAAAAACGAGCACGAACAGCGGCGCACTCAGTGCCGGGTTGGCCTGCAGCCATTCAACCAATGAAAGCAGTTGCTCCATCGCTCAGTTCACAGCGCGGTAAATTCCCCCACCTGCCGCCAAACGCGCAACAGGTTGCCGCCCATGATCTTGGTGATGTCCTGCTCGGAGTAACCGCGCCCGAGCAAGCCTTCGACCAGGGCGGGGAATGCACTCACATCCTTCAGGTCCACGGGGAGGCTGTCGCCAACGCCGTCGAAATCCGAACCGATTCCAACGTAATCGATACCAACCAATTTGACCACGTGATCGAAATGATCGAGTACGTCGCTCAGTGTGGCGAAGGGAAAGGGCTTTTCCTTGCGGTAGTCTTTTGTGAAAGCGGCCACTTCCACGTCTTGTTCGTCGAAGTCGCCCGCTTCCTGGAACACTTCGAGCTTGTCATAGAACTCATCGCTCCACTCGCGGGCTTCGTTCGTCAAAAAGGAAGAGCCAAAATTGATCTGGATGACTCCCCCATGCTCCGCCAAAGCCACGATCATCTCATCGCTCATGTTGCGCTCGAATCCCGGCGTGTAATGCCGGGCGGAAGAGTGCGATGCGATGACCGGCACCCGGCTGATCTCCAGGACCTGGAAAAACGCCTGGTCGGAGACATGGGAGATATCGATCATGATGCCCACGCGATTCATTTCGCGCACGACCTCGCGCCCGAAGTCACTCAGGCCCTGTAGTGGGCGGTTCTTGTCGTAAGAGGAATCGGAAAGCTGGTTGCTCAGACTGTGCGTCAATGTAATGTAACTGATGCCGCGATCGCGGAAATAGCCCACGTTGGCAATATCGTGGTCCAGCGGTGAACCGTTTTCCATACCCAACGCCAGCCCGAGCTTGCCTGCCCTGAATGCGGCTTCGGCCTCGGCCGCGGTACGAACTATGACCGCCGCGTCCGGCGCGCGCGCCACCATGGCTTCCACCATGTCGATCAACTGGTTTGCCAATTGGAAGCTGCCGCCTTCGGCCTCCATCTCGGCCGGCGTGTAAATTGACATGAATGGTACGTCCAGCCCACCTGCGCGGGCGCGCGGCAGATCGAATTCACCCTTCTCCGTTGCCCGCGTCACATCTTCCCACTTCTCTGAAATCCGGTAAGGAACGTCAATATGGGTATCGATCAGAATGTTGGCCTGTGCGAGATTCCGGGCACGCGCCTGCGCGTTTTCCTCAGCCTCGACCGACGGAACGAGCAGCACCGCACAGATCAGGCTGGCGAGTATCGGGGTTAGTCTGTTGTCCATCGGCTCAATCCTCAGTCAATCCGGGGGCCACCGGGAATCACCTGTTCCACGTGGCGAATGTCGTGGTCCAGCATGCGATCGTCGTCAAATACCCAGCGGGCCGAGAAGCTCCTGCCCTCGAGCACCATGGGCAGCCACAGACGGTCGTCTTCCCACATCTCCTCGTAAGGTATCTGGTCGATATTCGTCCACAGGGGTACAGCCTCTTCTGTCTCGACCGGTTCGCCTTCGTATCGGTAGGTTCGGAAAACCCAGCAATGAATCGAATAGCCGTCGATGAACTGAAACTTGTGTTCGCCCAGGCATTCGAGATCATGTACCTCGATACCCAATTCTTCCCGGCATTCGCGCCGGGCACAGTCGACGGCGTTCTCGCCAGGGTCGAGCTTGCCTCCGGGACCATTGATCTTGCCAAGCCCCAGGCCCCGCTTCTTGCGAATCAGCAAGACCTTGTCATCCTCGATCACGAACACCAGCGTCGCCGGATCCCTGGCCTTCCACGTGCCCCAATCGATGTCATTCAGGGTCACTTGGCCGGCCCCTCCGATACCTCGGAAAGTGACTGGCGAGCGTGCTGCATGATCTCGACGAAACGTCCTTCGTTGCATGTGGAAATGGCATCCACCAACTGGTCGAGCGACCGCGAAAAGGTCTCTACCGCCCCCGTGACCGGTAGCGTTCCAGTCTGAATCTCGAAATACAGGTGGGGATTTTCGGAGACCACCTGTGCCGCGACTTGCAATTGCGAATTGAACGTCGTGCTGGAAATTTTACGTAACAGTGGCACAGCCTCGCCCGATTCACTGATGGCCGCGGCGAACGCGATATTCAGCAGATGGGACAGCCCCAACACCCACCCCATCACCTCGTCATGGTCACGCAGACCCAGTTCGACGCACTCGGCGGCCGTGTGGGCAAACAGTGCCTTCGCCTCGAGCAGTGCCTCGGCGTGACCCGCATCCACCAGCAGAATATGACGCCCGGAAAGCATCAACTCCCTTGGCCCGAACATCGGGTGTACCGAGGCGATGCGGCAACCCGCCTTGCGCATAGCCTCCAGACCGGCGGCCACGGGACCCTTCAACGAACCAATGTCGAACACCAGTCCGCGCGGCTTGTGGCCAGCCAGTTCTTCCAGTATCTGATTGCTGGCACGCAGTGGTGCACACACCGCCACCAGGTCATGTTCCAGCGATGAGTCACGCCAGTCATGAATCCTGGGAAACAGGCTGTCACCGGGACCTGGGTCCGCCACCTCCACCGCATAGCCGAGGGTATCGAGATAACGCGCCAGCCAGTCACCCATACGGCCAAGACCGCCAATGACCAGCGCGGACATGCCTGCGCCATGGCCGGAGCTGACCAACTGGCGTTGCTCCTGCTTGCTCAGGGAGTGGTGAATCAACCGCTCGAGAATATCCCGGGCGATATCCGGATTCAGCCCCAGCCGACCGGCCCGGTCCATGCCCAGTTCGATGACTTCGCGCTCACGGCGAAAATCGCGCAGGGCCCTGCCATCGAGGTGTTTTCGCTCGCCGATTCTGGTGACCAGGTCCTGGCGCTCGGCGATCAGCTGCAGAATCTGGTGATCGACGGTGTCCAGCCGATCGCGCAAGGTCTCGACGGATTCACTATCCTGATGATCTTTACTCGACATCGGCTTTGCAGAACTTGCGCTTGCCCACCTGCAGCACGCCACTGAAGCCGGCTGGCAACATCAGCCCCCGATCCTCCACTCGCTCGCCATCGATGCGGACCCCGCCTTGCTGAATCATGCGGAAAGCCTCCGAATTGCTGGAGGTGAGCCCGCACTGGCTCAGCGCCGCAGCGATACCGATACCCTCACCCGCCGTTTCCAGAGTCTGTTCACGAATATCCTCGGGCATGGCGCCTTCGCGGAATCGCGCAATAAAGGTTTCCTTCGCCTGCTGCGCGGCGGTGGCGCCATGAAAACGGGCAATGATTTCTTCGCAAAGCAGGAATTTCACATCCCGCGGGTTCTTTCCTTCCTCGACCGATTGCCGCAGCCCAGCCAGCTCTTCGTTGCTGCGGAAGCTCAGAAGGTCGAAGTAGCGCCACATGAGCTCATCTGAAATCGACATCAGCTTGCCGAACATTTCCGCGGGCGCTTCGACGATGCCAATGTAATTGCCCAGTGACTTGGACATTTTCTGCACGCCGTCTGTGCCTTCCAGCAGCGGCAGCGTGATCACCACTTGCGGCGGCTGGCCATAGTGCTGCTGCAGGTGCCGGCCCACAAGCAGGTTAAATTTCTGGTCGGTGCCGCCCAACTCGACGTCGGCGTTGAGCGCCACCGAGTCATAGCCCTGCGCCAGTGGATACAGAAACTCGTGCACGGCGATGGGCTGGTTACTTTTGTAGCGCTTCTCAAAATCGTCCCGCTCGAGCATGCGGGCAACAGTGTACTTGGCCGCCAACCGGATCATGCCCTCGGCACCCAGCGCGTGCAGCCACTCGGAGTTGAAACGAATCCGGGTCTTATCCGGGTCGAGAATCTTGAATACCTGGGTCGAGTAGGTCTCGGCATTGGCCTTGACCTCTTCCACCGTCATGGCCTTGCGGGTGACATTCTTGCCTGTCGGGTCACCGATCAGGCCCGTAAAATCCCCGATCAGGAACGTGACTTCGTGGCCGAGGTCCTGGAACTGGCGCATTTTATTGATGAGAACGGTGTGACCGAGGTGCAGGTCAGGAGCTGTCGGGTCAAACCCCACCTTGACCTTTAACGGGCGCTCCAGCTTGAGCCGCGCCTCCAGGTCTTCCAGCTTGATAATTTCTTCGGTGCCCCGTGCAATTAATGCCAGGGACTGTTCAAGATCGCTCATTTGCTTCAGGATTTTGGCCAGATCGGGCATTGTATTGCCTCACCCCCTTATCCACCACCCCGGCGATCACAATTGACCGGCAGGCCTTGTCTGGCTAAGGTTATGCCTGCCTGGCCCGAACGCCTGACCCTGGATTCAGCTGCCTCCCGTTAATGGATACATTTCCCAATCAAATGCTGCATCGCCTGCGACACTTGCACATCGGTATCAGCCGGTCACGGGCGGCCTTGTTTGCGGTCACGCTGATCGTGTTCGGTGTCGCCCTGGGCGGCCTGAATCCGACTCCCTCGTCGACTGCACCCGCGTTCGATCGGGTGGTCGACCTGGCACTGCCCACGCGAACAGCCACGGGTGCTGGCGACACCACCACCGCGCCACTGGCCGCAACTGATCAATCGCCATGGATCAGCATGAAGGTCAAGTCCGGGCAGACACTGGATACCATTTTCCGCTCCCAGGGATTCAGCGTGGGCACCCTGCATGAAATTCTGGCGCTGAACGATGAAACCCGCAGTCTCAAGACGATTCGGCCGGGAGACGAATTCGCGTTCCGGCAAGCAATGGACGGATCGTTAGAGCACATGCGCTACACGCTCGATGACGAGCGTTACCTGATGGTGGACATGGTTGCAGGCGCGCCTTCTGCCTGGATCCAGGAGCGCCAGATCACCACGGAAATGGTGGAAACCGAGGGGAGCATCGACTCATCTTTGTTCCTGGCAGGCAAGGCCGCCGGCCTGAGCGACGCCATGGTGATGAAACTGGCCAACATCTTTGGCTGGGACATCGATTTCGTGCTGGATATACGGAGCGGCGACCGGTTTTTCCTGCTCTATGAAAAAGTCTATCGCGATGGCGAGTATCTACGTGACGGTGACGTCCTGGCCGCCACTTTCGTCAACCAGGGTGACCGCTACCAGGCTATTCGCTACGAAGCCGACAATGGGCCCCAATATTACGCCCCGGACGGGCGCCACATGCGCAAGGCCTTCCTGCGCGCACCGCTCAACTTTTCCTATATCTCCTCCAACTTCAATCCCAAGCGGTTTCACCCCATTCTGAAACGCTTCAAGGCGCACAATGGCATTGACTACCGCGCGCCAACAGGGACACCGGTCTACGCTGCCGGCGATGGCCGTGTGACCGAATCGGCCTACAGCAAATTCAATGGCAACTATGTTTTCATCCAGCACGCCAACAGCATCGTCACGAAATACCTGCATTTCTCCAAGCGCACCGTCAAGAAGGGAGACCGGGTTCGCCAGGGCCAGGTCATTGGCCATGTCGGTGCAACCGGGCTCGCACAGGCGCCACACCTGCACTACGAATTTGTCGTCAACGGCAAGCACCGCAATCCGCGGACCGTTTCCCTGCCTGCGGTGCAACCGCTGGAGAAGGAGCAACTGGCGGCTTTCCAACAACATGCAGCGCCCTTCCTGACGCAGTTGAGCCGGCTGGAGTCGGCTTCGCTCTACGCGCGCTCCGAGTGACACAGGGCTACTTCATTGGGTTGATCTCAGGTACCAGTCGCGATGGTGTCGACGCCGCCCTGGTGCTGTTCGAAGACGAAGAGCCGCGATTACTGCATGCGCTGACGCTGCCTTACGGGGAGCCCATTGCATCCGAACTTGAAGATCTGCTGGCTTCCGGCCGTGAACCCAGGGAGGCCGCGGGTGGAATGCTGGACGAGTTTCTCGGCCGCCATTTCGCCAAGGCTGCCCGAAAAGTCAGCGAGGAGGCCGGCATCGAAATGCGGGACATCAGCGCGATCGGTTCCCACGGCCAGACGGTCTGGCACGCGCCCGACGCGGATCCCCCTCGGTCCATCCAGCTGGGCAGTCCACAGGTTCTGCTGCGCAGTACACGGGCCACGGTCGTCAGCCACTTTCGCCAGGCTGATCTGGAGGCAGGCGGCCAGGGGGCGCCACTGGCGCCGCTGCTGCACCGCAGGTTGTTCTTCCGTTCTGATGAGGAGCGCGCCGTTCTCAATCTGGGCGGCATCGCCAACATCACCTTCATTTCCGCCGACGGCCGCACGCGGGGGCACGATAGCGGGCCGGCCAACTGCCTGCTGGATTTGTGGATCCGCCAGGAACGTGGCCTGGATTTCGACGAGAATGGCGAGTGGGCCGCCAGCGGCCGCCCGGTGCCCGACTTGTTGCGTGACCTTTTGTCCGATCCCTACTTCGCCCGCGCCGCCCCCAAAAGCACGGGGCTGGAATACTTCAACCGCGCCTGGCTGGAGCCCTTCCTGCGGAATCACCCCGCATTGCCAGCAGACGTCCAGTGCACCCTGTCCGAACTGACTGCGCGAACGGTCGCCCAGGCTGTCAGTGAGAGTGCCGGGTCCGTGGCGCGCCTGCTGGTCTGCGGGGGCGGCGCCCATAATACCGACCTGTTGGGCAGGATTGCTGCGCTCCTTCCGGATACTCGGGTCGAGCCCACCAGCCAGCACGGCATGCACCCCGACTGGGTGGAAGCCGTGCTGTTCGCCTGGCTGGCACGCGAACGACTGGCTGAACGCCGGCAGGACACCCGCCTGATCACCGGGGCGCGCGAACCGGTACTGCTGGGCGAAGTCCACCACCCCAATCACACGTGAACATGCCAGGAGGCCCCATGTCACTCCCCCTGAACATACTCTGGTTTCTGCTTGGCGGGTTTGTCCTGTTCTTTCTCTACCTGCTGGGTGCCCTCATCCTGTGCATCACCATCATCGGCATTCCATTCGGCATTGCCTGTTTCCGGCTGGCCGGGCTGGCCGCAGCGCCCTTCGGCCGCGAAATTCGTGAGAAGGAACCCCCAGGCGGCGCCGTTGCGGTCCTGATGAACATTATCTGGATCCTTTTGCCCGGTCTGGAACTGGCTGTCTTTCACCTGATCATGGCGCTGTTTTTCGCCATCACCATCATTGGGCTGCCGTTCGCGGCGCAACACCTGAAAATGACACGACTGGCCCTGTTACCGTTTGGCTTCGAGGCGCGCATGGCCCGTTAGGGCCTTTTGCCCAATCCCGGGTCGCGCCATGGCGCGACCTTGAGCAGCAACAACATGCCTGGAATCGCGACCAGGGCACACATCACGTAAAACACGGTCCAGCCCAGCGCTTCAACGATAAATCCCGTGGAAGCGTTGGCAATGGTCCGCGGCACCGCGATAAAACTGCTGAACAGCGCGAACTGCGTGGCGGTAAAAGCGCGGCTCGTTTCCCGCGCCATGTAAGCGGTCAGCGCGATGGCGCCAAGACCGACGCCAAGGTACTCACCACTGACGACAACGAACAGTCCGACCAGGGTATGCCCCGCCTGGCTGAGCCATACGTAGGGCAGGATGGTCGCCAGCTGGACGAATCCGAACAGCCACAGAGCCCGGTTGATACTCAGCCGTAGCATGACGATCCCGCCCAACACGCCACCGGCAATGCTGGCCCAAAGCCCTGCAATTTTTGCCACGGAACCGATCTCGCTGCGCGAGTAGCCCATATCGAGATAGAACGGCGTTGCCAGGGCCGTGGCCATGTTATCCCCCAACTTGTACAGGAACAGGAAGGCCAGGATCGCCAGAGCACTGCGGATGCCGTCGCGCTGGAAGAACTCGACGAAAGGCTCGACTACGGCTTGTCGCAATGAGTGCGGTGCGAGACGGTCGTCGCTGACTTCCGGAATCATCAGGGTCGTGATGACCCCAATGGCCATGAACGCACCGGTCGTCCAGTAAACCACGATCCAGGAAAAGTGGTCGGACATGATCAGCGCCAACGACCCGGGCACCAGCCCTGACAAACGGTAAGCATTGACCCAGATCGAGGTGCCAGTGCCCAACTCGTCATCAGCCAGCAATTCACGGCGGTAGGCATCGATAACGATATCCTGGCTGGCGCCAAAAACGGCCACCAGGAAAACCACGATTACGATGCTGTCGAGGGAAACCGCCGGGTTGAAGTGTCCCAGTCCGCCAATGGACAACAACAGGCCCAGCTGCGTCACCAGGGCCCAGCCGCGTCGTCTGCCCAGGAACGGCAGTTTGTAGCGATCCATCAAGGGTGACCACAGGAACTTCCAGGTATAGGGCAATCCAACCAGCGCAAACAGGCCGATGGTGGCGAGGTCCACCTCGTGGCTTCTCAGCCAGGCCGGGACCAGCGAGACCAACACGAAAAGCGGCATACCCGAACTGAAACCCAGGAACACGCAGGTCAGCATTCTGCGCGTGAACAAAACCTCCTGCCAGGGGCGTGATTTCTGAATCAAGCAGGCTTCCTGCCGGCTCTGATGTCAAACGCATAATCCAACGTCAGCGGCGCGTGGTCGGAAAAGCGCTCGTCCCGGTAGATGTCAGCTGCCCTGGCGGCGGCCGCCACCCCAGGGGTGACCACCTGGTAATCGATACGCCACCCGGTATTGTTGGCCCACGCCTGTCCGCGGTTGGACCACCATGTGTATTGTTCTTCCCGCGGGTCGACCACCCGAAAGGCATCCACCCAACCGAACTTCCCAAACAGCTCGCTCATCCATGCACGTTCTTCCGGCAGAAAGCCCGAGTTCTTCTGGTTGCCCCGCCAGTTTTTCAGGTCAATCTTCTTATGCGCGATATTCCAGTCACCGCAGATCAGGTACTCCCGGCCGTCGCTGGCCATTTTGCGCAGGAGGGGCTCGAGGTAATCCATGGCGCGATATTTGACTTGCTGGCGCTCATCACTGGAGGACCCCGACTGCAGGTACAGGGAGACCACGCTCAAGCCGCCGATATCGACCTGCAACCAGCGGCCTTCGTTATCCATCACGTCCCAGCCGAGGCCGTGTTGTACTGCGTCGGGTTCATGCCGAGAATAGACCGCCGTACCGCTGTAACCGGGTTTCAGCGCATCGTGGTAGTAGCAGTGATAGCCCTCGGGCCGGAAGACCGGATCAGTCAACTGGTGAACCTGGGCCTTGGTTTCCTGGATGCAGACCACATCCGCATCCTGGCGGGCCATCCAGTCGAAGAAACCTTTACGGGCCGCTGCGCGGATTCCATTGGCATTGAGCGTGATAATTCTCATGGGCCGTGAGCATACCCGCCCCCGCCCGCCTTGTCATGGTGGCTGCGTTGCATAGCGGCCTGTACGGGGCGATACTCAGGAAACCGCACCCTCGACGAGAAGACATGCAGGACCACCAGGAAAAATTCTTTGACTTGGCGCTGGCCAAGGGCAATCTCAAATTCGGCGAATTCACCCTGAAATCGGGCCGGGTCAGCCCCTATTTTTTCAATGCGGGCGGTTTCGACGACGGCGATTCACTCAAGCGCCTGGGCGACTGCTACGCAGCCGCGATCCAAGCCTCCGGTATCGCTTACGACATGCTGTTCGGGCCAGCATACAAAGGCATACCGCTGGCTGCAGCGGCCACCATCGCTCTCAGCAGCCAGCATGGCCGCAACGTGCCTTACGCCTACAACCGCAAGGAGGCAAAAGACCATGGCGAAGGTGGCTTCCTGGTCGGCGCGCCGCTCAGTGGGCGCGTCATGATCATCGACGATGTCATTTCCGCCGGCACTTCGGTCCGCGAGTCGATCGGCTGGATCGAAGGCGCAGGTGCGCACACGGCAGCTGTCGCCATCGCGCTGGACCGCCAGGAACGTGGTCAGAGCGATCAATCGGCCGCGCAGGAGGTAACGGCTGAATTCGGTATTGACGTCATCGCCATCGCCGGGCTCAATGACCTCATCGTTTACCTGGAACGCAATGGCCGGGAAGAGTTCGACATCGCGGCGATTCGGCGCTATCGTGATCGTTATGGTTGCACCTAGCAAGGCCTACCGGCCATGGATGTTTGCGGCACTCGCGGCGTGCCTGTTGCTGCCCGCCGCCCCGGCGATGGCGCAACTCGTTTACCGTTGGGTCGATGAGAAAGGTGAGGTGCACTACGACAGCACTTTGCCAGCGGAGTACGCCAACCGCCCGCACCAAATCCTCCAGAACGGAATAGTCATCAGGTCCATTGATGACCCGACCGCGCCCGAGCCGACGTTGGAACAGGTCCAAAAGGAAAAAAACAAGGTTGACCCCGAAATTGCCGCCCATGAAAAACAGATGCGTGCGGACCGTTTGCTGGTGCTGAAGTATCGCTCGGAAGAAGAGATTCTGGACGCCATGCAGGTCGAGGTCGACAATCTCGCCTACGACGCCCGCCTGATCGAACAAAGCCGTCTCAGCGTCGTGGCTTCTCTCAACGGCCAGATCCGCGAAGCCGCTGATCGTCAACGCGCCGGCCTACCCATTGATGCCACCATCAGCGATGAGATCAAGCAATTGCGGGGGCGCTTGCGCCAGGGTGCGCGCTCGAAAGCCAATCTGGACAAGAGGGAGGCGCAAATCCGAGAAATCTTCATGTCGGAACTGAACCGCTACCGTTACCTGAACGGTGACGGACCCGAGGATGAGGCCACAGCGGACACGGCGACCGGTGAGAACAATACCTGAGCCAGTGCCTTACCTGAACCGACTCGTCCGGTTTCGTTTTTGGGCCAGCCTGCCCTCACCCTGAGCCATGTACACACGCTGCCCGGAATGTGACTCTGCTCACGTCCTCAATGCCGTCACCCTGGCCCACTCGCGCGGCACCGTGCGCTGCGGGCGCTGCGGGCAGAAGTTCGATGCCCTGGAGCAACTGTTCGATGAGTGGCCTGATACGGGCGACACTCCGCCACCGGCTGGCACGCGTTACCGGCCTCCGGTACTGGGTAGCAAGCAGGAACTGGCCGCGCCGTTCGGGCCTGCCCACGTCCATTTCAGGGGGGATGAAAAACGGGGCCACTGGCTGGCGTTGAGCTTGCTCCTGGCACTGGGCACGCTGGTGCACCTGGGCTGGACATTCAGGGCCGATATCGACACATGGCCGCAGGCGCAGGCGTTGCTGCAGCATTTTCAACTCGTTCAGGCAGAGCCGGATTTGTCGTTCAGGGATACGGGCCAGTTACACGTCGTCAGTCGAGATTTACACGCCCATCCGACGCGGGCCGGCGTCCTGGTACTCAGCGCCACGTTCGTCAATCATGCCGAGCGGGCGCAATCCTGGCCTGTGCTGGAGCTGACGTTACTGGACCTGGCAGGAAAACCAGTCGCTCGGCGTGACTTTACCGCCACCGAATATCTGCCTGGGCGCGGGTCAGACTCGGACCTCCTCAGGTCAAGGGTGCATGTGCCCGTTCTGCTGGAGTTCGCCAGTCCGGGAGAGCGGGCCGTCGGTTTCGAAATCCGCTTTCTCTGATTTGTCCAATGGTGCGCGGGCGCTTTCAGTGTGCTACCTTTTCCCGCCCAGGCTACCCGGACTGAAAATGCACGCAAAACCGTCATGGTGAAGAAATCACAAAGCACCCCGCTGAAGGAAGAGGTCCGGAAAACGATCAACCAGTTCCTGCTCGACATGGGCAACACGGAACCGGAACATGTCTATCGTAAGCTGCTCTCGGAGGTTGAACCCCCTCTCATCGAGGAGGTGCTCAAGTTTACCCGGGGCAACCAGTCACGCGCCGCGCGGATTCTGGGTATGACCCGCAATACCCTGCGCACCCGGATTCGCCGTTACAACATTCGCCAAGGGAAAAAGCAGACCATCACACGGCTTCGGTGACTGCGTATAATGGTGCACGCAGGATCGACCACGGCGGGTTTTCGACACCCGTTACCTGACGTACCAAAGAGCCGGAGCTAATAGACTATGAACCCTTCAGCCGCGCCTGAAAGGCGTCTCGCTTTGATCAGTGTTTCCGACAAGACCGGTATCCTGGAGTTTGCCCAAGGCCTCGAAAGTCTCGGTTTCACCGTGCTCAGCACGGGTGGAACCGCGCGCCTGCTAAGAGACGGTGGCGTTGCCGTCACCGGGGTCGGTGAACATACCGGGTTCCCCGAGATCATGGACGGCAGGGTCAAGACCCTGCATCCGAAAGTACACGGCGGTATTCTGGGCCGCGATCAGGACGCCGGAGTGATGGCTGAGCATGGTATCGAGCCGTTCGAACTGGTCATCGTCAACCTGTACCCCTTTGCCGAGGTAACCGCCAACCCCGACTGCAGCCTGGCTGACGCCATCGAGAATATCGATATCGGCGGGCCGACGATGGTGCGGGCGGCGGCTAAGAATCACGCTCGGGTCAGTATCGTCACCGATTCGTCAGACTACCAGGCCGTGCTGTCTGAACTGCAGTCCGCAGGCGCGGTGTCGGAGTCCACCCGTTATCGCCTGGCGGTCAGCGCCTTCGCCCACACAGCTCGCTACGATGGCATGGTGGCCGACTACCTCAGTCAGCGTGGACCCGAGGGCAAAGCCCCGGACGGTCTGCCGGTCATCCATACACCGCAATTTAACCGTGTGCAGACGATGCGCTACGGCGAAAACCCGCACCAGAAGGCCGCCTTTTTTGTCGCTGGCGATGCCGGCGGAACCCTGCCCGGCTGGGCTGAGCAACTCCAGGGCAAAGAGCTTTCGTACAACAATATCTCCGACGCCGACGCCGCCATCGAGTGTGTCCACCAGTTCCATGGAGACCCGGCCTGCGTCATCGTCAAACATGCCAATCCATGCGGTGCCGCCCAGGCCGATACCGCACTCGAGGCTTACCTGAGAGCTTTCGAAACGGATCCCGTTTCCGCCTTCGGCGGCATCATTGCATTCAACCAGCAACTTGATGCCGAGACGGCTGCCAGCATCATCGAAAAGCAGTTCGTCGAGGTCATTTCGGCGCCCTCCTACGCCGAGGACGCCTTGTCCGTGCTGGCGGCAAAGCCCAACGTGCGCGTGCTTCGCGGCCAGCCCGCGGCCGATGCCGGCAATCGGCTCAGCTACCACAAGGTGGCTGGCGGCCTGCTTATTCAACAGTACGACCAGGGCCGGATCGAGCGTTCTGATTGCCGATGCGTCAGCGACAGGGCACCTACGGACCAGGAATGGCTCGATCTTCTGTTTGCCTGGAAGCTGGTGCGCATGATCAAGTCCAATGCCATTGTCTACGCCAGCGGCGGGCGCACCCTCGGTGTCGGCGCCGGTCAGATGAGCCGCGTGGATTCTGCCCGCATCGCCGCCTGGAAGGCTTCCGAAGCCAAGCTCCCACTGGATGGCGCAGTCATGGGTTCCGACGCATTTTTTCCCTTCCGCGACAGTATCGACACGGCGGCCAACGGCGGTATCCAGGCCATCATTCAGCCCGGAGGTTCAATGCGTGATGAAGAGGTCATCGCTGCGGCCAACGAACATGGGATGACCATGGTGTTCACGGGAATGCGGCACTTCCGCCACTGAGGTTTCGAACGTTATGAACGTCTTGATCATCGGCAACGGCGGGCGCGAGCACGCCCTGGCCTGGAAAGTGGCGCAGTCGCCCCAGGTGGAACATGTTTTCGTGGCGCCCGGCAATGCGGGAACGGCGCTTGAACCCGGGATGGAGAATGTAGCCATCGGGGTGGACGACCATGCCGGCCTGGCGAATTTCGCACGCGAGAAAGGCGTTGGCCTGACCATTGTCGGCCCGGAGAATCCGCTGGCCGAGGGAATCGTCGACCGCTTCCTCACAGCAGGCCTGCCTTGCTTTGGCCCCGTGGCCGATGCCGCGCGCCTGGAAGGTTCCAAGGCCTTTGCCAAGGATTTCATGGCGCGGCATGGCATCCCCACTGCCGCCTATGGCCAGTTCACGGACATCCCTCCGGCGCTCGAATTCATTCGCCAGCAGGGAGCGCCCATTGTGGTCAAGGCCGACGGCCTGGCAGCCGGTAAGGGCGTCATCATCGCCCAGACCGAAGCAGAAGCAGAGACCGCAGTCAGGGATATGCTCGCGGGTAATGCCTTCGGCGATGCCGGCCACCGCGTCGTGATCGAAGAGTTCCTCGAGGGTGAAGAAGCCAGTTTCATCGTCATGGCCGATGGTCACCATGCTCTGCCCCTCGCCACCAGCCAGGACCACAAGGCCGCTGGCGATGGCGATACCGGGCCGAATACCGGCGGTATGGGTGCTTACTCCCCCGCGCCGGTGGTCGACGATGCCCTGCATCAACGCGTCATGAAAACCGTGATTGAGCCGACCATTCGCGGCTTGGCGTCGGAGGGTGCGCCCTTTACCGGCTTCCTTTATGCCGGCCTGATGGTCGGGGCGGATGGGACGCCCAAAGTGCTGGAATTCAACGTTCGCTTTGGCGACCCTGAAACGCAACCCATCATGATGCGCCTGAACTCGGACCTGGTGGCTTTGTGCCAGGCAGCGCTGGGCGGAAACCTGGACAAAGTCAGCGTCGAATGGGATCAGCGCCCGTGTGTCGGGGTCGTGCTGGCGGCCGGCGGCTATCCCGGCGCCTATCAAAAAGGCCAGGTCATCAGCGGGCTGGACCGCCCGTTCCCGGGGCACGTGAAGGTGTTCCATGCTGGCACCGAACTGAAAGAGGACCAGGTATTCACCGCCGGTGGGCGGGTGCTGTGCGTTTGCGCGCTCGGGGAATCCGTGGCCGCCGCGCAACATGAGGCCTATGCCGCCTGCGACCAGATCGACTGGCCAGGCCGTTACTGCCGCAGGGATATCGGGTACCGGGCGATCGCCCGTGAGAACCGCCCGGCTTAAATGGACGTATCCCACCTTCTCGATGAACTGAACGAAGCTCAGCGCGAGGCCGTTACTGCCGAGGACAATCATGTCCTGGTGCTGGCTGGCGCCGGCAGTGGCAAGACCCGCGTCCTGGTGCACCGCCTGGCCTGGCTGATCCAGGTCGGCCACGTCTCGCCGCTGAGTGTGCTCGCCGTTACGTTTACCAACAAAGCTGCCGGTGAGATGCGCGAACGCACCCAGGACCTGCTGCAGGTATCGACCCGGCCTCTCTGGATTGGCACTTTTCACAGCATCGCGCACCGTCTGTTGCGAATGCACTGGCGCGAAGCGGGGTTGCAGGAGAATTTCCAGATCATCGATTCCGACGATCAGCACCGCCTGCTGCGCCGCCTGATTCGGGAAGAAGGCCTGGATGAAAACCAGTTTCCGGCGCGCCAGGCACAGTGGTTCATCAACGCGCGCAAAGACGAGGGGCAACGGCCCGAATCCATCGAACACATGGATCATCCACTGACGGCGACCTGGGTGCACATCTACCAGCGATACCATCAGCACTGCGAGCGCACCGGCCTGGTCGATTTTGCCGAACTGCTGCTGCGCGCGCATGAGCTGTGGCTGAAGCAGCCTGAACTGCTCGCCCACTACCGTCGGCGTCTGACCCACCTGCTGGTAGACGAGTTCCAGGACACCAACGCCATCCAGTACGCCTGGATCAGGATGCTGGCGGGTGACAGCGGGCAGGTATTCGTGGTGGGTGACGACGACCAGTCGATCTACGGTTGGCGCGGTGCACGCGTAGAGAATGTCCAATACTTCGTGCGGGACTTCCCCAAGGTGCAGACCGTTCGCCTGGAGCAGAACTACCGCTCTACCGGAAACATTCTCGCTGCTGCCAACGCACTGATCGCCCACAACGAAGGTCGCATGGGCAAAAAGCTCTGGACGGCGGGAGAAGAAGGAAGGGCCATACAGGTCTATGCGGCTTTCAATGAGCAGGAGGAAGCCCGTTTCGTCGTCGATCAGATAGAACAGTGGCTCAACAAGGGCCGTCGCGCCGAGGAAGCCGCCATCGTGTACCGCACCTCGGCCCAGTCACGACTGTTCGAGGAATACCTGCTCAAAGCTGCCGTCCCTTACCGGGTCTACGGCGGTTTACGCTTTTTCGAACGCGCCGAAATCAAGGATGCGTTGGCTTATCTGCGCTTGTTGCAAAACCCGAATGACGACGCGGCATTGGAGCGTGTGATCAACACGCCCAGCCGCGGCATTGGCGAAAAGACCGTCTCGATGCTGCGCCTGCAGGCACGTGAGAGCGGGTTGCCCTTGTGGCAGGCGGCCAACGAATGCCTGCGCCAGGATGTCCTGAACGGGCGTGCCCGCAACGCCGTATCCGCATTCATGAGCCTCATCCAGGCCATGCGCGAGCGCATGGGTGACTGGACCCTGGGCAACCAGATGGAAGGGGTGATCGAACAGAGCGAGCTGGTGCGGCACTACGAAAAAGAAACCCGCGAAAAGATGGAAGCGCGGGTCGAAAATCTACGGGAACTGACCAATGCAGCCGAGTCGTTCATTCTTCCGGCCGAAGACGAGGAAGCCGGCCTGGGTCCCTTGCAGTCTTTCCTGAGCCACGCGGCGCTGGAAGCCGGCGAAACCCAGGGAGAAGCCTGGGACGACTGCGTCCAGCTCATGACGCTGCACTCAGCCAAAGGTCTCGAGTTTCCGCTGGTTTTCATTGTCGGCATGGAAGACGGCCTGTTTCCACATCAGCGCTCGGTGCAGGAAGCAGGCGGCCGACTGGAGGAGGAGCGGCGGCTTTGTTACGTGGGGATGACCCGGGCCAGGGAGTTACTGTGCCTGAGTTACGCCGAAGTGCGACGCATGTTCGGCTCGGAATCCCACAACCGGCCTTCACGTTTTCTGGACGAAATCCCGGCTCAACTGCTCGAAGAAATCCGCCCGCGAATGGGCACCCGCAGCCCGTGGGTCAGCGCGCGGCCCGCCGCTGGAAAACCGGTCCGACAACCTGAACAGAACATTCCGTTCCACCTCGGTCAACTGGTGCAGCACCGCAAGTTCGGCGAGGGCACGGTGGTGAACTTCGAGGGGGCGGGCGAACACGCACGAGTGCAGGTAAATTTCCACCATGCCGGTCCGAAATGGCTGGTGCTGGCCTACGCCAACCTGGAGGCCGTATGAGCGAACCTTCTGTTGACCTGGAGCTGGCCACCGCGAACGGGCCTTTCACTGGCCTGGCCTGGCCCCAACCGGGAGCCCCAAGAGTACTTTGCCTGCATGGTTGGCTGGACAATGCTGCTTCTTTCGCTCCCCTGGCGCCTTTCCTGGACTCCCTGGACCTGGTGGCCGTGGACCTGGCAGGCCATGGCCGCTCACGGCACCGCCCAAAGGGTGCGCATTATTACTTCATGGATAACCTGTGGGACGTAGAGGTCATGCTCGACGCTCTCGAATGGGAGAACTGCAGCCTTCTCGGTCACTCCATGGGGGGCGCGCTGGCCTGTGTCTTTTCCGCGATGGCGCCCGAACGGATCGACCGCCTGATCGTGCTGGATGGGCTCGGCCCGGTATCGGCGTCGGCCGCTATGACCCTGCCAAGATTGCGAAAATCCCGCGAGTCGGTGCGCAAGGCGCGAGGAAAGCTTCGCGAGTTTCCGGATGTGGCCGCTGCGGTCACTGCACGGCGCGCCGTTGCAGCAGACCTGTCTGAGGAAGCCGCCACTTTGCTGTGCGAGCGTTCGTTGGAACCCCACGAAGACCATTTCCGTTGGCGGACAGACCCGAGGCTTAACTGGCACTCACCTTCCCTGTTAATGGAAGCGCAAGTGCTGCAGATCCTGGCTGCCATCAAGGCGCCCGTGCTTTCGATCACATCTGACCCTCTGCCGCGCTGGGTTGACAAGGAAATCGCCCAGGCACGTCTGCAGGTCATGCGACAGTGCCACAGCCATTCCCTTTCAGGGCACCACCACTTCCACATGGACGTGCCAGGGGAAATTTCACCCCTGATCCACGACTTCATGCACCGTACGGAGACTACCGATGTACCAAGCCAAGCCTGACATCCCGGCCCGGGAACGACTGATCTTCGCACTGGACGTGCCTGATCTTGAAGCCGCCACGCGGCTGATCGATCAACTGGACGATTCGGTAGCGTTCTACAAGCTGGGCCTGGAAATGTTTCTTTCCGGCCACTATTTCGAATTGCTGGCCGAACTCAAGCAGCGCGGCAAACGGGTCTTCGCCGACCTCAAGCTGTTCGATATACCGGCTACGGTCGCGGCAGCGGTACGCCAACTCGCGCGTCACGACATCGATTTCTGCACTGTGCACGGCAACGATGGCATGTTGCGGGCCGCGGCTGACAACAAGGGCAGTATGAAAATCCTGGCCGTTACCGCCCTGACCAGTTTAGACCAGGCAGACCTGGACGATCTCGGCTTTCAATGCGACGCCCGTACACTGGTGCTTTCGCGCGCCCGGCGCGCGCTGGAGGTCGGCTGTGACGGCGTGGTTTCATCGGGTCTGGAAGTGCCGGCGCTACGCGTTGACATTGACCATGCCCTGGTGACTGTCTGCCCTGGTATTCGCCCGATCCTCAACGACGACGATCAGCAACGGGTCGTTTCAGCCGGACAGGCCATCCGTAATGGCGCCGACTACCTGGTCGTCGGTCGGCCCATCCGTGATGCCAAAAACCCCAGGGTTGCTGCCGAAGCCATCCAGGGGGAAATTCGCGCAGCATTGAGTTAAAGGGCGATCGCTACGTGCTTTCTTGATTCTGCGAGCAGCCTGAATACTCCGCTCGCCGGCAACCTGTCAGACCACCTCTGGCGGGGCGGATGAAACCCACGGCTTAAATCTGGTCCCTGCCTCTGTTTCAACATCCAAAAAGCGGTTGACAAGTCTTAATCGTCTACATTACGATACTGCCGTAACTTAATAATAGAATTAAAAAAGTACAGATTTTCCAAATTACCGATCCTCTCCGGCTCTGCCGGACTTCCGGGCGGGGCGCATGCCCAGCCCGGATTTTTTTTGACTGCCAGTTACCACTTTGCTTGTGCTAATGTAAGCATTGCTGTGCGCGGGAATACACAAGGCGGAACCGTTGCCAGTCCTGCGCCCACCCTTTACCTCACAGGCCACGCAACCCCGATCCATGAACGATAAACCTGCCCAGGCGAGACCGGTTTCTTCATTGCAGTTGCGCTGGTATCGTCTGCTGCGGGGCATCCTGCACCTCTGGGTCCGAGCAAAGGTCCTGCCCGACGCGGATGGGGGCATCGGACCCGAGTCCGACAAGCCCGTCTGCTACATCCTGAGTGACTATGCCCTTTCGTCCGTCCTGATCCTCGACAAGTGCTGCGAGGAACAGGCCGTGTCGAGTCCGCTGGAGCCTATCCAGGGTGTCGAGGTGGAGCCAGCGCGCGCGTACGCAGTGTTACGCCGTATGCAAGGGTTACTGATACGCAGGCGCTCAGCAAGAAGATCATCGGAACTGCTCCGTGAACTCGTTGATTACAGCTATGCACATCCGGAAATCGACATCCAGATCGTACCGGTCACCGTGTTCGTGGGGCGCGCGCCGGACAAGCTGACCGGGTTTACCAAGACGCTGTTTTCTGAGAACTGGGAAGTGGCGGGACGCTTCCGCCGTCTGCTCAGCACCTGGATCAACGGGCGCGACACCCTGGTTCAGTTCAGCCGCCCTATTTCATTGCAGGACCTGGTCGCCGAAGGCCCCGATCCCGCCCGAAGTCTGCGCAAGGTATCCCGCATCCTTCGAACCCACTTCCGGCGCGTTCGCGCAGCCGCCATCGGACCCGACCTGTCACACCGAAGAACGGTCATCGACGGGGTACTGAAAGCACCAGAGGTGCGCGAAGCGATCCAGGAGCAATCGCGTAAGAGTAAAATTCCGCTCGAGAAGGCGGAAAAACAGGCCCGCAAGTTCGCCTGGGAAATTGCAGCCGACTACTCCTACCGGTTTGTCCGGCTGGCTTTTTTCGTACTCGACCGGTTTCTCAACAAGATTTATGACGGCATCAGGGTTCATCACGTAGAGCGGTTCAGCCAGGCGGCACTGGATCACGAGGTGATCTACGTGCCCTGCCACCGCAGTCACATGGACTATCTCCTGATGTCCTTCATCCTCTATGAGAATGGCTTCGTGCCACCACATATTGCAGCGGGTGTTAACCTGAAACTGCCGGTGCTGGGCGCACTCATTCGGGGCGGCGGTGCTTTTTACGTTCGGCGCACTTTCAAATCCCAAAAATTGTACGCGGCCGTTTTCAACGAGTATGTGCGAACCATCCTGGCCAAGGGCGTCTCCATAGAGTACTTCGTGGAAGGGACCCGCAGTCGCACCGGGCGCTTGCTGCCGCCCCGGGGAGGCATGCTCGCCATGACAGTGAAAGGTTACCTGGCTTCACCCGTAAAACCGGTCCTGTTCCAACCAGTCTATATCGGCTACGAACAAATGGTCGAAGCGGAAAGCTATATCCGCGAACTGTCCGGCCGGAACAAGCGAACCGAACGCTTGGCCGATCTGCTGAAGGTCTTTGGCGTTCTACGGCGCCGCTACGGGGATACCAGCATCAGTTTTGGCGAGCCCATTTACCTGGACGAGTTGCTCGACGCACAGGATGCCGACTGGCGAAACACAGTCGAAAATACCTCTGGCAGGATTCCCTGGCTGAATGGCCTGATTGATCAATTGGGCCTGAAAATCATGAGTCGCATTAACGCGACCGCTAACGTGAATGCCGTCAACCTGCTGGCCACCGCATTGCTGGCCACGCCCAAGCACTGCCTCGACGAACAGGATCTTGTGGCCCAACTTTCGTTATACCGGACCCTGCTTCTTGAAGGCTCGTACGCACAGTCCATCACCCTGACTGAAAAAGATGAGCCGGCGATCATTGCGCATGGGTTCGAACTGGGCCTGCTTCAGCGCCGCGAACACCCCCTGGGCGATATCCTTTCCCTGACCCCGGATTGCGCCAGCAGCCTGACCTATTTCCGCAACAATTCGGTTCACTTGCTGGCCATACCATCCCTCATCGCCTGTTGCCTGCTCAACCAACGCGAATGTCCTGCCAGCCAGGTCAAGCGTATCGCCGAGGAGGTCTACCCCTTCCTCAAGGTGGAACTATTCCTGCCCTGGACAGAAGAAGAATTTCCCGCCATCGTGCAGGAGAACATCGAATTGCTGGAGCGCATCGGCCTGGTGCACATGGGTGAGGGTGGGTGCGTCGCACGAGCCGAAGGGGGCAGCGTGGCCGCCAGCCAGATGACCCTGCTGGCCCACACGCTGTTGCAAACGCTGGAACGTTACTTCATTACCATCGCTGTCCTGAACAAGAACGGGCCGGGAACGCTGACACGGGGACAACTGGAGAAGCTGTGCATCCTCACCGCTCAACGGATCTCACAACTACACCGGTTCGAAGCGCCGGAATTTTCCGATCGGGGTCTGTTTCACGAATTTATCGCCGCCTTGCGCAACTACGGCTACCTGTCCAACGATAAGGAAGGTTCACTGGTGTTCGACGAACGCCTGCAGCAGATGGGCCGGGACGCCCGGTTGATCCTCTCCCGCGAGATCCGCCATGGCATCATGCGCATCGCCCCGCAGGCATTGGCGACCGTCGCCTCAGGCGTCGAGGTCGGGGATTAGCTCGGACTCCAGTCTGGAAATCCAGTCTTTCAGTTTCAGTTTTCTTTTTTTCAGCCGTCGGAGACGCAACTGGTCCACCCAAGGCTCTTCGGCCATTCGCTGTATGGCCAGATCCAGGTCCTTGTGTTCCTCGCGTAGCTCAGCCAGTTGCAGGGCAAGGTTGGCAGGATCCGTCGTATTCATTTCAGCGGGAAGGGTTTGGTTGTCATTATCTATTCTGCCACTATAGCACCAACTTCCAATTTACAGCATCCGGGAATTGAACTGTTGAGGTGACCGCATGAAACGCAGAAATTTCGTCAAAACGGCGGGGCTGGCCAGTGCGGCCGGATTGCTCTCGGCTTGCCGCAGCCAGACATCAACGGCGACGGATTGCGGGCCAGGCCAGGCTGGCGGCAAACACGAATGGAAGATGGTCACTGCCTGGCCCCGGGACTTTCCGGCATTGGGAACAGGAGCCAACCGGCTGGCGGAGAGAATCGGCCAGATGAGCGGCGGGCGACTGACCGTGAAAGTTTACGGGGGGAATGAACTGGTACCCCCGCTGGAAGTTTTCGATGCCGTCGAGAGCGGCACAGCTCAGATGGGTCACGGCGCCTCCTACTACTGGAAAGGAAAGGTACCCGCAGCACAATATTTCGCGGGCGTTCCATTCGGTCTCAACGCCCAGGAAATGAACGGCTGGTTTTACTATGGAGGGGGGCTGGAACTTTGGCGTGAAGTGTACCGGCCGCACGGCGTCATCCCCTACCCGATCGGCAATTCAGGCGTGCAGATGGGCGGCTGGTTCAACAAGGAAATCCTCAGCGTGGACGATCTGAAAGGTCTGAAAATGCGGATCCCCGGACTCGGCGGCGAAGTACTGGCCCGGGCGGGCGGCACACCTCAGAATATCCCGGTCGCAGAGATTTTCACCGCGCTGCAGACCGGTACCATCGACGCCACCGAGTGGATCGGACCTTTCAATGACCAGGCTGCAGGGTTCAACCAGGCCGCTCAGTATTACTATTACCCCGGCTGGCACGAGCCCGGTACAGCGCTCGAGGTGCTGATCAACCAGGCCGCATTGGAGCAGCTTCCACAAGACCTGCAGCACATCGTCCAGTATGCCTGCCAGGCGTCCAACCTCGACATGCTGTCCGAGTTCACCGCGCGCAATGGCGAATCACTGCAACAACTCCGGGAGGCGGGTGTCGATATCCGGCCATTTCCCGATGAGGTATTGCAGGAATTGCAACGCATTTCGCTGGAGGTGCTGGAAGACATGACCAGCAACGATGAACTCTCGGCGCGGGTTTACGCCTCCTTCAAAGCCTTCTTTGGCAAGGTGCGCGGCTGGAACGAAATCGGCGAGAAGGTCATCCTGAACATGCGCTGAGCCACGTGGCACGCTCTCGCCCCGCCCCACGCTCTGGCCTCAGGAACCGTAGAGGCGCTCCGGCAGCCAGGTCGCGATACCGGGCCACCAGGCGAGTAGCGCCAGCATGAACAACTGGATCAGGATAAACGGCAGCACGCCGCGGTAAATCGCTGATGTCTCCACCTCCGGAGGCGTGACCCCCCTCAGGTAAAACAATGAGAAACCGAAGGGGGGAGTCAGAAAAGACGTCTGCAGGTTAATCGCGATCATGACGCCGAGCCAGATGGGGTCCACTCCCATGGCCAGCAACACCGGACCCACGATCGGCACAACCACGTACGTGATCTCGATAAAGTCGAGCACGAACCCCAGCAGAAAAAGTGCCGCCATGACCACGAGGAGCACACTCGTCGTGCTGCCCGGCAGGCCGGTCAACAGCGACTGCACCTGCTCGTCCCCGCCGAAGCCCCGGAACACGAGGCTGAACAGCGACGCACCGATCAGGATCATAAATACCATCGCGCTGACTTTGGCTGACTGGTAGACGGTTTCTCTGAGTGTCACCCGGTTCAGCTGGCGTTGCATCGCGGCCAGCAGCATCGCGCCCACGGCGCCCACCGCGGCTGCTTCCGTCGGTGTCGCGATACCCTTGAGGATGGATCCCAGTACCGCCACGATCAGCAACATTGGCCCGGCCATGAGCCTGAGCAGAGACAGCAGGCTCACCTGTTCGTCTTTCATGTCCCGTGCCGCCGGCATAGCCTCGGACCTGAAAATGGCCAGCAGCAACAAATACAACATGTACAGCGCCACCAGCACCAGCCCGGGAAACAGGGCACCGGCGAACAACTCACCAACCGAGATGGTTTCCGGTACGAAGACCTGCATACGGAGCTGTGCTTGCTGATAGGCGTTCGACAACACGTCTGCCAGCAGGATGAGCACGATGGAAGGAGGAATAATCTGACCGAGGGTCCCAGCAGCGCAGATCGTACCTGTGGCGATGGAAGGTTTATAGCGATGCTGCAGCATGGTAGGAAGGGACAATAAACCCATGGTGACCACGGTCGCGCCGACGATGCCGGTGCTGGCTGCCATCAGCGCGCCGACGATCATCACCGCGATACCCAGCCCGCCTGGCACACGCCTCATCATGCGAGCCAGGGCCTGCAACAACTGATCGGCCAACTGGGAACGCTCCAGCATCACTCCCATGAATACGAATACCGGCACGGCGATCAGGGTCTCGTTGCTCATGATGCCGTATACACGATTGGGAAACGCGGTCAGGAAAGCCGGGTCAAAAGTACCGGTGAGCACCCCCAGGCCGGCGAACAGCAGGGCCACGCCCGACAGGGTAAAAGCGACCGGAAAACCCGCCAACAAAGCCACGGCAACGCCAGCGAACAGGGCTAACGCCATGAATTCACTCACTACGTTTTTCCGTTGCCGGTTTGCTCAACGATTACCCCTGTTTCGGTTGCCTGCAGAGCCCTGCCGGCGAATCATAGCATTCCCTCGTTGGGGGCCAATGGGTGCATGTGCCACATTTTTATACACAATCCAGGCTCGAAAGACCAAATCATGGGCTTAGTTCACCCCTTGACATTTGAGCCTGCAGAATGTCCTTTAAAATACTGATATTTATATATATATTTATATTCTAGTTTTTTAGGGTGATTTTGTCATTCACGCGAGCAAGCGCCCTGGGCACGCTTCTACAAAAACAATTCACAGAGTTATCCACAGGATATGCTCAGCAAGGGACCCCACCCGAGCGCGTGATGACGCGGGTTTGAAACTCATCATGGGTTTGCCGGGCTTCGGGGGCCCAAAGCGCACTGCCAAAGGTTACAATAACGGCCTCGTGGATAAGTCCGCCCATGCGGACCATGGCCCAGGCGGAATTCAGGCATTGAAAGACCATATCGAAGAGTTACTTACCCAGGCGCTACTCCATCTCAAGCGTGATGGAATCCTGCCGAAGGACTGCGAAACCGTACCCCAACTGGAACGGACCCGATCTCCGGAACATGGCGAGTTCGCATCCAACCTGGCCATGGTCCTGGCCAGGGAGGCAAAAATACCACCACGGGAACTGGCTCAGGCGATCGTCGATCGCCTGCCGAATTCCCGCCAGGTAGCGAAAGCCGAACTCGCCGGGCCTGGTTTCATCAACTTCTTTATTGATCACCTGGCATTGAGCGGCATCGTGCGCGACATCCTGCGCAAGGGCAGAAAATACGGTCACGTTTCCGCACGGCCGGACCTCAATGTCACCGTCGAATTCGTTTCCGCCAATCCGACGGGCCCGCTGCACGTCGGCCACGGACGCGGGGCCGCCTACGGCGCCAGCCTGGCCAGCGTCCTGCAAGCCTCAGGCTACTCAGTGCAACGTGAGTACTACGTCAACGACAATGGCCGCCAGATGGACATCCTGGCGCTGAGTGTCTGGCTGCGCTACCTGGAACTGTGTGGGGAGCAGGTCAGGTTTCCGAACAACGGATACCGCGGCGACTATATTTACGACATCGCGCGCATCGTCCGCAGCGAGGAAGGCGATAAATGGCGGCACACCGGGCTGACCGTCAGCGACGGGCTGCCGGAGGATGGTGCCGGCGGCAAGGGTGAACTGCACATCGATGCCCTGATCAAGCGCGCCTCGACGCTACTGGGTCACGACGGCTATACCGCGTTTTTCGATACGGCGTTGCAGAATATCCTGAGTGACATCGAAGAGGACCTGGGCGAATTCGGAGTCCATTTCGACCACTGGTTCTCCGAGGTGGAACTGGAGAGCAGCGGCGCCATCTCGCGCGCCATTGAACGACTGGATCAGAATGGGCACCTCTACCAGAAAGACGGTGCGACCTGGTTTCGGGCCTCGGAACTGGGAGACGAGAAAGACCGCGTCATCGTGCGTGAAAACGGAAGAACCACCTATTTCGCTTCGGACATTGCCTATTTCCTGAACAAACTGGAACGTGGGTTCAACAAGGCCATTTACGTGTTCGGCGCGGATCATCATGGCTACATCGCACGACTGCAGGCCGCGGCCCGTGGCCTGGGTGAAGATCCCGACCGCCTCGAGATTTTGCTGGTGCAGTTCGCAGTCCTGTTTCGCGACGGCAAGAAAGTCCAGATGTCCACCCGTAGCGGCACGTTCATTACCTTGCGGGAATTACGCGACGAAGTCTCCAGCGATGCAGCGCGCTTTTTCTACGTCATGCGTTCGCACGACCAGCACCTCGATTTCGATCTCGATCTGGCCAAGTCACATTCGAACGAGAACCCGGTCTATTACATCCAGTATGCCCATGCACGAATTTGCAGCGTATTCCGCAACATGGACCAACTGGACATGCGGCATAACCTCGCCATCGGTGAGGCGGCTCTGAACTTGCTGACGGAACCGCATGAACTGAACCTGATGCGCACCCTCAGTCGCTACCCGGAAGTGATCGAGTCCAGCGCGCGGCTGAGGTCACCGCATATCCTGGCGCATTACCTGCACTCACTGGCTACGGACTTCCACGCTTATTACAACGCTCACCAGTTCCTGGTGGATGATGAAAACCTGCGCAATGCCCGGCTAAGCCTGATCCTGGCTACCCGCATGATGCTGAGCGATGGCCTCGAATTGCTGGGCATCTCTTCGCCGGAGGAAATGTAAGCATGGCGCAACGCAAGAAAGCCTCACGAAGGCGCGGCGCCAGCCGGGCCGGCAGCGGCGGAACGCCTGCCGTGGTCTGGTTCCTGGCCGGCTTGCTGCTGGGTCTTGGGATCGCCGGATTCGCCCTGTTCAAGGGCATGGTGCCCACGACACAGCAACCTGACACGCCCCAGGAGGCTTCCGTCGGACCGCCGCAGGGTGCCGCACTGATTGCTCCGTCGGGCGATCCCGTGATCGAAAACAAGGGTTCGCGTTTTGACTTTTTCACGGTGCTCCCGGAAATGGAAGTCATCGTTCCGGAACAGGAGTTGGCAAAGGACTCTGCAAGCGCGCCCAAACCATCCGGCAACAATCTTCCCGGAAGCTACATCCTGCAGGCAGGGTCATTCCGCAATCTGGCCGATGCCGACCAATTGAAGGCGCGGTTGGCGCTGCTCGGTACCCAAGCCAGCATTGAGATCGTGACTGTCAACGAAGTGAAGTGGCACCGGGTGCGGATTGGCCCGGTTGAAGGCGCGCGCAGCGCCGACGAGATGCGCCGCCTGCTCCTGGATAACGGTATCGACACGCTGGTGCTGAAAGACAGCTCCTGAAGCAGGGGTTTCAGCGCGCAGGTGCGTAAAGATCAGGGGTTCGCGAATCCTTGTATTCAGCGGATCGGCTACCGGCGTCCCGATGCCATTCCGAGAACGCTTTCCAGAGCGCTTTGCCGTCCCAGGCAGATGATTCGTCTGCGCGATAACCGCTCGCTTCAAACGACCGCAATGCTTGGCGCAGGTCAGCTTCCTCGTGCAGGGCTCCGGCAAATTGCAGCAGGCTGCCCTGGGCCGCGGTGGGTCCATATCGCTTGAGCCAGTGGCGCAGATGCGCCCGGGTGGCGGCGGCATCACCCCGCTTACAGGATTGCTGTAACTCCTTCAGCAGCGCAGCCTCATTTTCCGCAACGCCGGGGCTCGCTCGTCCGGCCTTACCCACTTCCGGGACCCAGCGTCGCAGCAACAACACCAGCGTCACCAGCCACAACACGCCAAGCACGATGGCGGCTGTCCGCCAACCATTGCCAAGACCTGCTTCACCACTTTCCGCGGAGATAACACCCGGCATCATCGCTGACGCCCCGGGAAGGTTGGCTGTAGCCGATGGCGCCAAATCGAGCGGAGCCACCGCGATGCGGAGTTCCGGCACAATCGCCGTGCGGGCGCGGTCAGCCATGGTGTCCCACCAGTCAAGTCGAATCTCTGGCAGCACCAATTCGCCCGCGACTTCCGGCACGATGGCGTAACGGAATTCCTTGTGTCCGCGCACCCACTGGCCATCGTCCCGGCTGATGCCCTGAGGCTGATCCGGGTAGATACGCGCATCGTTCAGTTCCGGCCACACGGGCTCTTCCAGCATGTTCTCCTCAAGCCCAACGGCATCGAGGATTACAGTCCTGGTGACCGGCTCACCCACACGGATGCCGCTGGTTTCCGACACTTGCTGCGCCAGCGTGACCTGTCTCGCCGGCAGCCAGTGATCACCCTGGAAATCAGCCGGACGAGGCAGCACTTCCACGCTCAACGCCTCGCTCTCCTCGGTAACACGGCGCCCCCTGACCGATGGCTGCCACAAGCGGTCATTCGGCCGCTCAATCAATCGCCCGGTCAACCGCATCGGCGGAATCTCAAGCGTACCCGACCGTTCCGGGAAGATCGCGTAGCGTCGCTGCAGCACCCGGTAGCGGACCCCGTTGCGCTCAGCGGGAAATGGCACCTCGTCCAGCAGGCGCACCGAAGCCTGGTCCGGCGCCGGGGGATTGATTGTCGCTTCGGTCAGGTTCTGCTGGTAGAAAATCTTGACGGTCAAAGACAATTGCGCATGCACGTAGAAAGGGCCGTCTATCGGATCGAGTGCCAGTTCGATGAATACCGGCGATGCTTCACCTGGCGCGAGTTCGGGCGCTGGCTCGACGTTCAGCAGCAGCGGTTCGGTGCGTGCTCCTGAGAACTGCAGCGCCGGCACCTTCAAGTCCCCGCTGCGCTTTGGCTCCAGCGTCAAGAGCAAGCGCACCACGGCCGTCTGACGGCCGCTGACGATCGACATTTGTGTCTCTGAACGCCGGTCCAACAGCAGAAAATCCTGCTCCAATGCGCTGAAATCGGCTTCCAGGCTCTGACTGGGGTCGCTGGTTTGCAACACCAGCGTGACCGTCTCCCCTTCGACCACCTGGGTCCGGTCCAGCCGGGCCAACACCTCGGCCGCAGCGGCCCATTCCGACATCATGCCCATGAGACAAACGCCGCAAACCAGGGCCTTCAGATTGTTCATACGCATTACCACGTTTCCTCTTCATCCGTCGGCGCGCCACGGCGCTGGTGCTGGCTGCGGAATTTGCGCCGCAACAGGCCACCCGGGTCATCCGGGATGCGCCTCAGCCACTGTTCCATCGCCTGTGCATCCTCTTCTGACCAGGTTGCGGATATGTCCTGTTCCGACCGCTCTGATTGTTCACCCTGTTGGTCCTGCTGCTGGTCGGACTCGCTTTCCTCACCTTCTCCTTCCTGGCCTTCCTGCTCCTCGCCCGACTGGCCTTCCTGGTCCGAGGATTCCCCCTCCTCGCCCTCGGATGATTCCTGCTCCTGTTGTTGTTTCTCCTGCTCCTGCAGTTGCTCGACGAGCGCGCGATTGAACAGGGCGTCCTCCATGTCCGGGCTCATGGCCAGTGCGGCATCATAGGCCGCCAGTGCTCCTTCGAAATCCCCCGCATGAGCCAGCGCATTGCCACGATTGTAGTGTGCATCAGCGGATTGCGACTGTGACCAGGCCTCATTGGCCCGCTCGAAGTCCTCCGCCCGGAACCACGCTTCGCCGGCGATACCAGGATCACGGGCCAGGCCCGCCGCTGTCTCTGCATCCGACGCTTCCAGCGCTGTCTGGGCTTGCTGGTCACGGCTGTGCCACAGGTCGTCCCAGACACCTGCTTGCGCAGGTGGGCCCAGCAACAGTCCGGGCAAAATTACCAGCGGCAGAAAGAACAGCAGACCCCGCCGAAACCCCATGGCCATAAACGGCAGCAATAACAGCACCAGCCAGGGGCCGGCATCTTTCCAACGCTCGCCCATGGCATCGTCGCGCTGGGCAAATTCGCTGCCTGCGCCGCTCAACCAGGGATCAACCACTGTGCGCACGGCGCCGAGCGCCGTAAAACGGCCCTCCCCGGCCTCCGCCAGGCCCTGCAGCTCTCTCGACTGCAGGCGAACGATCACCACACCCCCACTCGCATCGCTGACGAAACCGCCGCCGCTGGGGATGGGTGCGCCCTCGGAAGTGCCGACCCCCAGCACCGAGGTCCTGATACCACGCTTGGCCAACCGGGACGCGGTTGCCACATCGGCGGCTGACGCACTGTCAGTAATCAACAGGATTTCCCCTCGCGCCAACCCCGCCCGCTCCAGTAGTTCCGCCGCCATTTCCAGCGCACGATCAGCCCGGCTGCCGGCGACGGGCATGATGTCGGGCTGCAGGGCAGGCAACATGTTGGCGATGGTCTTCATATCGCTGGTCAAAGGCGAAACCACGTAGGCATCCCCGGCGTAGGCCACCAGCCCCAATTGGCCCTCACGGGTTTCCTGCAGCATGTCCGAGAGGCGAAAGCGCACCTGCGTCAGCCGATTCGGCTTGAGGTCTTCGGCAAGCATGGAGGCAGAAAGGTCGAGCACCAACACCCGCGCATCCCGCGCCGAATAGGAGGCATCCGGTAGCTTCTGCCAACCGGGGCCGGCCAGGGCCAGGGCCGCCAGAGCAATCGACAGCCCGGCCACCCAGGCACCCGCGCTGCTTTTCTGCCCCTCAGCCTGGCCCACGCTGAGCCAGCGCAAGAGGTGAGGATCACAAACCCGTGCCCAGTCCCCGGAAGGCCGGCGCAACCTCCGCCAGGCCCAGGGCAGCAACACGGCCATAGCCAAGCCCAACAACCAAAAAGGCCGGATGAAATGCAGGGGCAGGCTCTCCATCACGAAGCCGCCATTCCACTCTGGCGATTCGGCCACAGTATCAATACGCCAGCCCCCAACGCCAGCAGATAGGCAAGGCCCAACGGCCAGTAGAACAGTTCGTCTACCGGGCGTATCGCTTCCACATCACTTTCCACAGGTTCCAATTCGTCCAGCAACTGGTAAATATCGGCCAGACCCTCCGCATCCCGGGCCCGGAAATAGCGCCCGCCGGTTCGTTCAGCGATGGTTTGCAAGGTATCCTCGTCGAGATCCGCCGAGGGATTGACCACGCGGGATCCAAAAAAATCCTGCACCATCATCTCGTCCGCGCCCACCCCGACGGTATAGATGGTCAGGCCCTCGCGAGCCGCAAATTCCGCCGCCTGCAGCGGCTGAACCTCGCCGGAGGTGTTGGCGCCGTCAGTCAACAGAATCAGTACCCGATCGGAAGCCGCGTCTTCACGCAATCGCTTGACCGCAAGGCCGATGGCATCACCGATCGCCGTTTCGCGGCCCGCCAAACCGATTTCGGACTCGCCCAGCAAAGTCGCAGTGGTTTCAGTATCGAAGGTCAGGGGCGTCTGCAAATAAGCCCGACTCCCGAACAGGATCAGACCAACCCGGTCACCGCGGCGGCGCTGAATAAACTCACCGGCTACCTGCTTCACTGCCACCAGGCGGTTAACCACCCGGCTCCCCAGCACCATGTCCTGGGTGTCCATGCTGCCGGAAATGTCCACCGCCAGCAGCAAATCCCGGCCAGTCACGGGCAAATCGTTGATTTCGCCCACCCACTGTGGTCGGATGGCGGCTGCGACCAGCAATATCCAGACAACCGCCGCCACGGAAGCCAGCAGGGGTCGCCGCAGCCAGGCCTTTCGGTCACCAGCCATCTCGCCGTACCAAGGCACGCGCAGGGCCTGCATGCTTCGTGCGGGCGACTCAGGCAACAGGTGCCTCAGCAGCCAGGGCAAAGGCAGCAAGGCCAGCAACCAGGGCCAGCCGATCGCGAAACCAGTTGTCAACTGCGCCTCATCCATGCTGCCGGATCCACTGTCTAGCCAGCCGGCCGATGGCCCGGGAGTCGAATGCGGGCACAGGCTGGTACGGTCCTGCTGACAGCACCTGCAACTCACCCTGGTCCGAAGTCTCACCGATCCGCGCACGAATGAACCGCGCCCAGTCTTCACCCTGTAAATGCGCGCATTGCTGGTCGGGAAAAGCGCTCAACGCCACCAGTTTGAACACCCGGTTCATGCCGGAAAGAAATTCCTGCGGTGCTGAGTCGGGATCGACCTCGCGCTCCAGCGATTCGACCCACCCGAGCATCTCTCGCCGCCGTTGCGTCCGCCGCCAGGCGAGTCGCGCACGGCGCAGAACCATGATCAGCAGGATGAACAACAAGGCAGCCAGAATCCACCAACCCGGTGCAGGCGGCCACCATGGCGCCGCGGGCGACGCATGAATGTCACGAAGTTGCGATAGCAGATCGGCCCCCTGAGGGTTCATGCGGCGCGTCCAACCAGTATCCGCAACTCACGGCCCAGGACATCCACGGGGTCATCCGTCGTTCGCATCACGACCCAGCCGCACTGGTGCTTGAGAAACAGCCGCTGCGGATCGATCGCATGATGCCGGCTCATCATGCTGAAGCGCTCGCGCGCTGATGCCCGTGTGGTGTCAAGCAGGCTGCTCTGGGTCCCGTCAGTGATGGGGAAACGCCCGGCGGGCAGCGATTCTTCGGCCGGGTCGATCACCTGGCAACCGATGACGTCATTGTGCTGGCGCAGTCGGGACAAGTGCCGGTTGCAGGCCTCGTCGAGATTGAAAAAATCGCTGATCACGATCACCAGGCTGCCCGGGCGGACCGCATGCCGTACCCGTTCGAGCGCCGCCGAAAGAGGCGCCTCTCCCGGCTTCGCGCGTTCCGGGTCAAGCCATTCGACCAGGGACTGTATGACGCGCATCGCGCCGCGGCGGCCACCGGCTGGCCGCAGTTCCCGGTGCTCACCGGACGCGAACAAAAAGGCACCGATCCGATCCCCACGACGTACAGCAGTCCAGGCCACAGAAGCCGCCATCATGCCGGCAGCGACAGACTTGAGCCGGCGTCGTGTTCCGAAAAACAGGCTGGGCCCGGCATCGAGAACCACCAGCACAGGCCGCTCGCGTTCCTCCTGGAAAATCTTCGTATGAGGTCGGCCAGTGCGGGCAGTGACACGCCAGTCCATGTTGCGGATATCGTCACCGGGCTGATAATTGCGGGATTCCAGAAAATCGACGCCGCGTCCGCGAAACCTTGAACGATAGGCGCCCGCCAGGGCTGAGGCGGCCGGACTGTGCATGGGCAGGCACAGCGCGTTACATCGTGGCCGAAGCGCGATCAGCTCCGTGGCATCCAGATGTATGCCGTCGCCCCGGAACTCTGATTTCATGGAACCGGAACCAGGTCCAGCAGGCGGTCCACCAGTTCGTCGACGCTGACGCCATCGGCTTCAGCTTCATAGGACAGCAATACCCGGTGCCGAAACACGTCGTGTGCGGTGCTGTGAATATCATCGGGTGAAACGAAATCACGCCCGTCCAGCCACGCGCGGGCCCGGGCGCAGCGGTCAAGGCCAATGGTGGCCCGAGGACTGGCTCCATAACTCACCAGGTGGGCCAACTCCTGGTCCCAGTTACCTGGCTCCCGGGTCGCCAGCACCAGTTGTACGATGTATTCCTCGAGCGCTGGCGCAAGGTGCAGGTTCAGAACCTGGGACTGGGCGGCAAAAACCTGCTCCTGTGTGACCAGTACCGGCGCCGCTGTCTTCTCGCCCAATTCGTCGCGAGCCTGCTGCCGAGCCAGGGCAAGAATGTCCTGCTCGGCGCGCGCATCGGGGTAACCGATGGCCACGTGCATGAGGAAACGGTCGAGCTGTGCTTCCGGAAGTGGATAGGTGCCTTCCTGCTCGATCGGGTTCTGTGTCGCCATCACCAGGAACAGCTGAGGCAGAGGGTAGGTCACCCGCCCAACAGTTACCTGGTGCTCGCCCATGGCCTCGAGCAAAGCTGACTGGACCTTGGCGGGCGCCCGGTTGACCTCGTCGGCCAGAATCAGGTTGTGAAAAATTGGCCCGCGCTGAAACTCGAAGGTGCCTTCCTGTGGCCGGTAAATTTCGGTACCGGTCAGATCGGCGGGCAGAAGATCAGGCGTAAATTGAATTCGGTGAAAGTCCCCCTCGATCCGATCCGCCAGGGTTTTTATCGCCGTCGTTTTGGCGAGGCCCGGCGCGCCTTCCACCAACAAGTGTCCGTGGCAGAGCAAAGCCATGACCAGCCGCTCCATCAGGCGCTCCTGGCCGATGATCAGCTCATTGGCGGCAGTGCTGAGCGCCCTGAACGCAGCAAGCTCTGGCGGGGTGTCAGCGGCTTGCGGCGCATTCGGTGTAGCTGATTCCATGTCTGACCCTGTCTATGATTGATCCTGCGGGGATGGGGATTTTAAACCCTTGAGGCCCCACTCTACAAAACGCACCATCCTGAATTAATTTGCCGGGACAGGTTAGTGTCATTGGTCACCCCTTGCCAAACGCGCCAACCGGACTAAACTTATAGACAAAGGCCTGCTTTTTAAACCATCCTTGGAAACGATGGTGGTTGGCCTTGCGGACGATGATCGTTCAAACATGCCGCCTCAGGAGGACGTCATGAAAGTCATTAAAATCTTGCTGACACTCGCGCTTGCCACCTTGGTCAGTGCCTGCGCCACTGTCAACTCCTCACAAAACGAACCGGTCGAGCGATTCAACAGCGCCTATATTCAAGCTGTAGAAGCAGCCGCACGTGATTCTGCTGGCGGTCTGGATGTCATCTGGATCAACCCGCCGACCGTTAAAAAGTCCACAGAGGATTCCGGCACCCGCTAATTCGGGGCTAGAAATCCTGCGGATCGACGTCGATGGTCCAGCGCACACGACGTGCGCCGGGCAGCCCTCTGACGACCGTCAGCCAGCGGTCGAGGGTGCCCTGCAGGTTTAACCTGCTGGAATCCTGGATCAGCAGATACCAGCGCAATCGCCCTCCCCTGCGTTCCATCAGCGCGGGGAACGGCCCATGAACCGCACTGCCTGTTCCTTTGAAACAGGAACGGGCCTGCTGCAGAAAGTCCTGCACGGCCTCACGTTCGTGTGCCTCCGCACGCAAGGTAGCCTGCGCGCTGAATGGCGGCAGCGCTGCCAACCGGCGTTCTTCTAACAACTCGAGTGCAAAGCGCTCGTACCCCTCCCGGAACAATCGCTCCAGCAAGGGGTGATCAGGGTGGTGTGTCTGCAAGATCACCGTCCCGTGATGATCCGCCCGCCCGGCACGGCCAGCCACCTGCATCATCAGTTGCCCCATGCGCTCCATCGCGCGAAAGTCGGCGCTGTAAAGCGCCTGGTCCAGGCTGACAATCACCGCCAGCGTGACCCGGGGAAAATGGTGTCCCTTGGCCAGCATCTGGGTGCCAACCAGGATAGCCGGCTGACCTTCCCGTACCTGCGTGACCATCTGCTCGAACACACCCTTGCGCCGGGTCATATCGCGGTCGAATCGAAACAACCGGGTCTCGCCGAATCGTTTGGCAAGGAACGTTTCGAGCTGCTCGGTACCGGCACCCGCACCTTGCAGGGCGTCGGCCCGGCAATCCGGACAAAACCGCGGCACGCCGGACTGATGGCCGCAGTGGTGGCAGACCAGGACACGCTCGACCTTGTGCCACGTCATGTTGGCATCACAGCGGTGGCATGCCGCATGCCAGCCACACTCGTGGCACAACAGCACCGGTGCATAACCGCGCCGATTGAGAAACACGAGCACCTGTTCTTCACGCTCCAGCGTTTCACCCATCGCGGTCAGCACGCGCTCCGACAGGCCGGCCGTCACTCCCTGCTGTCTCAGGTCCAGCACCCGCCAGGAAGGCTGGCGGGCCCCCGTGGCCCGCTGGCGCAAGCGGTTCCAGGTGAAACGGCCCGTATTGGCGTTGTGCAGCGTCTCCAGCGACGGCGTGGCGGTGCCCAATACGATGGGGATACCCAGGTTGGAGGCGCGCTTGATGGCAACGTCGCGAGCGGAAAAGCGAAAGCCATCCTGCTGTTTGAATGAAGGATCATGTGACTCGTCCATGATGATCAGGCCCGCTTTCGGCATCGGCAGGAACAAGGCGGATCGTGTGCCCAGCAACAGGGGCGCATTCGCCTTGGCGGCATCTGCCCAAACTTTCAGGCGCTCGCCACCGGACAGACCAGAGTGGGTAACCGCGGGCTCCAGACCCAGCCGCTTGCGCATCCGATCGACCAGCTGGGAAGTCAGGCCGATTTCCGGAACCAGTACCAGCACCTGGCGGCCGGCTGCGATGGTCTCTTCGATCAGCCTCAGGTACACCTCGGTCTTCCCGCTGCCCGTGACGCCATCGAGCAGGTGGCAGCGAAATCGGCCCAGATCGGTCCGGATCGACGCCAGCGCCGCCTCCTGCTCTTCGTTCAGAACCGGCCCCGGCATCGGCTCCAGCAGCGGCGCGCTGACCGACTCTTCGGTCACCCAGCCGTTTTCGATCGTTTTGAGCACCAAGGGACGCCAACCTGCCCGCCACAGCCGCAAACGCTCGGCCCTCGCCGGGCCCTTCGCCAATTCGTTTAGCAACTCCCACTGCGCGGGGGCGCGTCCCGGCCCATCGGCCAGGCGCTGCTCACCGGAAGCCGTCAGCACGTACTGATTAACGGGTGCCGGCCATTCACCGCCTGCTTTGCGCATGGCCGGCGGCAGCGCATTGAACAGCACCTCACCGGGGGCGTGCTTGTAGTAACGCCAGCACCACTCCAGCAAACCCAGCAGTTCCGCATCCAGCAGCATTCGGCCCTGGTCCAGGACACGCAGTACCCGCTGGAGCCGGGCCGTTTCGAATTCGCTGTGCTGTGCGTGCGCAATGACGACACCCACGAGTTTGCGTTGGCCAAACCGGACCTGCACCCGTGTACCCGGTTCGGCCACAGCCCCCCCTTTGGCCGGCAAATAGTCGAACAGCAACGGCAGGGGAACCGGAACGGCAACTTTCAGAATGACTTCAGCGGGCGGGGCGCTCATTTCCTTCATTCTACCGGATGCCGTCGTGAGGACGAGTGCGTCAGAGCTGGGCTATGATAAGCGCAGGAAAGGCTTGCAGGCCGATCCGAATAACACCTTAACCGTAAGGGAGAAAACCATGAGTATGACTTCAGAGTTCAAAGAATTTGCCATGCGCGGTAATGTCGTCGACATGGCGGTGGGTATCATCATTGGCGGCGCTTTCGGAAAGATCGTTTCCTCTTTTGTGAGCGACGTCCTGATGCCGCCGATCGGCATGATGCTGGGGGGCATGGACTTCTCCCAACTGGCAGTCACGCTGCAGGAAGCGGCGGGTGAGACGGCCGCTGTCACCATCAACTATGGTTCTTTTATCCAGACCGTCATCGACTTTATCATCATCGCCTTTGCAATCTTCATGGCGATCAAGGCGATGAATAACATGAAAAAGAAGGAAGAGGAGGCGCCTGCGCCTGCGCCGGAACCAGAGAAGCCGTCAGCGGAGGTCGAGTTGCTCACCCAGATCCGCGATGCGCTGAAAAGCCGCTGAATCGGTAGTACAGAATCAGAACGGAAGCTGGCCGGGTTTTTCCCGGCCAGTTTTTTTGTATCAGTTGATAGTGCCGCTTTCCGGGGCCTTGATGAGCAGTGAGAATTCCTGTGCCAGCAACTGGCCATCGGAGCCCAACTCGACCATGTCTGCCACGATGCGGGCGGACTCACGTAACAACAGGTCAGGCCGGGACGTCTCAGTTTCGCTTTCGGCTTCGGAGGTATCTTCTTCTGGCTCGCTGTCCATCGCCAATTCATCCTCCGGCACCAGGGACTCATCGTCGCCGCGCTGTTGCTTGCGTGCCTTCCGGCGGGCTTCGTGGTCTTTCATCTCGTCCCGCCTGACCGTCTCCAGCAAGGAAACCGACATCTGATCACGCTCTTTGTTGTATTCCCCGATATCAGACAGCAACCACTCGAATTCCTGATCGGTGGCCTTACGGTTCTGATAGCGGAAATCAGCGACTGCCAACATCCTGCCCAGGTCATCCGCAGGCTTGTATTCTGCCGCATCGATACTGGTCCACGGCAGTGCGTTGGTCAGCGAACGCTCACCGTGCTCCTGGGGCTCGCCAGCCGATGGGAAGGTGATATCCGGAACCACGCCCTTGTTCTGGGTCGATCCACCGTTGACCCTGAAGAACTGCGCCATGGTGATCTTCAGTTGACCAATGCTCGGAGAATCGGTCGGTGCATAGTCATCGAGATCCAGCAGACTCTGAACCGTTCCTTTACCGAAGGTGGTCTCCCCGATCACCACGCCACGGCCATAATCCTGGATGGCGGCGGCAAAGATCTCGGAAGCCGAAGCGCTGTATCGGTTCACCAGGACAGCCAGCGGCCCCTCCCAGGCCATGCCCGGATCGGTGTCTTCTTCTGTGCTCACCCGGCCGGATGAGTTACGGACCTGAACAACCGGCCCCTGGTCGATAAACAGTCCGGTCAGCGTCGTGGCTTCCAACAGTGAGCCGCCACCATTATTTCGAAGGTCGATGACAAGGCCTGAGATGCCCTCTGACTTGAGCTCTCCAATCAAACGACGCACGTCCCGGGTGGTCGATCGGTAGTCCGGCCGATTCATGGCCCGCCCGTTGAAATCCAGGTAGAACACCGGCAGATCGATGACGCCGATCTTAAGCGGCTCCTCGCCCTCTCGGGGCACCTCGATCAGCTCGCTCTTGGCTGCCTGCTCTTCCAGTTTTACCTCATTCCGCACGATATCGATGACCGTGCTGGGCCCGTCGATGCCGACGTCCTCATGCAGTACTTCCAGGCGTACAACCGTGTCCTTGGGACCCCGGATGAGGTCCACCACGTCATCCACCCGCCAACCGATCACATCCACCAATTTGCCGTCACGGCCCTGGCCTACCGCCAACAGGCGGTCGCCGGCCTTCAACCGTCCGTCCTTTTCGGCTGGTCCACCCGGCACAACGCTCTGGATGCTGGTGTACTCTGATTCGCGGCCCAACAAGGCGCCAATGCCTTCAAGCGACAAGCTCATCGAGATCTCGAAGTTTTCCGAACTGCGCGGCGACAGGTAGGCGGTATGCGGCTCGATGGCCTGCGCAAAGGCGTTCATGAAGAACTGGAAGATGTCGTCGGAGTTCAGTTCGACGATCCGCCGCTGGAGGTTCTGGTACCGCTCATCCAACGTTTCAGTGATCGCCTGCTCTTCCTTGTCCGTCAGCTTGAGGCGAAGCACGTCATTCTTGACCCGCTTGCGCCAGATTTCGTCCAGTTCCGCCGAATCCCTGGCCCAGTCACTCTCGCTGCGGTCGAATTCGTACTGCTCATCCACGGTGAAATCGAACGGCTGTTTCAACTGGTTTCGGGCATATGCAACCCGGCTGACAACCCGGTCTGTATAGACGTTGAAGATTTCAAACGCGGGTGCCAGGTCAGAGTGGCGGAGGGCATCGTCCAGTCCACCACGAAAACGTTCGAAGGACTCGACGTCAGCCGCCAGGAAATAGCTGCGATTGGGGTCGAGCAGCTGCAAGTATCCGTCGAGTATGTCGCTCGACAGCCTGTCATCGAGTTGTGTGTCCTTGTAATGCCAGTTGGTCAGGAACTTGGTCGCGAGGTTACTGGCAAACCGCTGCTCCATGCTGGGTTTCAGGGTAACGGGCTGCTCTACGGGAACTACGGCCCAAGCCGGCGCCGCCAGCAACAGCAGGATCAGTATCTTTTGCAGTTTCAAACCAGTTTGCTCCATAAAAAAAGCCCGACAAACGCTGCCTTCGCAGGTCTGTTACAGACCATTAATTCGATCAATGGTTGCAATTAAGCCAGCAAAACCCGGCCGGGTGCAAGGGTCGTAAGTCAGGTGACACAGGCCGCAGAAACTCACAAAGTGGATAAAACCCCCGCCGGATTCGCACTCAGACAAGCAGACCCGAGCGCTCTGCCACCCGGTCAGCATGGTAGGACGACCGCACCAACGGCCCCGAAGCCACGTGCGCGAATCCCATCCCACGGCCCAGTTCAGCCAGTTCATCGAACTCCTCAGGGGTCCAGTAACGAATGACAGGATGGTGATGCGCGGTGGGCTGCAGATACTGACCGATGGTGACGAGATCGACATCATGCTGGCGCAAGTCGAGCAAGGCCTGTTCGACCTGCTCACGTGTCTCGCCCAGCCCCAGCATGATTCCCGACTTGGTGGGGACTTTAGGATGTTGCCCCTTGAAGCGCTTCAGCAAAGCCAGCGACCACTGGTAATCCGCCCCCGGGCGTACGTCCCGGTACAAGGGCTGCACGGTTTCGAGATTGTGGTTGAAGACATCGGGAGGCGCTGTCGCCAACACCTCCAGAGCCCGCTCCATGCGGCCCTTGCCACGAAAATCCGGCACCAGGATCTCTATCTGGATGCCGGGGCTCAGTGACCGGATGCGCTCAATGCACGCGACAAAATGCGCGGCGCCGCCATCCCTGAGATCGTCACGGTCGACCGAGGTAATCACAACGTATCGCAGGCGCATATCGCTGATCGTCTGGGCGAGACTTTCCGGCTCACCAAGGTCCGGCGGCAGCGGGCGCCCGTGAGCGACATCGCAAAATGAACATCGGCGCGTGCAAATTTCGCCCAGAATCATGAAGGTAGCCGTGCCCTTCGAAAAGCACTCGTGAATATTAGGGCAGGTTGCTTCTTCGCAGACGGTAACCAGGCTGTTGGCACGCAAACGGGACTTGAGCGCCTGCACGGCGTTCCCCGCCGGCAAGCGCACGCGAATCCAGTCGGGCTTTCGCAAACGGGGGGCTTCCCGATCGAACTGTGCGGTATTGCGCGCCATCTTGTCGGCGCCAAGCTGTTTGCTCTCCGGCGTCTTGTCGACCAACTCGATGGGAATATTGTGTTTCTCGCTCACGAAACGTGCTCCTGCAACCCTTTCAGGGCAACTCACCGGGGGCTTCGACCGGGCGGTCATTGTAGCCGAGAATGCCGGCCAGACTGCTCACCAGCCGCCCCTCTACCTGGTCGAGTTCCGCTTCCGCCAAGGCAGAGAGTTGTGTCACCTGCAAACCCTTATAACCGCAGGGATTAATTCGCTGAAACGGTTCCAGGTCCATGTCGATATTAAACGCCAGGCCGTGGAAGCAGCAGCCCTTTCGAACCCTCAAACCCAGCGCCGCGATCTTGGCCTCACCCACGTAAACGCCGGGGGCATCGCTGCGCGCCTCGGATGAAATGCCATAGCCTGCCAGCACCTGGATGATGGCCTCCTCGATCCGGCTGACCAGCGCCCTCACCCCCAGGCCCAGCCGCTTCAGATCCAGCAATGGGTAGGCGACGATCTGGCCGGGCCCGTGATAGGTCACTTGCCCGCCGCGATCGACATTGATCACGGGAATCTCTCCCGGGGCCAGCAAATGCTCCGGGCGGCCCGCCTGGCCAAGGGTAAAGACGGGCGGATGCTGCACCAGCCACAATTCGTCGGGGGTATCGGCCGTGCGTTGATCGGTGAACCGCTGCATGGCGCGCCAGACAGGCTCGTAGTCCCGAAGACCCAGTCGGCGCAGCGTGAGCGCTGCCGGGACGGCTTTCATTCCGGCTGGCCGCTGGGCAGATGACATGGTCGTCCCGCGAGCGATGACGCTCAAAGCGCCATCAGGATCTGGTCACAATCGGTCAGGTCCTGGTAAATGCGATCAAGCTGCTTGCGGGACTGCGCCTCGATGGTCACGGTGACGGAGATGAAGTTTCCTTCGGCGCTGGGCTGGATGCGCACTGCTTCACCGAGATAGGCCTCAGCGTGTCGGTACACGATCCCGGTGACCACAGTCTCGAAATCGTCCCCGTTGCGGCCCATCGCCTTGATGGGAAAACGACACGGGAACTCCAGCAGGGTATCTAACTCACTCGTCATCGCCAAACATTCCGTCCATCCACAGGCGCATGCCGTCCCAGGCCCGGCCAAAGAAACCGGCCGGCGCCACGCTGGCCAGTGCAACCAGGTTCCGGCTGGCCACGACGGTGTCGTCCAGGTGAATCTGGATTCGGCCCACTGCCGCGCCCTGCTCCAGCGGAGCCTGCAGCTCCGACTGCATTTCCACCTGGGGCTTGAGGTCGTCGTAACGCCCACGTGGAATGGTGATAAACAGATCCTCGTTCAGGCCGAGGGGCACCTGCTCGGACAGGCCCTTCCAGACCCGGCCTTCGGCCAATTGCTCCCCAGCCCGGTAAACCTGTACCGTCTCGAAGAAACGAAAACCGTAGTTCAGCAGGCTCTGGCTCTCACTGGCGCGGGACTGCTCCGAAGCGGAGCCCATCACAACGCTGATCAGCCGCATGCCTTCCCGTTTTGCAGAGGAAGCCAGGCAGTAACCCGCCGCCTCGGTGTGGCCGGTCTTGAGGCCATCGACGGCCGGGTCTCGCCACAGCAGGTTGTTGCGGTTGTGCTGGCGGATATTGTTGAAGGTGAATTCCTTCTCCGAGTACCAACTGTAATACTCCGGGAAATCGCGAATGATCGCCGCGCTGAGCAGGGCGATATCATGCGCCGTGCTGTAGTGGTCAGGATCCGGCAAACCCGTCGCATTGATGAAGTTGGAATTGTTCATGCCCAGCTGTTCTGCGTAAAAATTCATCACGCCGGCGAATGATTCCTCGGTTCCGGCGAGAAACTCCGCCAGTGCGACACTGGCATCGTTGCCCGATTGCACCACCAGCCCCAGGATCAACTGCTCGACAGTCACTTCCATGCGCGGCTCGAGGAACATGCGGGAACCGCCAGTACGCCATGCGTTTTCACTGATGGTTACGACATCGTCAAGCGCGATCTTGCCGCCGTTCAGTTCATGGAATACGACATAGCTGGTCATCAGCTTGGTGATACTGGCAATATCCAGGCGACTGTCTGCCTCATGCTCGACCAGCACTTCGCCGCTGTCGTAGTCCATCAGGATATAGCTGGTGGCACTCAGTTGCGGCGCGGCGGGTGTCGGCATGCCGGTGGGCGGTGGGATCTGGGCCAACAGGCTGGCGGGCAGCAGCAGGCCCAGTGACAGGATTCTGTAAAGCATTTTCATGGGTCGGTCATCGTTCCGTTTTGTGGGCAGAAGTGCAAGCAAGGGAAACCTTCCAGGGTTTGCGCTTCAGCGCTTCACTTTATGAGGGCGCTCGAGCCCCAGTTCAACAACACGGTTCATAGCGAATTGCAGATCACGCTCTTCCTGGTACGGCCCGATCCACACCTTGAAGTACCCACCACCATTCTGGATGGATACCGGCTGCAGGCGCTCTTCCATCATTCTTCCGGCCAACTCTTCAGCTGACTCCCGTTCGCGAAAGGCCCCCACCTGCAGGAAGGTTCCATCCGCCTGCTTCATCGCCACACGCTGGGGCGCGGGCTCATCGAAACTGATGGCTCGAACTTCCACGCGGGCCGTGCCCGTGCCGGTCATGCCCAGGCGAATGGCCGCACCGTAAGACAAGTCGATCAGGCGGTCATCATGAAATGGCCCCCTGTCATTGATCTTGACGACCACTTTCTTGCCGTTGTCGAGGTTGGTCACCTCGGCGTAAGTGGGCAGCGGCAGGTTGCGATGGGCCGCCGTGGCCAGGTGCATGTCGAAAACCTCACCACTGGACGTGCGCCGCCCATGGAATTTACTGCCATACCAGGAAGCAATGCCTCGCTGGCGATAACCATGACTGCTCTGCATGACCGTGTAACGCTTGCCCAGCACCTCGTAAGGCGAACGATTCCCGTAGCGTGCCCGCGATTCCGGACGAGGCACGGCATCGGCCACATCGGCTGAAGAAATCTTTCGGGAAGAAGGCCCGTCGGCCTGCTCGTCCCGCTTGGGTTCGCCCGCACAGGCGCCCAATAACAGCGTGACCGCCAACAGGAACAGATACCAGGGAAACCGTTTCATTCGGCCAGCCCGGCCTGTATTTCCTCGCCCAGTTGCAACACGGCCATCGCATACAGGGGTGAGCGGTTATAACGAGTGATCACGTAGAAATTGTCGAAAATCAGCCAGTAGGTTGAACGATCTTTCTCTTCCAGTTCCAGCACTGCGGCCAGGCGTTCCGGGTCGAGGTCCGGAGCAGAGAGGAATCCGCGTTCGGCGATACTGGCAACGGTCTGTGCAGGCTTGTAGTTGCCGCGGGCAATGGCCGATTCGTCCGCTGAACCATTCCTGACCGCCTTGCTGACCACGAGGTCGCCTTCCTTCCAGCCATGTTGATGCAGGTAATTGGCCACGCTGGCAACGACGTCGGGCGTCGATCTCCACAAATCACGGCTGCCATTGCCATCGAAATCGACCGCATAGGCGCGATAACTGCTGGGAATGAACTGCCCCATACCCATCGCGCCTGCGTAGGACCCGGTCACTTCGGTCAACGGCAGATTCTCTTCCTGGCCCAGCAACATGAACTGCAACAATTCACCGGAGAAAAAACCGGAACGATCCCTGGACAATTCCTCTGGATAGTAGAACCCGAGCGTGGCCAGGGCATCGATGACACGATAATTGCCGGTAATTCTTCCGTAAAAGGTTTCGACACCGATAATGGCGACGATGAATTGCGGGTCGACCCCGAATTGCTTCGCCACCTTCTCCACCAGTTCACGGTTCTCACGCCAGAAAGCAACTCCTTCCTCGATGCGCTTCTCCGTGAGGAAGATGGGGCGGTAATCGAACCAGGGTTTTCCTTCCGCTGGACGCGTCATGGCATCAACGATGGACTGCTGGAAGCGTGCTTCGGCCAGCAGCAGGTTGACCTGCTCGGGGTCGAAACCATGCTCCTGCACGGCCCGGTCGACAAACGCCTGTGCGCCCGGGTGCGCCTCTTCGGCGCTGGCCCAATGCGCGAAAACCATGAAAACCAGCCCGATAACGATCTGCTTCATACGCTTACCTGTCAATTTATTCCCGCCCCGGGTGTCCGGACTGCTCGACGGCTCCGGTCAAAGTGTACCCGAACAGACCACTCAAACCCTGATAGATTCACATTAATGGATGAATTTCCTGTGTCCATAAACCGACATCATGATGCCCATGCCCGCCAGCAAGGTGACCGCTGAGGTCCCGCCATAACTGATCAGTGGCAACGGTACGCCGACCACGGGGAGCAGGCCCGAGACCATGCCACCGTTGACAGTCACGTAGACAAACAGGATCATCGCCAGGCTCCCCGCCAGCAGGCGAGAGTAAGTGTCCCGCGCCAGGCTGGCGACATAAAGTCCACGCGCGATCAGCATCAGGTAAACGGCCAGCAACACACAGATCCCGAGGAACCCGAACTCCTCCGACAACACGGCGAGAATGAAGTCCGTATGCCGCTCGGGTATGAATTCCAGTCGCGACTGTGTGCCATGCAGCCAGCCTTTTCCGGTAACACCTCCGGAGCCCACGGCAATCTTCGATTGGATGATGTTCCAACCCTGGCCGAGAGGGTCGGCCTCGGGGTCGAGAAAGGTTCTGACCCGGTTTCGCTGGTATTCCTTCATGCCCATCCAGAGCAAAGGTGCCGCGGCGACCCCCGCACCGGCAAACCCCAGGATGACCCGCCAGCGAAGACCCGCCAGGAACAGGGTAAACCCGCCGCTCATCGCCACCAGCAAGGCGGTACCCAGGTCGGGCTGCCGGGCAATCAGAAATGCCGGCGCAGCCATGATGAGCAACGCCATCAGAATGTTCCGGCTGTTCGGCGGCAAAACCCTGGGGTGCAGATACCACGCCACCATCATGGGCACGGCCAGCTTCATGATTTCTGAAGGCTGAAAACGTACGATGCCGAAATCCAGCCAGCGCTGAGCGCCACGACCAACGCCGAATACCCAGGTCGCCGCTACCAGGCTCAGGCCCAGCAAGTACAGCCAGGGCGTCCAGGCACGCAGCACGTGAGGCGGAACCTGGCTCAATACCAGCATGGCCAGTAACCCGATCCCGATCCGGACAGCCTGACGCTCGACCATGCCTATATCCTGTCCGGATGCACTGTAGACCACAAAGAGGCCAAGACTGAGCACCAGCAGGATCAGCGCCAGCAGTACCGGATCCAGTCGCGGCAACCCCACCCAGCCCGGCAGCAGGCGCCTCATGGCGACCACTCCTGCTGTAACCAGGCATCCAGCACAGCACGCGCCACTGGCGCCGCGCGGGTGGAGCCAGCGCCGCCGTGATCCACCACCACGGCGACGACAATGCGTGGGTCCTCGAACGGGGCAAAAGCGATGAACAACGCATGGTGGCGCAAGTGTTCAGCCACTTCGCTTTCCTCGTATTCCTCGCCAACTGCCAAGCCATAGACCTGTGCCGTACCGGTCTTGCCGGCAATTTCGTAATCCGCGTTCAGGGCCACGCTTCGCGCCGTTCCGCGCGGGCCGTTGACCACCCGGCGCATGCCTTCCAGCACCGCCCCCCAGTCCTCCGCGTCGACTACCGGAACCGTACCCGCCACGGGGGCTTCGACCCGTCGTGCAATGCCGCCATCGGAAGGTTTCTCCGCAAACAACAGCCGGGGCTGTCGGACAGTCCCGCCATTGACCAGCGCGGCCAGGGCAGTGGCCAACTGTAGCGGCGTGACCACGTTAAAGCCCTGGCCAATCCCGCTGATGACCGTTTCGCCCGGGTACCAGGCCTCGTTATACCGGCCCCTTTTCCACGACCTGGAGGGCAGCAGCCCACTGCTCTCTCCGGGAACGTCAATGCCCGTCAGCTTGCCGAAACCGAACTGGTCCAGGTAGTCGTGAATGCGATCGATTCCAAGGTTGAGCGCCAAGCCATAAAAGTAGGTGTTGACCGACTGTTCCAGCGCACCACGAATATCGACCCAGCCGTGCCCGCCGTCTTTCCAGTCGCGGAACGGACGCGACTGCCCGTCAAGGTAATAGGCGCCGTTGGAGAAAATTCGCGCGTCTCTACGGGTCACATCCAGCTCCAGACCCGCCAGGCCAATGAACGGTTTCAGGGTGGAACCGGGCTCGTAGCCCCCGCTGGTGACACGGTTGAACAAGGGCCGGTTCGGCGCATTGAGGATGTCCTGGTAGTCTTTCCCGCTAATCCCGTGAACGAAAGCATTGCCGTCATAGGAGGGCTTGCTGACCATTGCAATCACGCTGCCATCCCGTGGGTCGATCGCAACGACCGCGCCTGTGCGTTCCCCGAGTGTCTCCCAGGCCGCTTGCTGCACCGCCACGTCCAGCGACAGAATCAGGTCATGACCGGCCACCGGGTCCTGCCGCTCCAGCAGCTGTAATACCCGTCCACGCGAGTTGGTTTCAACCCGTTCAATTCCGCTCAGGCCGTGCAGACTGTCCTCGTAGTACCGCTCGATACCAGTCTTGCCGATATGGGTCGTGCCGCGATAATTGGCCTCGTCCACCGACCTGAGATCGGCCGCGTCGAGCCTTCCCACATATCCCAACACGTGGGTCAGGAGTTCGCCATAAGGGTAATACCGGGACAGGTAGGGAATGACGCCCACGCCTTGAAATCGGTGCCGGTTGACAGCTAAGCGGGCGACTTCCTCCTCATCCAGGTTGAAGCGAACCGGGATGCCCTGGAAATCGCGGTAGCGGTTGCGGTTTTGTTGAAATCTTTCCCGATCGTCGTCGCTGATCGCAACGACATCGCTCAGAGCGTCCAGAGTGGCTTCGACGTCGCCCGCCTCTTCCGGCACCAATTCGAGCCGATACGCCGGACGGTTTTCGGCCAGCAACCGGCCACGCCGGTCATAAATCAGCCCGCGGTTGGGGGCCACAGGCTGCACGTGCATCCGGTTACTCTCGGACCGGGTCGAAAAGTCATCATGCAGGTAAACCTGCAAGTAAAAATAACGCGCCGTCAGTGCCAGCAGGCACAGCAGGATCACCAGGAAGCCGGCCCGGGCACGAGACACGAAAAGCCTTTGCTCGTCAGCCTGGACCTTGATCGGTTGTTGCCGGCCGGTCTGTATCATCACGCCCGCGGAGTGCGTTGCCCAATGCGCGCGCGATCGAGAAACAGAAACAGCCAAGGCCAGATGATCACGCCCACCAGGGGCGGCAACCAGTAGTGCCAGGTCGGCAGCGGCTCACCCAGCAAGGTTGCAATCCACAACAGGATGATCCGGTCGTTGACCAGCAGGGCGAAAACGGTCGCGGCCTGCTGCCAGGGCGGAAAAAACCGGATCCGGGCACGAAACCGTTCGACCAGGTACACCATGATGACGAGGCTGAGAGCATGTAGGCCCAGCAGGCTGCTCGTTAGCAGGTCCAGCAGCAAACCAATGAGAAAAGCCAGGCCCAGGCTAAACGAACCCTGGTCCTCCAACACCCAGTAAATCAGGACCAGCGCCACCCAGTAGGGCCGCAGTAAGTCGAGCACGCCCGGCAATGGCAGCACCATCAGCAGGGCAGCGGCGATCAAAACGAGCGCCAGGGTGCCCCACCTGTCGCCGCGCCGGCTCATGGCTGCCCTCCTTCGTCCGCCACTTCAGAAACAGAACCCACCGTGTCATCAACCGGCACTTCCAAGGCGGGCGCCGGACCCGGCGTGGGCAGCACCAGCAGAACCTCCCTGCCGCGATCGAGGGCCGCCAGCGGCCGGGCATAGACCCGTGCGAACATCTCACCCTCACCGCGCTCGATGGTCGCGACCGTGGCCACGGGGAAACCCGCCGGAAACCGGTCGCCGAGACCCGAGGTCACCAGCAGGTCGCCCTCGCGCACGTCCGCCTGCAAGGGGACGTTGGGTAACAATAACGAATCGGTGGAACCCGTCCCGTAAGCCACCGTGCGCAGACCCGTACGGCTCGACTGAACCGGCAGTGCGTGGTCAGGGTCGGAAATCAATCGGACCGTGGAGGTATTCAGCAGCACGTGCTCGACCTGCCCCATGATCCCCTGACCATCGATCACGGCCTGCCCTTCGAAAACACCATCGCCGCTCCCATGATCAATCAGCACCTGGTGGGACAGGGGATCAAGATCAACCTGCAGCATTTCCGCGAAACGGTAACTGAACTCGCGGCCATCAGTGGCTTCCAGCATTTCCCGAAGCCGCCGATTTTCCTGCTGTAGAGCTCGCTGGCGCTGCACCGAACCGGACTGTCTCAGCAGCAGTTGTTCGAGCGTTTCATTCTCGTCAACCAAATCGCCATACGAACGCGAGTAGGTCCGCACCCCTCTAATGGCGCGGGCAGGCCAATCGACCAGGTGGAAAACAGGCTCGAGCACGACCAGCGCCATGCCTCGTGCATGCTGGACGTACTGTCCACGCTGATCCATGGCCATCAGAACGATCGCCAACAAGAGGTAGACCATCAGGCGCGCGGTGCGCACGCTCTCCTGGCCAATGAGCCGAGGGGAACCACTGGGGTCAAGCCGGGGCAATGATCACCCCGACAGGTAAAGCGTGCCTGCTTCCCCGGATGACGGCATGAGCATCTTCCTGACCGGTCAGCTGGTGGTGAAGAAATCGCCGGAATTCTGGTCCATCAACTCCAGGGCACGCCCGCCGCCACGCGCCACGCAGGTCAGCGGATCGTCTGCCACAAAAACTGGCAATCCCGTTTCCTCGCTGATCAGGCGGTCCAGGCCACGTAACAGGGCTCCGCCGCCGGTCAGCACGATACCGGTCTCGACCACGTCGGCGCACAGTTCCGGCGGTGTCTGTTCCAGTGCGATCTTGACTGCGTCGAGAATGCTGGACAGGCTCTCATTCAGCGCCTCGAGCACCTCGTTGCTGTTGATGGTGATGCGCCGCGGAACGCCTTCGGCCAGGTTGCGGCCAGAGACCGACAATTCTTCCGGTTCCTTGTCAGGCCAGGCGCAGCCGATCTTGATCTTGATCTGCTCGGCCGTTGTCTCGCCGATCAGGGTGCCGTAGTTACGGCGAACGAAGTTGATGATGGCCTCATCGCACTGGTCACCGCCCACCCGGACCGAGTTGGAATAGACCAGGCCATTCAACGAAATCACGGCCACTTCAGACGTGCCGCCTCCAATATCCAGCACCATGGCGCCGCGGGCTTCGTGTACCGGAATGCCGGCACCGATCGCGGCGGCCATCGGCTCCTCGACCAGGAACACTTCACGGGCGCCGGCGCCTTCGGCGGATTCCTTGATCGCCTTGCGCTCGACCTGGGTGGAACTGCAGGGCACGCAGACCAGGACACGGGGGCTGGGGCGCAAAAAGCGAGAAGCATGCACTTTTTTGATGAAATGCTGCAGCATGGCCTCGGTCATGTTGAAGTCGGCGATAACGCCATCTTTCAGGGGCCGGACCGTGCGGATGTTGCCGGGCGTGCGGCCCAGCATGCGCTTGGCCTCGGCACCGACTGCCGCCACGGACTGCGGGCCACCCGGACCCCGGTCCATGCGCACCGCCACAACGGACGGCTCATTCAGGACGATGCCCTGCCCCCTGACATACACCAGCGTGTTGGCCGTTCCCAGGTCGATCGAAAGATCGTTGGAAAAAAGGCCGCGTAGACTCTTGAAGATCATATTGACGTAATCCGGTTCAGGGTGCCTGACAAGGGCCCGCTAATGTATCAGCCCGCCCCGGGTACAGCAAGCCAACTCACCCTTGTTAACCCAGTATTCATGCGAGTTTGAGGCAAATCAGCCGGCGCGCTGCCCAAATCAGATAGAATGCGCGCATTCGCGTAGTTTTGAGGGTGAAAAATGTCGGCGCTGATCTGTGGCTCGTTGGCCTATGACACCATCATGGTGTTCCCGGAGCGGTTCAAAGACCACATCCTTCCGGAGAAAGTTCATATTCTGAACGTTTCCTTCCTGGTGCCGGAAATGCGCCGGCAATTTGGTGGCGTGGCGGGCAATATCTCCTACAACGTCAAACTGCTCGGCGGCGAGCCGTTTCCCATGGCAACGGTCGGCGACGACTTTGGCCCCTACCGCGAGCACCTGGACAAACTCGGCATTTCGACCCGGTACGTCAGGCACTTGCCGGGTGAATTCACCCCGCAAGCATTCATCACCACCGATGTTGAAGACAATCAGATCACCGCCTTCCACCCCGGTGCGATGCAGCAGTCGTACCTGAACAAGGTGGCGGAAACCGAGGGAATAACCGTGGGCATCGTGGCGCCGGACGGCAAGATGGCCATGCTGCAGCACAGCAGGGACTTCCAGGATGCGGGCATCCCACACCTGTTCGACCCGGGGCAGGCCATGACCCTGTTCAACGGTGACGAGCTTGAAGTTTTCATCGAAGAAGCCGACTGGATCGTGCTGAATGACTATGAATTCCAGCTGCTGCAGGAGCGCACGGGCCTGCGCGGTGCCGATATCGCCGCCCAGGTCGAAGCCTTGATCGTGACCCGCGGTTCGAAAGGTTCGTCGCTGTACGCCCGGAACGAGCACCGTGAAATCGAACCTGTGACGCCGGCAGCCGTGCTGGACCCGACCGGTTGCGGCGATGCTTATCGTTCTGGCCTGATCTATGGCATCGAAAACGATCTGGACCTGGTGACTTCCTGCCGGATCGGCTCGGTCATGGGTTCCATCAAGGTCGCGCACCAGGGACCACAGGGCCACACGCCCAGCCTGCAGGAAATCCAGGACCGGTTTCACGAGACTTACGGCTACCGGTTCTGAGTAAAAACACGGATTTGCGGTTGACAAGCACCGCCCGGGAATAGAGAATTTGCGCCCCCAAAGGTGATGTAGCTCAGCTGGTTAGAGCGCGGCACTCATAATGCTGAGGTCGGTGGTTCAAGTCCACCCATCACCACCAAATGCCAAAGGGCCCCTGAACGGGGCCCTTATCATTTGTGTCGACGGCGGACCTGGCACCAAGGGTCGCGGTATTTCCCGGCGCCACACACTTCCGTTCCGAGAAGATCAGATACCTGCAACCGAATGCCGAGTACGGAACGGGGTTCAAGTCCACCCATCACCACCAGATAATTCAAAGGCTTATGCATTTTCATAAGCCTTTTTTATTTCTCTTGCCAGAATTCGTCGCAATAATGGCGCATTTCCTAACAACAGCAAGTCAACCCGTTCGGCCTCCTATGCGTGAACTTAAGTTCAAGGTATTAGGCACTGCTCCAACCAGTTGCATAGTTCAGTTGAATCCGCAGCCGAAAGCGAAACTATCGCTTCTGCCTTATTCGTGGTTTTTGCTCTGAACTTAATTATTATGCCCAGTTATTCGT
>JAHEFS010000013.1 GCA_024640045.1 Chromatiales bacterium | reverse complement strand
ACTCAATCGGCCTGACGGCCACCAACCACGCAGGGTGCTTCGGCACCCTGCGTTTTTTCTGCCTCCTGATTTCCGATCGGTTTTGCGCGACAATAGCGAAATGAATATTCTCTTATCTGCAAGAGTCACCTTGGCAGGCCTGACGGCGGTAGTGCTTTGCTTGCCTGTGAGCAGCCATGCCTGGGGGCCGGAAATTCACCAGGTGGTCGGGCAATTGGCCCAGGAGCAATTGACGCCGGCAGCCCGGGAGTCGCTTCACCAGATCATGTCTTCAAGCGATTCAGATGTGATTGCGGCGGCCTGCAACTGGCCGGATGACTTCCGGGCGACACCGGAGGGAAACTGGAGCCGTCCTCAGCACTACATCAACGTACCCAGGAGTGAAGCTGGCTTCGAACCCGCCCGAGACTGCAAGGATGATCTCTGCGTTGCCGGCGCAATCGGACGCTATGCCGCGGAATTGGGCAACGCCAACGCCGATCCGGAAACCCGCTGGCAAGCCTGGGCGCGTGTGTGCCATTTTGTTGGCGACATTCATCAACCCCTGCACGTTGGATATGTTTACGATCGCGGGGGCAACGATACTGAAGTTATTTATCAGGGTGAGGAGATGGGTCTGCACTATTTCTGGGACCATGCCCTGCTTGAAGAGAACTACCCTGAATGGCAGTTATTAACCCCGGACCTGATCGCCCGGATGGACGCCCCCCTGCCAGCGAATTGGCAGGCTAAGGAAGCGGATGTGTGGGCCCGCGAGTCCCACCGGCTCGTGCGGCAGACGGGCTACCCGCCCCAAGCTGAAATCACCCCGGAATTCGCTGCAGCAAGTTGGTTGTTGGCTTTGGATCGCATAGAACTGGCCGGCCGCCGGTTGGCCCGGATTCTCAACACGGTCCTGACCGAAACCGACTGAGCTGGAGGTCCGGCCCGGGCCCTTCAGAGATCCCGCGCTATTCTGAACCCCACACGCGGGCCATGCAGACTGGCATCGGCGAACAGGCGCGCGGCGGAACGGGATTGCTTGGGGGCGCCGGCCCAGTAACCACCACGCACCACGCGACGCTGACACCCTGGGTTGTTCCAGGCAGAACCGTCAGTTGGCGCTCGCATGTAATTCGCATGCCAGCAATCGGCAACCCACTCACTGACATTTCCCGCCATGTCATGAAGACCAAAACCGTTGGCAGGAAAATAACCTGCCGGGGCAGGACCCCAATGGCCATCCGCATACCCCTTGAAGGCGACTGACCAGTTGCGATTGCGGGATGATGTATCACCGTCCCCAGTGAGATTTTCCAGCTCGTCTGGCGGCGTAGCTTCGCCCCACCAATAGGGTGTTGTCGATCCGCCCCGAAGGGCATATTCGAATTCGGCTTCAGAGGGCAAGCGATAGGACGCTCCAGTCACCGATGACAACCAATCGACATAGGCCTGGGCATCGTCCCAGGTGACATGCAGAACAGGGCTCTCGTCATGCGCGGTCCGGCCAGAAAAATCATGACGCCAACTGATCCCTTCACGCTCGGTCAGGCGCCCTGACCGTTCGTCATAAACCTGTGAAACACCCTCTTCCTGTGCATGCGTTCGATACCCGGTGGCTTCGATAAAGCCCCTGAATTCTCCAACCGTAACCTCAGTCCTGCCCAGTGCAAAGCCCTTCGCCAGGGTGACCCGATGCTGGGGGAATTCTTCATCCGAGGCACCCGTCTCACCTTCGGCCGAACCCATGAGAAAACTACCTGCGACAATAACTACCACCTCCGGAGCAAATCCAGCTTGGCGATGGAATGCATCCCTGACGACCTGGCCCGGAGAAAAGTTGCCATAGGCCCGGGCTTCATCGATTCGCTGGCGCAACACGGCGATTTTTCCCTCCCCGGTACCCAGTGCAACCATATCGATCAGCATGATCTCCGCCCGGTTGAACTGCCCTTGCGCCAACAGGCTCATGATTTCCTGTTCGATACGATCAGATTGCGCGTCTCGCGCATTTGCGATCCTGGCCTGAGCCAACTCGACCTGGGACTGGTCATCCATGACTCCTTCGGCTTCCAGTAACCAGTCTGCCGCCAGTTCAAAGTCCATTTCCTGGGCCGCTACCTGCGCTCGCTGGATTAGCCCGGACTGCACCTGTCCGAGACCCGCCATGGCCTGGATGTTTTCGGGCTGTATCGCAAGCACCTTGCGATAAAAGTAGGCAGCGCTCTGCGATTGGGGTTCCACCAATTTGCCACTGTTGAGTGCGAGGTCGGCATTCGCCAGCCAGTGCTCCACCTGCACCAGGGCCTCATGGCGCTCCCGGGCCTGCCTGAGCCCGGACTTGCCCGGATTGATGCCGCGCACCACATCCAGTAACTGCCCCATTTCCGACAACTGGCCCTCGTCGGCCAACGCTTCCGCCTGGATCAGCACATCCGACAGGAGGTCATCCAACTCGGTCAATATTCCACTATTGTCTGGCCTCTCAGCCAGCGCCGAAAGCAGTTGCTCGAGCAAGGCATCCTGCTCTGGATCAGGCAACCGGGCCCAGCTCGTCTGCGGATTGCTCTCCTGGAACCCGACTTCATTCTGCTGAGCCCAGCCGTCCCGCATCGGGCCAGGCACGCCAGACAGCGCAGTCATCATGAGCAGCCAGCAAAAAAATGAGGGCACTTTACACATGCAAATTCCGTTTTGGGCAGGATTCCCGTGGTAAGGTTGCCGCTGCTGGCGAGGGCGCCAACGGGCGAAAGTTCACCATATCGCACCAGAGAGGTAACGACAAGCCAGCGCTGGGCCAGACGGGACCGCGCCAAGAAACCTATCCGGATGAGTGACTTTTCTGAATGCAATGAGTCAAGCACAACACATTGAATTAGCACTGAAAGCCGCTGATAACGCGCTGATGCTGCAATCCAGCTCGGATATGATCCGCGCCGCCAAGGTATGGCATCGGCGCCCCCTGCTCGGGCTGGATACAGAGTTTGTCCGGGAACGGACTTACCACGCCAATCTCGGCCTGGTACAAATTTCCGATGGACAAACAGTTTGGCTGGTGGACCCCTTGGCACTGGATTCGCTCGAGCCCCTGGCCGATCTGCTGCGCGACCCTGACATCCAGAAGATTTTCCATAGCCCTTCAGAGGACCTGGAAGTCCTCCAATACGCCGTTGGAGCGCTTCCGGAACCTCTCATCGATACGCAAACAGCCTGCGCCCTGCTGGGCAAACCCCTGCAAATGGGATACCACACAGCAGTCGAGTGGCTCTTGGGGCTGACGGTGGATAAGGAGCAAACCCGTTCCAATTGGTGCGCACGGCCTCTGCGGAATGCACAGCTGCACTATGCCGCCCTCGACGTCTGTCTCCTGCCCATGATGTGGTCACTGCTCGAAGAAAAATTGGCCAAGCTCGACAGATTGGAATGGTTCAGAGAAGACTGTAACCGGCAGCTGGAACGTGCCCGCAACCCGGTTCCGACTGATCAGCTCTGGCAACGAATCCGCGGCGCCGGACGTCTGGATGGCTTGTCTCTGACGGTATTGCAGGCATTGGCTGGCTGGCGTGAGCAACAAGCCATTGAGAAAAATCGCCCGCGCGGGTTCATTGTCCCGGATCCCATACTATTGGCCATCGCAGACCGCAAACTGCGGACGGCCCCCGATCTTGAACGGCTCGAGGGACTGCATCCCAGGGCCGCCAAGCGTTATGCGGACAGTATCTGCACCTTGGTGAACCAGGTCCTCGATTCAGGCAATTCACTCAAACCGCTGGAGAATCTCAGCAATGTGCAGCGAAAATTACTGAACAGGATGCGGGACCGAGTTCATGCAAAGGCAGCTGAACTGCAGCTGGACCCTGCGGTCCTGGCGCCCAAACGCGAACTGGAAGAACTGATATTCAACCCGGATCGTGTTCCGGAACGTTTGCAGGGTTGGCGCATGGACGAGATCACATGCGACCTGGTGGACCTCGTGAAAAAAGGATGAATTCATTGAAATACTTCATCACCCAGGTCACTTCCCGTCTGCTTTTCTTTGCCACCCTGTTCGGTTTTCCGGCACTTGGAAGCGCCCAGTCGCTGCCGTCTGCCCAAATCTGGCTGGTACCGCTTAATGCCACAAGTATCGCCGGCCCACCCCATCGGATCAGCCCTGCTCATGGGTACCACAACCAGCCTCATTTCTCTCCGGACAGCACGGTGCTCTATTTCACCTCCGAACAGGCTGATGGGCAGACCGATATTTGGGGCTATTCCATGACTGAGCGATCACTGGCAGCGGTCAACCATTCGCCAGAAAGCGAATATTCCCCAACCCCCATTCCCGGACACAATGCGGTCTCGGTGATCAGGGTGGAACCGGATCAAAGGCAGCGCCTGTGGCGAATCGAGCTGGAGGATGGTCAGGCCAGCCTGCTGCTTCCCAACGTCGAACCCGTGGGCTATCACACCTGGTTCAGCGGACACGAACTCGCACTGTTCATATTGGGGGAATCATTCACACTGCACACCGCCAGGGTCGGGCCAGAACCGTCGGTGGAGGTTTATAAAAACATTGGGCGCACCTTGCGGCGCCACCCCGAAACGGGGGCCGTGCTCTTCGTCGACAAGAACCGGGTACCCTGGCGCGTCGCATCCATAGACACGAACACCGGCAAAGTCACAGGTGAATTCGACCTGTTCCCAGGGTCAGAGGATTTTGAGATCGATCAGGCCGGGAATTACTGGACCGGCAACGGCAGTAAACTTTATCTGCGAACCCGCTTACAAAACCAGTGGATGCTGGCCGCGGACTTTTCTGAGTTCGGGATCGATAACATCAGCCGTCTGGCCGCCAGTCCCGACGGCACCTGGTTGGCGCTGGTCAGTAGCCCCTGAAACCTGTGCTCCGGTACAATTCACCCGACGCGCCCGTAGCTCATCAGGATAGAGCGCAAGATTCCTAATCTTGAGGTAGCAGGTTCGAGTCCTGCCGGGCGCGCCATAAAGAGGAAAGCACTAGAGCGATCCGGTAAGTAATTGCTGGGTTGTGTACAAATCCGAAATATTAAGTTTTTAGGGATTGTCGATAGGTTCCTCAAAGTAATAAATCCCGACGCCAACCGTAATCTGATCCTGTTCGATCTCCTCGTCTTCAAAACGCCCCAATATTTCCGTGACCTGAACCTCCGAATCAGTCAACAGTTTTCTAATTGTGGCGCGTAGGCTCGCTTGTTGGCTCGATGAGAGCCGATGAGTCCAAGTAGAGCGTTGGAAGTGCGGCTCCTCTCCGTTTTTTTGAGCAAATAGATTGTAGCTGACCGTATCAATCAGATTTCCCACTGAAATTAATCCAATCTCCAGCGTCGCTGAGTCGTCCTTTTGCTGAAAGGGCCAAAAACGTCTATCTAACATTCGGATGGCCTTCCCATCACTGGTTATTTCAACGGCTTTGCTGGTTCGAAGTCTTTCCAATAGAGAGTTTTCCGTCACCCCCCTGGAAGTGAGGGTTTCAGAAATTAAGGATTCAAAACTGGGAACATCCCCTTTAATCGGTAATTCAAGTGGCTGGCCGTCGTCGTCAAGATACCGACTATTTACCTGCCAGAAATCCAAAACACTGCACTCTGGAGTAATTTCTCTCAAAAAATTCTTGCTTTCATGAACTGGGGTCCCTGTGGCCGTCTCTTCCATCACCTTCCCCAAGGTTCGGGTATCCAGACCGGTCAGCAAGGCCAATTTGGTCATTGGAACATTTTTCCCTGGCTTTTCACGCTTCACAAACGCTTCAGCTTCCTGCACGAAGATCAACCGGATCAACTCCTGCAGGCGGGTCAGGGATATTCTGCCGATCAGCAGGCGGATCAGCTTGCGCAAGACGTTTTCGACTGCCCGGGTAAGAATGGCGGCTTCCCTTAAATGGCCATCGAGTCCAGGGAATTCTCTGCTTGTCGTGGGTCTGTCATGCATTTTTGCGCACCTTCCCTTTGTGCCGAAAACCGCATAGGACAAAGTCCGGCCTGATTTCAGGCCGAACCCTGTCGGTGGTTCGCTGGAGAAGCCGGCTCCCCCGTTTCGCTCCTGACAGATCCCCCTTTCATCTGCCGAAGCAACCGGCTACCCAGCGAAACTCGATAACCCCTCTTGGTTGACATTTATGTCATATATAGACATTTATGTCAAACATATTATTGTAGGAATTTTCCCTTCGATGAGTCGCTGAGAATGAGAGAAGAGATAATATATATATTATTCAGTATGTTATGTTTTTATTGGCCGAAACACCGATTTTAGTGTCTGGAGAAAAATCCATAAGAAAGCGATGGGTAGAACACCCGCCTGAAATATAAAAATAACGCTCAACTGGATCACATGTTCAATCATGGCTGCCGCCTGCTGCTTGATCTCCTGCACCCTGACGCGCAGATTGAGCGTTTCTGCTGCCGCGTCCGCGGCTCGGCCTATCACTCCCAGAAGACTGCCGTTTGACACAGTTTCTTCTGCCTTCTCATATTCCGCTCCCTGGTTACCCAGCTTTTCCAACTCCAAACCGGCCTCAGAAATGACTTCTGTACTGTCGGTATAGCGCGTCTCCAGGAACCATTGATACAAGCCATCATTGATGATTAACGTCATGGGTACAGCGAAACGCAGGAACAAGGCAATCAGGAGTGCCCGGGCTATGACTATCCTCAAGACGCGCTGACTGGATCTTTCCCTCAGAACCAGCCACGTCATCACCAGTGACAGCACGACAACCAGGGCCTGCAGCGCCCACCAGGCGCTGACTTCCAGCAAAACATGTTGCACGCCCAGAGAAACGGTCGCGCCCAGCATGATCCAGGAAAAACGCTCCACGAGATCATTGACCGGATCGAGAATTTCCCCGGGGGTGAGCGTCACACCAACACCGGCCGGCTGCAGCGCCAATTCCGTACCCTGAATAGTCGAAACGACGCCATTCAGGGTGCGGGCCAGGGCAAAGGTGACCAAAGCGCGCTGAAACAACGCCTCGTACTTCGCCTCGGCCTCCCGATCCAACACTGGTGTAAGCGCCAGGGCCGCAATGAGGAGGAGGCTGATGATTGCCAGCCAGTTTTTTCCCGTCCTTGAATCACCCAAGAGCAGTTTCCTTTTCTTTGGTCACACCAGCAACATGATTATCACCCCGACAACTGTCAAGGCCAGGCCGGTGATTTTGCGCAGATTGATTGATTCGCCCAACAGCAACCACGCCAGCAAGACGATGAACGAGTTGTTGGTCTCATTGAGAATCGCCGCGACCGACGCCGGTAACAGCTTGTAGCCCGCCAACCACATCATGAACCCCAGGTAGCCCGCCAGGAATGCTGCCAAAATGATCATGCCCCAGGGTTGCGGTTGACGGTACCGTGACAGGACCTTGCCCCAGGACCCCCTCAAGGTAATGAACACCACCATGCCACTCCAGCCGCCCAGCATGCGCAGTTCCAGTGTCCATAACAGGGGCCGCTGTTCGAGAATTTCCTTGACCATGACGATACCTGCGGCCATGGCGGCCATGGCGAATACAGCATAGAGGGTGCCTTTGCGGACTTCCTCGGAGTCGGCTTCAGTCTGCGCACGCCGCCAGGTGACCAGCATGATCCCCGCCATCACCAGGCCGAAACCGCCCCATTGCCAGACGGTCAATGCCTCCGCCAGAAAATAGCTGGACAGCAACACCACGAACGGGGTGTAAAGTGCAGACACAATCCCCGTGCGACTGGCCCCCATGGTGTTCAGGGCTTGCAGGTACAAGGTGTCGGCCACGGCAATGCCCAGAAACCCGGAGAAAAAGACAATCGCCAGCTCAGTCGCCGAATACGAGGGCAAACCGATCCCGTGGACTGCCAGAATGGTGATCAGCACCAGCAGCAGGCTCAAGGAGTTTTTGAACAGGTTCAATTCGAGCGCCGGCAAGGTCTCGCCGGACCGCCGCATCAGTATGACGGCATACGCCCAGGCCAGGGCGGACGCCAGGGCAAAAAACTCACCCCAACCCATCAGCGTGAAAAGGTCGGAAAAAGAGTCACGGATACAACCGGCGCTGGAAGTCCGTTATTCCTGAACCTTGGCCTCAATCAACATCACAGGTTCCACGGGCACATCCGGTGCGTCGAGTCCCGCGCTGTAGGCGGTCTCAACGCCTGCAATGGCCTCCAACACATCGAAGCCGGAAATAACATCACCGAAGACCGTGTAACCCCAGTTCCTCGAACTCGGGTTCAGAGAATCATTGTCCTTGAGGTTAAAAAAGAACTGGCTGGTCGCAGAGTGCGGGTCGTTGTAACGGGCCATGGCAATCGTCCCCGTGTTATTCCGTAATCCATTGCCCGACTCATTGAGTACAGGTTCATGAAGCGGGCGCTCCTCCAGGTCAGGGGTATACCCTCCCCCCTGCACGACGAAATCGGCGATAACCCGGTGGAACAACGTGTTGCTGTAGTGGCCTTCCAGCACATAGCGAAGAAAATTATTGACCGTTGCCGGCGCCCGGTTCCGGTTCAATTCGACGACGATAGTCCCCTTGCTCGTCACGATCTCGACCACCGGAAACATGTTCTCCGGCAACACATCATCTGGAAAGCAGTTATTTTCAGCCAAAATCGGTGCAGATGTGATCAGGGTCAAAAAAAGCATCAGGGATCGAAACATTTGTGCCACCCATGGTCGAGTTAGCCTCTATCATAATGCCCCATGGACCTCCAATTCACGGCTTTATTGGGTCTGGCTCTCACAGCGCTGATTACGAGCTGGTTTTTGGCTCCGGGAACATGGGCGCAGCTGATACTGTGGTCCGGCCGCAAAGCCGCAGGGCTACATTCGCGAACGATAGAAGTTGGCAACCTGGACTGGCACTACCTCGAGGGTGGTAACGGGGGCACGCTGGTCGCACTGCATGGCTTCGGTGCAGACGCCGATCATTGGTTGCGAGTCGCACCGAGGCTGCGTCGTCACTTTCACCTGGTCGCCCCGGATCTGGTGGGCTTCGGCGAGAGCAGCCAGGGTGACGACCTGGAGTACGACATTGAGAGCCAGGTGGAACGACTCAGACGGTTCCTCGATCAGGCCGGTGTCGACTCCTGTGTCATGGCCGGTAATTCCATGGGTGGCTGGATCGCTTCGCGTTTCGCCGCCCGCTATCCGGGCCGTGTATCAGCCCTATGGCTACTGGCCCCTTTGGGTGTCGCAGAGTGCGAGCCGGGCGAGCTGCTGGAGCGCATCGACCACGGGTCCGGCAATCCCCTTGAAATCCAGACCCTGTCTGAATTCAAGAGCCGCGTCTTCCAGCCGATGTTCGCCAGGCCGCCGCACCTGCCGTACCCATTGCGCATACATTATGGCCGCCGCGCTCTCGACAGGAGCGTCCGTGCGCAGAGCATGTTCGCTCAGGTCCGGAAAAATAGCGTCCCATTGGAGCAGACTATTTCCTTGCTTGAAATTCCGATACTGGTGCAGTGGGGCAGGCAAGACCGTGCCGTGCATGTATCGGGCGCGGACCGCCTGCATCTGGCAATCCGGCAAGGTGAAGTCAAAATCCAGGACCATATCGGTCACTTGCCGATGCTGGAATCAGCCGCGCAGTCGGCCGGTCAGTTCCTTGATTTTGCACGTAAATACAGGCTCTTATCGTCTATTGCAACAACCGGGCCACGATCCGGCACCAGTCTATAATGCCGTCATGTAGCGGCAAGATGAGGCACCCGTGAAATACGCATCCGAAGTTCCACCGGCAGAACTCCGGTGGCGAGTCGACGAACACCAACTTCCTTTTGTTTCAACCTCCGAGGTGGACCCGGCCAAGGGCATTGTCGGTCAACCCATCGCGTTGGAGGCCATGCGCTTTGGGGTTGAATGCGATGCCCCGGGGCAAAATGTGTATGTGCGAGGCGTCAGCGGCACCGGCCGCATGACCATGGTCCATTCACTTTTGCGCGAGCTGAAACCCAAGGCCAGAAGGAAGCTGGATCGGTGCTACGTGCACAACTTTTCACAGCCGGATCGGCCCCGGCTAATCACCCTGAAAGCGGGGATGGGCCCTGTCTTTCGCCGAATGATGAAAGAATTGGCCGATTTCATCCAGAACCGAATGGTAGACGCCCTCAATAGCGAACCGATGAAGTCGCGGCGAGAAGCCATCAAGGAACAGACTCAACAGGAACTTCAGCACATCACCGAACCGCTGGAGAGCGAACTCCATGACAACGGGCTCACCCTGGTACAACTGCAGGCCGGCCCATATTCCCAGACCGCGATCTTCCCCGTCATTGACGGAAAACCGGTGTCGCCGGAACAATTCAATAAAATGGTGGCCGCGGGCAAGGTCGATCGTGCCGAGCTGACGCGGGTAGAGGACAAAATTCGCCAGTACAGCAAACGAATGACGGAGGTGTCGGAACAGGCCAACCGGGTTTACTTGTCGGGCATGGAGTCCATGCAGGATTTAATCGATGGTGAAGCGCGCAAGATCCTCGAGAACCTCACGCGGGAAATCGTCAGGCAGATGGACTGCGAATCGGTTTCCTGTTTCATTGAGGAAGTCATCAACGATACCATCGAGAACCGGGTTCCCGGGGACCCTGATGGCCAACTGCCTGACCCACACCTCGCTTATGGCGTCAACGTGGTACGAAGCCACGAGGATGAAGACGAAAGCCCGGTGATCATTGAAAATTCACCGAGCGTCCAGAATCTTCTGGGAACCGTTGAAACCGAATTTGTTCCCGGGGGGCAATCCGTTTCCAACTATCGCGGCATTCGTGCTGGTTCGCTGGTCCTGGCCGATGGTGGATTCCTGATTCTCGATGCACACGACCTGCTCACTGAGCCGGGCGCGTGGCGCATGCTGATGCGTAGCCTGCGCACGAGTTCCGTGGAAATCGTACCAAGCGAGCTGGGCTGGCCTTTCATTGCACATTCACTGAAACCTGAACCCATCGATATTTCTGTACGCATCATCATGATCGGCAGCGGTGGCCTGTACTATCAACTGGACCAACTGGACCAGGATTTTTCGGACCTGTTCAAGGTATTGGCGGACTTTGACTCTGAAATAGAACGAACCGAAGAAGGCGTCGCTCAATACGCTGGCGTGCTTGCCCGGCTAAGCCAGGAAGAAGGGTTGCCCCATTTCTCCGCGGGCGGCGTGGCCGCATTGGCCGAACACGGCGCGCGAATTGCCGCGCGCAAGGGAAAAATCTCAGCTCGTTTCGGACGGCTAGCGGATATTGTCCGCGAAGCATCCTACATTGCACGCAAGTCAGATTCCGAGCAGGTACAGCGCCAGCATGTCGAGGATACCATCAGCCGCACACGATTTCGTGCAAGTCTGCCGGCGCGTCGGTTCCAGGAATTGATCAGCGATGAAACCATCCGCATCGCGACCGCTGGCAAAGTGGTAGGGCAGATCAATGGGCTGGCGGTCATTCACGCGGGCCCTTTGAGCTATGGCTTCCCGGCGCGCCTGACCGCAACCATCGCCGCGGGCCAGGCCGGCATCATCAATATCGAGGGGGCTTCGGAACTCTCAGGGGCAATTCATACCAAAGGGTTTCATATCCTGGGCGGATTGCTCCGTCACCTGCTGCGCTCCGACCACCCACTGGCGTTCAGCGCCTCCATCGCATTCGAACAGAGCTACGGTGGCATCGATGGCGACTCGGCCTCAGGCGCCGAAATTTGCTGTCTGCTGAGCGCGCTGACCGGCGTCCCGATCCGCCAGGGAATCGCCATGACCGGTGCCATTGACCAACTCGGTCATATCCAGGCCGTGGGCGGGGTCAACGAGAAGATCGAAGGGTTTTTTGACGCCTGCAAAACCATGGGGCTTGATGGCCATCAAGGCGTGCTGATACCCCGGGCGAACGCCGGCGACCTGATGCTCCGTGAAGAAGTTGTGCAGGCTTGTGGCAAGGGCCAGTTTCACGTGTACGCTGTTTCCGATGTTTGTGAAGCGCTGGAAATCCTCACTGCCATGCCTGCAGGTGACAGGGATGAAGACGGCAATTATCCAGACGGCACACTGCTGAACCTGGCCAAGTGCCGAGCGGCAGAATTCTGGCGAAAGACGCTGACCCAGCCAACGGCACAAGACGCGAACCTGCCCTGATGCAGCAATTGATGAAGTCTCTCTTCATCACGGGTTTTATCGCCTGGATTCTGGTCGCTTCCCTATTCGCCCTTGCGCAGCTGGTACGCGGGCAGGAACCCTTGTTGTCCTGGTTCGGCCTCGCCCTGGCCTCGTTGAGTCCCTTGGCATTTTTCACCCGGGTTTTTCTGACCCGACCCCCACGCACGCAGCGCCACCCGGTGGAACACAGCATTCTCGGCGGGCTGGGATTGGTGATGTGCATGGCCGCGCAATGGCGGTATGGCCAGGCGGCAGGTGCCATACACATCTGGGCTGGTCTGTCGATGGCTGCCTGGTTGGCCTACCTGCGCTGGTACTCCGCCTTCGCTCCGGCATCCAGCACATCCATGGCACCCGGATCACTGTTGCCGGATTTCACGCTGCGTAACCTGGATAATCAAACCATCAATGCCGGGCTGCTTCGCGGGCAACCCCATATCCTGATTTTCATCCGCGGAAACTGGTGTCCATTCTGCATGGGGCAAGTCGAGGAAATGGCGGCCAGCTGGCAGGATGTGGAAGCAGCTGGTGCTCGTGTTTTGATTATCAGTTCCCAGCCATTGAGATATCTGCAAGACCTGGCCAAACGGTTCCAGGTCCCCATGCAATTTCTGCAGGACCCGGAAAATCGTGCGGCTCGGCAACTCGGTGTGCGGGTCCCGTGGGGTACACCAATGGGCCTGCAGGCTCTGGGTTACCCATCCGATACCGCTCGACCTGCTGTCTTCGTGGTCGACAGCGATGGTCGCATCGTCCACGGCGAGCTGGCGGACAATTACCGTATCCGGCCGGAACCTGCCATATTACTGAGGGTTCTTAAAACCAAGACAGAGTTGGCCGGAGGATAGCGTTCTCACCTCACTCATCACCGGAATCATCCTTTAGGCTTGCGGCCTCGTTACCGGGCAGACGCCCTGCTTTACGCAAGGCGTCCCTGAGCAGGTACTCGATCTGCGCGTTGACGCTACGCAGTTCGTCGTCGGACCAGCGGCGGACCGCTTCCCAGATGTCTTCTCCAATGCGGAGTGGATACGCTTTTTTGGACACAGTCGTCCCGAATCAGCTATACAGCGAACCGGTATTCAGCACCGGTTGCGCATTCTCCTCGCCACACAGGACCACCAGCAGGTTGCTGACCATAGCCGCCTTGCGTTCATCGTCCAGTTCGATCACGCCCTGCTCTTTCAACTCATCAAGCGCCATCTTCACCATGCCTACCGCACCGTCGACGATCTGCCGCCGAGCCGCGACAATGGCCTGTGCCTGCTGTCGTTTAAGCATGGCACTGGCGATTTCTTCGGCGTACGCCAGGTGCGAAATTCGGGCTTCAATCACTTCCATTCCCGCCTTGTCGAGCCGGTCCTGAACTTCTGCCTGGAGCTTGGTTGCAATCTCCTGTGGGTCACTGCGCAACGCGATCGTACCTTCCTGCACATCACTGTCGTGGATCTCATAGGGATACGACGTTGCGAGGTTCCGCACAGCCGCCTCGGACTGGATATGGACGAAGCTTTCGTAATCATCCACTTCGAATATTGCTTCAGCCGAATCCACCACTTTCCATACGACCACGGCGGCAATCTTGATCGGGTTACCCGAACTGTCGTTGACCTTGAGCACCTCGCTCTCGAAATTACGTACCCGAAGCGAAACCGCCTCCTTTGAATAAAAAGGATTGGCCCAGCGCAAACCCGTTTCCCTGACGCTGCCCACGTAGGCGCCAAACAACTGCAAAACCTTGGCCTGGTTGGGATGCACCATGAAAAACCCCTTGTAACAAATCAGGATGACGATGAAACTCAACACCGTGAGAAAAATCCCTGCCACATACTCGGCATTGACGGCTTTATAAAACAGCCAAGCATCCAGGATGTTCAGCACAGGGATAATCACCAGCGCCAGGTATCCAGAAGCACACTTGCGGTTGATTTCTTTTATCATGACACGCCTCGATTGATATTAATTTGATATCATTATGATCTTATTTTTTAAAAACGCAATAGTCCAAAAGTCATTTGCGGATTGGCCGTTACAAGCCTGAAATACGGCCCGGAAATGCATCTTCATGAGAAATTGCCGGGCGCACTGGCTATAATCTCCCCGGCTGTAAAATAAGGAGAATCACATGCGCCGTCTGCTGCCCTTGCTCTTGTCGCTGTTGTTGCCCCTGGGGGCCTCCGCGGAGTCGCGCCTGCCCTTCTGGCAGGACCGTGTCGGTGATGTCGAGTTGCCTCTGCCATTCGGCATCGGTCTTGATTTCTACACCATGGATCAGAACTACGACATCGATTATCTTGATTTTGACTTGCCCGGCATTTCGCTTGACGACACATCTCTGCTCGCCGTGACGAACGAGGTCCAACACTTTGATTTGAAGCTCGACGCCTGGATTCTGCCGTTCCTCAACGTCTTTGGTATCGTCGGCCAACTCCAGTCCGAAACGCTTATCGACCTCAGCAAGGCTCCAGTGCAAGGCCTGCCCTTCCCGCTGGGAGAACTCGCCGTGGACTCCGACGGAACGGTTTTGGGCTTGGGCTTTACTCTTGTCTATGGCAACGAAAACTGGTTTACCAGTCTCACCACCACATTTACCGACACAGACCTGGGCGGCAACTTTGAATCTTCTGTCACGTCAACTACCATCCAGCCGCGCATCGGCCTGGTTCGGCAGAATTGGCAGTTCTGGGTCGGTGGTTTGTACCTGGACACCGAAGAAACCCACCGCGGCAAGGTGGAGTTACCCGTGCTCGGCCTGATTGATTTTGATGTTGTGCTGGGCGGAGCCGACGACTGGAATACCGCCATCGGCGTCAGGCATGAATTCAGCAAGAAAGCCGCCCTGACCTTCGAAGTCGGCTTCGGCGACCGCGAGCACACCTTGTTCAACTTCAACTATCGTTTCTGACGGGGACTGCCCTGAGATATCTGGCGCTGATCGGTTTACTCATCCTCGCCGCCCCACCCTCCGGTGGGGCGTACGAGACCGACCAGTTCAGTAACCGGCTGGAGCCGATTGCCGACTCCACGGACCTGCTCAACCAACGGGTCAACCTCGTAATCGGTGAAGCGGTCGCCGACTGGCGTGGCCCACGCGACGACATGCGCGTGGTCAATCACATCTATCACAGCATTGGCGGGCATCACTGGGTGGACAGGCTCGAACGGTGGGCCATGAACTCACCGGAAGTCGAAAAACTCAGTACCCCCAGGCGCGAATCCATTTATTCAGACCACCCCATCTGGGCCACGCGCGTTGCGGCCTTGTTTGGTGTCGGCCCCACGATCAAGGTCAATGAGGTATTGATCGGTTCGGACAAACTGGGGCACTTTCTCTCCCAGGGCCGCAAATTCTACCGCCGCTATCTCCGTTATGGGGACGAGGCCCGGGCCGCTGAACATTCCGCCTACACAGAACGCGCGCTGTTCGGGCAGATGACCACTGGCTCCTACTCCAATGCCGATCTCGTGGCGAACTATGAAGGCCACCGGTTTTACCGAAGCCTGTTCGAAGACGATATCGTTCCAGGCAAGCCCGCGATCCTGAAATGGAAAGATGGCCTCTGGATAATTCAGAGGTCTTTCGATTTTTCAGACCACGTCAACGTTTACTGGGACGAAGCTCTGAATATCAATCACTATGACCAGCTACTTTATCCACACATGAAGGCACGCTTCCTGCAGTACTGTGACAACTACCAGCGGCGCCCGGCCCTCTACACCGTGCAGGATGAGGCACAACTGAAGGCACGATACCAACACTTGCAGTTGCGAGAGACTTCGGAATTACGGCTACCCAACCTCTGCCAGGCAAATTCCGCTGGCGGACCCAGCCTCGCCACGCTCGAATCGGACCAGTAGGTCAAACGGCTAGCGCAACTGCGAACGCGCTACTGCATAGCGCACCACGCCATGCTCTGAACCGGCCCCGGTGGGCAAGAAACCGCATTTTTTTAAAACCCGAATGGACTGGCTAAGGTAAGGCAACGTCTCCGCAGAGACTTCCACGACCGATGGATGACTAAAAGCCCAGCCGACCAGGCCTTCAACGGCCTCAGAGGCAAATCCCCGATTCTGGTGCTGGCGCAGGATGGAGTAGCCGATTTCAACACTGCCCCTGGCGTCGGGACGACCTTTGAAGCCGCACATGCCAATCAACTGCGGTGCTTCGGGTTCCCGCAAATTCAGGTACCAGAATGACCAACCCTGCTCCAATGGGTCTCCGAGTTGCTGGAGGGCATATTGCATGGCCGGGCGATCGTACAGATCAGGCGGCCAATTTTCCGGCACCTCGACACCCAGTGTCTCTGACAAAGCCGTGCGTCCCTCGAGGTCAGTCGACAACAGACGAGCGGTCGCCGGCACCATGCGCAAACGCGGGGTATCGACGAAACTCAAGCGAGAGGAATGGTAGCTAGCCACCATGGTACCCCTCCAGCAACGCGTCCCAACAGTCATCGATTTCTTCCCGTTTCTCCCGCGGCCAGCACTTCTCCAGCGAGCGCCTCAGCCGCGACAGGTTCCGGTGTCCATCCACTACGCGCCCGCGACTGACTCGCCCTCGATCGAAATCGACCAGGTGAACAAGTTGCGGGTCATCCTGCATCAGGATATTTCGGGCATTGAGATCCGCATGGTCAACGCCGGACTGGTGGAATCGCGCGATGCAGGCACCTACTCCCCGCCATGGGACATGACCGATTCCTGTCGGCAGCAGGTCTGCAAGTGTGCTCGCGCCAGGAATCGTGTGGGTCAACAAGGCGCCCCGACTCAAAACCCCACGGTGTTCACACAGGGCCGCCAGTGGCTCCGGCACCGGCAATTCTTGCTGCCGCATCCAGACCAGCAGGTGAAACTCCCGGAAAGGACGCGAGCGGGAGTAGCCGGTGTAGAGGTAACGATCGTGACTGACTCGTGCCGCCCAGCCACCACGCAGATAGCGACGTAAAACCGCCGACGCAAATTCTGTTTGCAGGAACAAGGCTGATCCTCGTCCCGGCGCCGAACCCAGCAGGCCGTTCTCCCGGCGCCAATGTTCCGGATCGAACAGGGATGGCGAGGGGTCCTCGATGGTTTCGCCATCATATACAATGGCATGGTGTCGTTTGATGAGTGTCTGGACTTTCATGAATGTCTGCTCGCGGGCTATTGTGCGGTTGCCCCGGCACTGCGTCAACGAACCCTGACCGGCCTGACACTGACGAAATGAAACTCCCGCTCATTGATCCCCCGAAAAGCCTGTGCGTGCTCCGGCTCTCAGCGCTGGGCGATGCGACGCACACGGTTCCGGTTATCAATGCCTTACGCCATCAATGGCCAGACACCAGCATCACCTGGATAATCGGCAAGCTCGAGCATCGCCTGCTCGGCCACCTGCCGGGCATCGAATTCGTGGTATTCGACAAACGTGGCGGCCTGAATGCCATCAGGCAGTTGCGTGAACGCTTGCGGGGGCGGCAATTCGACGTTCTGCTGCACATGCAGGTCGCACTTCGCGCCAATCTCATCAGCCGCCTGGTTCGAGCACCCATCCGCCTGGGCTGGAACCGGGAGCGGTCACGTGACCGCCACCACTGGTTCGTCAACCACGCAGTCAGAAACGTGCCGTTCCAGCACCAGGTCGAGGGTTTTCTCGAGTTCGCCTGGGCGCTTGGCGTGCCCCCGGCGCCGCCGGTATGGGACATTCCGATTAACTCGCAAGACCAGGACTGGGCCGAACAGCAACTTCCCGCAGAGCAACCCACCCTGCTGATCAGCCCCTGTTCCAGCCATGCCCGGCGTAATTGGCAGACCGAGCGTTACGCGGCCGTCGCAGATCACGCAATCGAGCATCTGGGTATGCGAGTTGCCCTGACCGGCGGCCCCAGCCCGCGGGAAGTTGAAACCGGGCAGGCCATCATGGCGGCCGCGCGGCATGGGGTGCTCAACCTGATCGGTAAAGACACGCTTGGCCAATCCATGGCTCTGCTGCGGCGCGCGACCGTGCTGTTGTCGCCAGATTCCGGCCCCGCGCACATCGCATCTGCCCTCGGTACGCCTGTGCTCGGTTTGTATGCAGCGACCTGGTCACGCCGAAGCGGCCCATGGCGGAGCCTGGACCTGTGCGTCGATCGTTTTCCCGAAGCCGCACGTCAGTTCCGCGGAAAAGAACCCGAGGAATTGCGCTGGGGTACCCGGATCGAGGAGCCGGGCGTCATGGACCTGGTGGAGGTGGATGAAGTAATCGCGAAACTGGATTCGTTTCTGCGTACTTCCGGTCAGGTGTAATCCTGGTAAGATTTTTCCTCGACGATGTCAGAACCCAGGTAGGCATTCAGGTCTTTCTTGGCCCGGGCGCGTTGATCGTTGGTCACGTACACACTCCGCGCGAGCTCGATAAACCGCTGATCAAACTCTTTCAGGCGCTCTTTGTCACGGATATCGTCTTCGATTTCCCACAAGGCCTCGTTGATCCGCTTGAGTTCATCATGAATACCCTGAACCGTATCATCGACCGTCACGGCCGCGCCCCAGGTTTTGCTCAACAACGCCAACTCACGCTTTACGTTGTCGACTTTCCCGGCGTCCGTCATGCGCTCGGATTTGATTTCAAGGATGGTGATCTTGTCGAGCAGTTCACCAGGAGAAATGGGCACCTGAATCTGTTCCATCGATTACTCCGTTTTCAGATTGGCTTCAGGAATGCGCGCGCAGCCATAACCACACGGCGCAGGCCACCAGATAGGCAGATATGGGTAATTCACCGTTGCGTAACATGGACTGGCGGGCATTCCACTGCGTATCGGTAAACCGGGACCAATTGAACCCGTTGGGCATAACCGCGTTGGTGTCCTGGCTCCACGTGCGCCAGTCATCGCCGAATATCTGCTCCAGTTTACGATCTTCGTACTTGATGGCCGCCGGATACCAGACCAAGAAGAACACCAGCACGGCCAGGGCGACCCATAGATTTCCGCTCGCCAGGCTGAAACCACCCAGGATCAGAATATTGCCCAGATAAAGCGGATGCCGTACCAACGAATAAGCGCCGTTACTGGCCAATTGCTTGTTCTTGAAGATGGTGCCCGCGGCATAGATGCGGAACAGCTGCCCGGCAAGCGCCAGGATAAAGCCGACAAGCACCCGGTCATGGCCGGGTTCGGCCAGAACCGCACAAACCAGCACCAGCAACAAGCCCAGCGCCTGGCGATAAATTTCCTTGTAGCGAACCCGGTCGAAAAGACCCAACAGGCCCGTGCGGGCGTTCATGACTTCAGAGCGGTCCCAGGACATACGCATTTCTCCAATGCCAGGTTGAATTCTAGCCGATTTCCAACACCGTTTCGGCTTCGGATTTAAGGGCCCAAACAGCAAAACGGCGCGCCGGTAAGGCGCGCCGCTTCAATACGACCAGTCTGGGAAGGCTTCAGTCGTCTTCGTTGACCGCCTTCATCGACAGGCGGATGCGGCCCTGCTTGTCGACTTCCAGCACTTTCACCTTGACGATTTCTCCTTCCTTGACCACGTCGGTCACATTCTCCACCCGCTCATCGGACAACTGGGAAATGTGTACCAGACCATCACGGCCCGGGGTCAGGGAAACGAAAGCACCAAAGTTCATGATCTTGATGACTTTGCCTTCAAAAATCTGTCCTGGCTCGATGTCCGCCGTGATCTGCTCGATCCGCTTGCGCGCATCAGCGCCGGCTTCCTTGTTGACTGATCCAATGGTCACGGTGCCGTCATCCTGGATGTCGATGGTGGCGCCGGTCTCCTCGGTGATCGACCGAATCGTGACACCACCCTTGCCGATGACATCACGAATCTTGTCCGGATGAATCTTGATGGTAATCAACCTCGGGGCAAACTCGGACATCTCAGCACGTGGCTCGTTGATGACCTTGTTCATCTCGCCCAGGATAAAGTTCCGGCCGTCGCGAGCCTGGTCCAGGGCAATGCTCATGATCTCTTCGGTGATTCCCTCGATCTTGATGTCCATCTGCAGGGCAGTGATGCCTTCAGCGGTTCCGGCCACCTTGAAATCCATGTCGCCCAGATGATCTTCATCACCCAGGATGTCCGACAACACGGCGAACCGGTCGCCTTCCTTGATCAGGCCCATGGCGATACCCGCCACCGGCGCCTTGACCGGAACACCCGCGTCCATCAGCGATAGCGAGGTACCGCAGACCGAAGCCATGGAGCTCGAACCGTTGGACTCAGTGATCTCTGAAACCACGCGCAATACATAGGGAAACTCTTCTATGCTCGGCAAAACTGCAGCAACGCCGCGTCGCGCCAGTCTGCCGTGGCCGATTTCACGACGTTTCGGTCCGCCAATAAAACCGGTCTCGCCCACGCAGAACGGGGGGAAGTTGTAGTGCAGCATGAATGGGTCTTTGTATTCACCGGTGACCGCGTCGATGATCTGCGCATCACGAGTCGTCCCGAGCGTCGTGGCCACGATCGCCTGGGTCTCACCCCGGGTGAACAGGGCAGAGCCGTGCGCCCGCGGCAAAATACCGCATTCCACGCTGATCGGCCGCACTGTGGTCAGATCACGTCCGTCGATCCGGGGATTACCGGAAAGGATGTGTTCGCGAACCAGACTCTTTTCGAGTTTGGAAAACGCAGCTGAGACATCGCTCGCCGAGGGCGCATTTTCGTCAGACTCGTCGCACAATTGATCGATTAAGGTTGCCTTGACTGCAGAGATGGCATCACGCCTCTGAAGTTTATCCGCAATGGCATAAGCCTCGGTGAGCCCCTGCGTGGCGGCCCCGGCGACCTTGCCGGCCAGGGCTGCATCAGCTTCAGCCGGGTTCCACTCCCAGTGATCGACACCCGCCTCGGCTGCCAGCTCATTGACCGCCTGGATCACAGCCTGCATGCCCTGGTGGCCAAAGGTCACAGCGCCCAGCATGACTTCTTCCGAAAGAAGTTTGGCTTCAGACTCGACCATGAGGACGGCGCCCTGGGTGCCAGCAACGACCAGGTCCAACTGGGAATCCTGGAGTTGGGTTGCGGTTGGGTTGAGCACGTAATCGCCGTTGATGTATCCCACGCGAGCCGCGCCAATCGGGCCACTGAACGGGATCCCGGAAAGCGCCAGTGCCGCAGAGGTACCAATCAAGGCAGGGATGTCACCATCCACGTCCGGGTTGGAAGACATCAGGTTGGCGATGACCTGCACTTCATTCATGAAGCCCTTGGGAAACAACGGGCGAATGGGCCGGTCAATCAGGCGGCAGGTCAATGTTTCCTTTTCTGTAGGACGACCTTCACGCTTGAAGAAGCCGCCTGGAATACGTCCTGCGGCATAGAATTTCTCCTGGTAGTTCACCGTCAGCGGAAAGAATGGCCGCCCGGGATCGGCTTCCCGACGCGCCACCACGGTGACCATTACCACGGTGTCGTTCATCGATACGATGACGGAACCACTTGCCTGCCGGGCAACCTGCCCGGTTTCGATGGTGACCTCGTGGTCACCGAATTGGAATTTCTTAGTCAGCTTCTGCACTTAATATTTCCCGTTTTGATGTATGTACGCCAGCACGCTGGCAATGAAACTAGGTTTCGCCAGGTGATTCAGCCAATCCTGATGGACAAAAGATTTAGCGGCGCAGACCAAGGCGCGCGATCAGGTCGCGGTAGCGCTGCACGTCTTTCTTTTTCAGATAGTCAAGCAGGCTGCGGCGCTGATTGACCAGACGCAACAGGCCACGGCGCGAATGATGGTCGCCTTTGTGGGTCTTGAAGTGATCGGTCAGGTGTTGAATGCGCGAAGTAAGCAATGCCACCTGGACCTCGGGTGATCCCGTGTCCTTGGGTGAACGCTTGTGTTCTTCGACGATCTGGCTTTTTGTCTCAGCACTTAAAGACATGGTTAGTTCTCCATATCTAGAGCCCGAAGCCTTTGTAAAAACCCGGCTGACTCATCAGCCTGAATAATTTGGGTCTTTGCAAAAACCTCGAAGCCCCGGTTTCAGGTAGCCGTGCATTGTACCCTCCGGCGTTGCTATGAACAAGCTTTGTGCGCAAACAATCCTGAGGATATCGGCTGAATTCAGCCCTTCTCCCAAACAAACACCCGATTGGGTTTCAGCTTTCCACCAGCTGCAATCTCCCCAAGACCCAACAGACACTCATTTGGACCATAAACCCTGACCTCAGGTGCAAGATCAAGCCCGGTCTCAACGGGGTTCCCATGCTGAAACCGCTCAGACTGTTCGGCGCTCAAGGCCGCCACCGGCCAATGAGCCAGACCTGCGTCCACAGGTAAGAGGCAATCATCCAGTCTGTTGTGCGCCGCTTCTGATTCGAGTTCTTCCAGCGTATGCATTCGGGTATCCTCAAAACCGCCCACCTGCTCACGCCTCAACGCGATGAGGTGGCCGCAGGTACCCAGGCGACGTGCGATATCTTCAGCCAGCGTCCGGATGTAGGTTCCCTTGGAGCAACGCACGCGAAACTCCATCATTGGCGGGTTCCAGGTGAGCAACTCCAGGCTCAGAATATTGATCACCCGGGCTTTGCGCTCGACCTCTTCGCCTTTACGCGCATAATCATAGAGCGGCCTGCCCTGGTACTTGAGTGCCGAGTACATGGGCGGCACCTGCGAGATTTCGCCGAGAAAGCCTGCCAGGACAACACGCAGCTGTCCCTCATCGACTGCAGGCACCCCCTGGTGTTCGACGATCTCGCCTTCCGTATCACCCGTGGCTGTGGCCTCGCCCATACGGGCGGTTGCCCGGTAGGTCTTGTTGGCACCCAGCATGAATCCGGCTGTTTTGCTGGCTTCCCCAAAACACAGGGGCAGCATGCCTGTCGCAAATGGATCGAGGCTACCGGTATGGCCGGCTTTACGGGCATCGAACATTCGACGCACAGTCTGCAAGGCCTGGTTGGAGGACATGCCGACCGGCTTGTCCAAAAGAATGATGCCGTTGACGGTCCGGCCGCGCCGGCGTCGACTCATGTCCCGGAATCGGGCGTCTTCGTATCCATGGAATCTTCAGGCTGACCCGCGACCTCAGGTTCACCGTCTTCGCCCAGCTTGTTGTCAGAAGCGACCGCCGTAGCGATGAGCTGATCCATTTTCTGGCCGGTCTCGACCGAAGCATCGTGCAGGAAATGCAGCTCCGGAATATTGCGCATCCGCAATTCGTGGCCAAGACGTCTGCGCAGGAAGCCCGCTGCTTTCTGCAACGCCTTCATTGTGTCTCTGGCCTTGTCGGCCTCGAACACCGTGATGAAAACCTTGGCATGCGCCAGGTCGCGGGTGACTTCGACGTCGGAGACGCTGATAAAGCCGACGCCCGGATCCTTGATCTCGCGCTGGATCAGCTGGGCGAGTTCGCGCCGCAGCTGTCCGCTGACCCGTTCCGATCTGTAAAACTGCTTCGGCATAATCAGAGTGTTTTCTGTACCTCGATGCGCTCAAAGCACTCGATATGGTCTTTTGGCTTCACATCGTTATACATTTTCACACCGATACCGCACTCGGTGCCGGACTGAACTTCGTTGACGTCATCCTTGAAGCGCCTGAGCGATTCCAGCTCACCCTCGAAAATAACCACGTTGTCACGCAGCACGCGGATCGGGTTGTGGCGCTTCACCACGCCCTCGACCACCAGGCAGCCGGCAATCGCGCCCAACTTGGAAGAGCGGAACACGTCCTTGACCTCGGCCAGCCCGATGATGTTCTCACGTGTCTCGGTCCCCAGCATGCCGGAAATGGCCGCCTTGACCTCATCAATGGCGTCGTAAATGACACTGTAATAGTGCAAGTCGAGTTCATTTTCCTGGATGAAGCGCCGGGCACTGCTGTCTGCACGAACGTTGAATCCAATGATGATCGCGCCGGAGGCTTGTGCCAGTGAAGCATCTGACTCGGTGATCGCACCAACGCCGGAAGCCACAACATTCACGTTGACCTCCTCGTTCGAGAGCTTGGTCAGAGAGTCACGTAATGCCTCTACGCTGCCCTGCACGTCGGCTCGGATGATCAGGTTGACAGTCAACTGCTCTTCCTTGCCCATGTTGTCGAACAGGTTCTGCAGATTGGCGGCCTGCTGCTGGGCCAGACGGCCCTCACGCAAACGATCTTCGCGCTGAGACGCCGCTTCCCTGGCCTTGCGCTCATTGGCAACAGCAATCGCCTCGTCACCCGCAAACGGCACACCGGACAAACCGAGCACTTCGGCCGGCATCGATGGACCGACGGATTTGATTGGCTTACCGGCTTCATCGAACATGGCGCGAACGCGGCCGAACTCCTTGCCGGCCAGTACCATGTCACCCTGTTGCAGCGTGCCTTCCTGTACAAGGATGGTCGCTACCGGGCCCCGTCCCTTGTCCAGGCGGGATTCGATGACCAGGCCGCGGGCGCGACGATCCGCAACGGCTGTGAGTTCCAGCAATTCCGCCTGCAGCAGGATACCTTCCAGCAGGTCATCGACACCTTCGCCGGTCTTGGCGGACACCGGGACGAACAATTCCTGACCGCCCCAGTCTTCCGGCATCACTTCTTCCTTGGCCAGCTCAGACTTAACGCGCTCAAGGTCGGCTTCCGGGCGGTCAATTTTGTTGACCGCAACGATCAGGGGAACGCCGGCCGCCCGGGCATGCTGTATTGCTTCCTTGGTCTGGGGCATCACACCATCGTCCGCCGCCACGACCAACACCACGATATCGGTCGCCTGGGCGCCGCGGGCACGCATGGCTGTGAACGCCGCGTGGCCCGGAGTATCCAGGAACGTGATCACGCCACGCGGCGTCTTCACGTTGTAGGCACCGATATGCTGCGTGATGCCACCGGCCTCCGCATCCGCAACCTTGGTGGTGCGGATATAATCCAGCAGCGAGGTTTTACCGTGGTCGACATGACCCATGACAGTGACCACTGGCGGACGGGACACCGCTTCAGCCTCGACGTCCTCCTCCTCGATCAGCAGCTCCTGTTCAATATTTTTTTCTGTCGCCGCAACCGCCTTGTGGCCCATCTCCTCGACGATCAGGATGGCAGTGTCCTGGTCCAGAGGTTGATTGATGGTCACCATCATGCCCATTTGCATCAGGGCCTTGATGACCTCACTGGCTTTGATCGCGAGTTCCTTGGCCAACTCTGAAACAGTGATGGTTTCCGGAATCGCGACTTCACGAATCACGGGCTCGGTAGGGAGGGAAAATCCATGCTCGGTCGGCCGTGCGGACGGGCTGACCTTGCGCGAAGGTTTGCGCCTGCGACCGACAGCGCCTGCGGCGACATGTAATTCCTTGCGGCCATAACGCGTGGTGGCCTTTTTCGGCTCTTTCTTGCGCTTGCGTTGTTCCTCGGCCAGTTTGCGGGCGCGCTCTTCTTCGCGTTTACGCTCTTCTTCCTCGGCTTTCAGGCGTTCAGCCTCCTGGCGGGCCTTCTCCTCGGCCTCGCGACGGCTGGTTTCTTCCTGAGCCTTGCGTTCTTGCTCCTCCGCGGCCAGCCGTGCCGTTTCCTCGGCTTCGCGACGGACCTGTTCTTCAGCATCGCGGCGCTTTTGCACTTCCTCCAACGCCCGCTGGGCCTCTTCTCGGCCTGGATCGTGGGCGTCCTGTTCCTGCAGTGCTTCGCGTTTGACGTAAGTACGACGCTTGCGGAACTCGACATTGACCGTCTTGGTCGTGGCGCGCGGTCCGCTACCGGCCACGCGCAGCTCACTCACTGATTTGCGCTTGAGCGTGACCTTGCGCGGCGCGGTGGCATCGTTATCCGATTTACCGTGACTGGCCCGAAGATGCGCCAACAGTTTCTTCTTGTCGTCGTTGGAGACTGCGTCGTCGCCCGAAGCTGCCACGATGCCCGCGCTGTTGAGCTGAAGGAGCAATTTGTCAACACTTACGCCCAGTACCTCGGCCAATTGTGAAACGGTTACATCTGACATATCTGACTCCTGCTGTTTGCCCGGACCGGCTTATTCTGCTTCTTCGCCCTGGGTCTCGAACCAAGGAGCACGCGCCACCATAATCAATGCAGCAGCAGCCTCCTCGGCCATTTCGTCTACTTCGACCAGTTCGTCCACCGACAATTCAGCCAGGTCTTCCTGGGTGCGAATGCCACGCTCGGCGAGCCGGTAGGCAAGCCGCTCGCTCATACCTTCCAACTCCAGCAAATCTGCAGCCGGCCGGTTTTCGTCAAGCACTTCTTCCTTGGCAATCAACTGTGTGAGCAGAGAGTCGCGGGCCCGGCGGCGCAATTCACTGACCATTTCTTCGTCGAACTCGCGGATTTCCAGTAGCTCGGATTCCGGCACGTAAGCCACTTCCTCGACGTTGCTGAATCCTTCCTGCACCAGGATGGTCGCCACGTCCTCACCCACGTCCAGCTTCTTCATGAAGTTTTCGAGTACTTTCTGGGACTCTTCTTCGCTCTTCTTCTCCGCGTCTTCGACGGTCAAAACGTTGAGCTCCCAGCCCGTCAGCTCACTGGCCAAGCGGACATTCTGTCCACCGCGCCCGATCGCCTGCGACAGATTCGACTCATCGACCGCGATGTCCATCGCCTGCCGTTCTTCATCCACCACGATCGAGGCCACTTCTGCAGGTGCCATGGCATTGATGACGAACTGGGCGGGGTTGTCATCCCACAGAATGATGTCGATACGCTCGCCGGCCAACTCGTTGGAAACCGCCTGAACCCGTGATCCGCGCATGCCGACACAGGCCCCGATGGGGTCGGTGCGGCTGTCATTCGACCGCACCGCAATCTTGGCGCGCCGACCCGGGTCACGGGCGCCGCCCATAATGGTAATCAGGCCCTGTCCAATTTCCGGGACCTCGAGTTCAAACAAGGCGATCAGAAACTCTTTGATGGTCCTGCTGGCGAAAAGCTGCGGGCCCCGTGTCTCTGCCCTGACCTCGAACAGAAATGCGCGCAGCCGATCACCGGGACGCACGGTTTCGCCCTGAATCATGTGGCGCTGCGGTATGAATGCCTCGGCATTATTCCCCAGGTCCAGGTAGACATTGCCGCGTTCAATGCGTTTGACAATTCCATTGATCAATTCACCTTCGCGCTCCTGGAAGGCTTCGACCACCTGGGCGCGCTCTGCCTCACGCACTCGCTGCACGATGACCTGTTTGGCCGTCTGTGCGGCAATTCGCCCGAACTCGACGTTCTCCATGGGCTCTTCGATAAAGGCGCCAACTTCGATATCAGGATTCTGTTCGCGTGCGTCCGAGAGATAAACCTGGCCTCCTTCGAACTCCATTTCGGCGCCGTCCTCCAGCACTTCCCACTGGCGAAAGGTTTCGTACTCTCCAGTGGATCGATCGATGGCGACTCGCACGTCGATTTCGTCAGCGCTGCGCTTGCGCGCAGCCGATGCCAGCGCCGCTTCGAGCGCCTCGAAAATCACATCTTTTTCGACGCCCTTCTCGTTGGACACCGCTTCGACTACCAGCAGAATTTCTTTGCTCATATCCTGAAAACTCCCAAGAGGGACTGATCAACAGTCCGCTCAGGCTTCTTGTCCCTTCCCCGACATCAGACTGTCGTAATCCGGAACCAGCCTCGCTTTGGCTATGTTATTAAAATTCAGCGCAACTTCTGCGCCATCCTGTTCTATCTTCAAGGTCTCACCGTCCACGGAGAGAATACGGCCCTTGAATTTTCTGCGCCCTTCAACAGGCGCAAACACCGTCAATTTCGCCTCTGCACCCGCAAAATGCGCGTACTGCTCGGGCGTGAACAATGGACGTGCTACCCCCGGCGAAGAGATTTCCAGGTTGTAATGCCCGGAAATGGGATCCTCAACATCCAACAGCGCTGCAACTTCGGCACTGACCCGGCCGCAATCATCCAGGTCGATACCCTGCTCCTGATCGATATACACTCGCAGCAAGGCACTGCCTGACTGACCGGAATATTCCAGTCCGACAAACTCATAACCCAGCTCTTCCACGAGGGGTTGCAACAGCTCTGTCAACTTCTTCGAACTCATTCACACTCCGTGCAGGCAGGCACAAAAAAGGGGCATACTGCCCCTGCGAATCGGCCCTCTCCTGAGCGAGAGCCCGTCCATCATTGCCATCCAGGCGAATGCGGCCGATTCAATTCATGTCCAGTTCCATTCGTCGCAGGGACTACCGGCACCCGGCCGGCCAAATCAAAAAGGCCCCTGCTGGGGCCTTTTCGCGAAAACCCTTGGTCCGGATTCAGTAGACCACTGGCTCCATTAACCTGGTAGCGGGGGCAGGATTCGAACCTGCGACCTTCGGGTTATGAGCCCGACGAGCTGCCAGACTGCTCCACCCCGCATCAGCAGGGGGGCAATGATAATGACTCGTCCACCCTTTTTCAAGGTTTAACGGAGGCAATCTTGACCCAGCGTGCAATCGGCTCAGTAGCCGAAGCTGGTCATACAGATGGAGATCAGGGAGCTGGCGAAAATCCCCAGCCCGATCATCAGAATCCCGTTTAGTGAAATGGCTGCGCCAAAGTCCACCGGCACTTCGATCTTCGCTTCTGTCTCGGGCTCGTCGAAATACATCAGCTTGACCACCCGCAGGTAGTAGAAAGCGCCGATCACCGAGAAAACCACCGCCAGGATGGCAATACCCATCAAGCCCGCATCAAGCGCCGCCTTGATGACCAGCCACTTGGCGAAGAAGCCCACGAAAACCGGTACTCCCGCCATGGAAAACATGACCATGGCCATGATCGCCGCATACCACGAGTTCCGCTGATTGAGCCCCTTGAAATCAGCAATATTTTCCGCCTCGACACCGCGGGAAGAGAGCAGGATAACCATCCCGAAACCCGCCGCCGACATCAGCGCATAAACCACCACGTAGAACATCGAGGCGCCGAAGCCGTAGGCCGTTCCCGGCAACAAGCCGAGCAACACGAAACCCATGTGGGAAACGGTCGAATAGGCCAGCATTCGTTTGATATTGGACTGCATGATGGCCGCGAGATTACCAATCACCATGGACAGTGCCGCCAGCAGCATCAGCATCTGCTGCCAATCAGCGTGCGCCGCTTCCAGGCCACCCGCCAGCACGCGGTAAGCCATCGCGAAAGCAGCCAGCTTGGGCACCGATGAAAGGAACAGGGTCACGGCTGCTGGTGCGCCATGATAGACATCCGGCACCCACATGTGGAAAGGCGCCACACCCAGTTTGAATGCGATCCCTGCCACCATGAAGACCAGACCGAACACCAGCAGGATATCGCGCGTGCCGGAAGCGGCAGCGGCTTCATTGATAGCCCCCAATTCGAGACTGCCGGTCGCGCCGTAAACCATGGACATGCCGTACAGCAACATTCCCGAGGCCATGGATCCCAGCACAAAGTATTTCATGGCGGATTCCGAGCCCTGCTTTGAGTCGCGATTGAATGCCACCAGGGCATAGGAAGGCAATGAGATCAGTTCCAGCCCCAGGTAGACGGTGACCAGGCTGTTGGCCGAGATCAGCAACATGACGCCCAACAGGGCGAACAGCGTCAACGTATAGAAGTCTCCGCGGAAAAGATTGAATGCGCGCAGGTAGAATTTCGAATAGGTATAAACCAGCGCCAATACCGCGAGGGCGAATAGCTTCAGCACGTCACCCATGGGGTCGCGGATAAATGTATCGTTGAATGCTGTCATGGACCAGACCCCGTTCGCGTGATAGTCACCGCGCAAAGTCAGGATGGCGGCGAACAGCAGGGTCAGGATCGCCAGCATATGAATGATCCCCCGGCGTTCCTCGCGCACGAAAACGTCGACGCAGAGGATGACGCAGGCCATCAGCAGGACCCAGAGTTCCGGGGCAGCGAGCAACATGTGTTGAGCATTCATGTCAGGCGACCTTTGGCTTGACGATATGTTCAAGTAAATCGGCTACGGAGGCCTGCATCAGGTCCACCAGCGGCTGCGGCCACAAGCCGATCAATAGCACCGCGACGGCGAGGATGCTCAGCACCAGGGCTTCCCTGGCGTTGATATCGGTCAATTCCTTCACGTTGCGGTTGGCGATATCGCCAAAGATTACCCGCTTAACCAGCCACAAACTGTAGGCGGCACCGAGTATCAATGTCAGGCCAGCGCAGAAAGCGAACCAGAAACTGGCCTGGAACGATGCCAGAATAACCATGAATTCACCCACGAACCCACTCGTCCCCGGCATCCCTGAATTGGCCAGCAGGAACAAAACGGCGAAAAACGCGAACCAGGGCATGGTGTTGACTACGCCGCCATAGTCCTTGATCTCACGGCTGTGCACCCGGTCGTACAACACCCCGACGCAGAGGAACAATGCGCCCGAGATGAACCCGTGCGAAATCATCTGCACCATAGCCCCTTCCACCCCCAGTGCAGCCCCACTGGTGTCGCCGGTATTGCGGAAAATAGCAAAGGCGATGAACAGGCCGAGCGTAACGAAACCCATGTGTGAAATGGACGAATAGGCGATCAGTTTCTTCATATCCTGCTGAGCCAGTGCCACGAAGCCGATATAAACCACGGCAATCAAAGACAGGGCAATGACCAGCCAGTCCAGCGCTGCCGAGGCATCGGGAGCGATGGGTAAGCTGAATCTCAGAAATCCATACCCTCCGATCTTCAGCATGATGGCTGCCAGAATGACCGATCCGCCCGTTGGGGCTTCGACATGGGCGTCGGGCAGCCAGGTATGCACCGGCCACATCGGAATCTTTACCGCGAAAGCCGCCAGGAACCCCAGGAACAGCCACTTTTGGGTTGCCAGGTCGAGCGGGAAATCGTGCCAGGCCAGTATCTCCCAGGTATTGGACTGGATATACAGGTAGATCAGGCCGATCAGCATGAACACGGAGCCAAGGAAGGTGTACAGGAAAAACTTGATGGTCGCGTAAACCCGGCGCGGCCCGCCCCACATACCGATGACCAGGAACATCGGTATCAGCATGGCTTCGAAAAACACGTAGAACAACATGGCGTCGAGGGCGCAGAACACACCAACCATCAGGCCCTCCATGATCAGAAAGGCCGCCATGTACTGGTGTACTTTCTTCTGTATGACCTCCCAGCCTGCGATTACGACCAACACACCGAAAAAGGTGGTCAGCAGAATCAGGGGCACGGAAAACCCGTCCACGCCCAGTCGATAGTTGATATCGAACATTTCGATCCACGGACGCAATTCGTTGAACTGCATCGCCGAGGTCGCGCGATCAAAACCCGTGAACAAGGTTACGCTAAAGGCCAGCGTCGCCAGGCTGACAGCAAGCGCAAGCCACCGGGCCATGTCCGCCCGCTGGTTACCTGCCAGCAACACGGCAATTCCGCCCAGGATGGGCAACCAGATCAATACACTCAGTAAAGGCATTCCGGCACCGTCCATCAGTACAACACCACCCAGGTTCCGAGTATGACGATGAGGCCGATGATCATGGCGAAGGCATAGTCATACAGATAACCGGTCTGCCAACGCCGCACACGGGCCGCAATCCAGGAGACTGCCCGTGCTGAGCCATTGACAAAAAATCCGTCGATCAGGCCAGCGTCGGCGCGCTTCCACAAGCCCTGGCCCAGGCGCACGCTGCCCTGGGCAAAGACTTTCTGGTAAAACTCGTCGAAGTAATATTTGTGATCCAGCAGGCGGTACAGGACCGGCAGCCGTCCACTGACTACGTCCGCTAACTGCGGGCGGAACTGGTAAATAAGCGTGGCGATACCAAAACCGGCCATCATCAACCAGAAGGGAACGGTCTGCACGGCATGCAGTGCCATGGCTGTTGCGCCGTGGAAATGGTGGCCCAGTTCTCCCAGCACGTCATTACTTTCCAGAACCACGATCGAATCATCCAGCCAGCCGCCGAACAACACGGGCTCGATGGTAAACCAGCCGATCAGGACCGACGGAATGGCAAGCAGAATCAGGGGCACGGTGACCACCAGCGGCGATTCCTTGGGCACGTGCGCCAGTTGTCCGGGAGGGGGATGATGGTCCTCACTCTCCACTACCTTCCACCGGGGCGCCCCGTGGAACGTCAGGTAGAGCAACCGGAAACTGTAAAGGGCGGTAATCAGCACACCGAGCAGCACAGCCATGTAGGCCACACCGCTACCCCAGCGCTGGGAAAGCGCAACCGCCTCGATAATGGCGTCTTTGGAGTAGAAGCCCGAGAAGAACGGGAACCCGATCAGTGCCAGGGTTCCAATCCAGGCGGTAATCCAGGTGATGGGCATATGCTTGCGCAACGCACCCATGTGTCGCATGTCCTGGGCGTGGTGCAATGCAATGATCACGGAGCCCGCACCGAGGAACAACAAGGCCTTGAAGAAGGCATGCGTCATCAGGTGAAAAATAGCCGCCGAATAGGCGGAAACGCCCAGCGCGACCGTCATGTAACCAAGCTGTGACAGGGTGGAATAAGCCACCACGCGTTTGATATCGTTCTGCACGATACCGATCAGGCCCATGGCCAGAGCGGTGAAGGCACCGATCAGCATTACGAAGCTCAAGGCCGCATCACTGAGTTCGAACAAGGGCGACATGCGCGCAACCATGAAGATACCTGCTGTAACCATGGTTGCCGCGTGGATCAGTGCGGAAATCGGTGTCGGGCCTTCCATTGAATCCGGCAGCCAGACATGTAACGGCGCCTGCGCGGATTTGCCCATTGCACCGATGAACAAACACACGCAGATAAAGGTGAGCATGCTCCACTCGGAACCGCCGAAGATCGTGATGGTCTCGCCGGTGGCTTGCGGAGCTGCTGCAAACACCTCAGCATAGTCCAGCGTGCCAAAGACCATCAGCACTGCGGCGATGCCCAGCAGAAACCCGAAATCACCCACGCGATTGACCAGGAAAGCCTTGAGGTTGGCACGGATTGCAGATTCCTTCTTGAACCAGAATCCAATCAGCAGGTAGGACACCAGCCCGACCGCTTCCCAACCGAAGAACAGCTGCATGAAGTTGTTGGCCATCACCAACATCAACATGGCGAAGGTGAACAGGTTGATGTAACTGAAAAACCGCTGGTAGCCAGGGTCGTCATGCATATAGCCAACGGTGTAGATATGCACCATAAGCGAGACGAAGGTCACCACGCACATCATCAGGGTGGTCAGGTGGTCAATGAGGAAGCCAACCTGGAAGCGGATTCCATCCGCAATCATCCAGGTATAGATGCTGATGTTCTCAACACCAATCTCACCGGCCAGCTGCATCTGCAATACGCTCAGCGACAGCAGGCAGGACCCCGCCACGGCCAGGATGGTAATCCAGTGCGCGCCAACCCGGCCGACCTGGTTTCGAGCCAGGCCCGATATCAGCGAACCCAACAGGGGCAGCAGGGGGATCAGTAGCAGTGTCGTTTTAAGTGACATACCAGCTCAGCCTTTCAGATCGTCCAGCTCGGCGACGTTGATGGTTTCGCGATTGCGGAACAGCACCACCAGGATGGCCAGGCCAATGGCGGCCTCGGCAGCCGCGACGGTCAGGATGAAAAAGACGAATACCTGACCATCGAGATTCCCAAGAAAACGTGAGAAAGTCACGAAGTTCAGGTTGACCGCGAGCAGCATCAGCTCAATGCACATCAGGAGAATGATGACGTTCTTACGGTTCAGGAAAATACCCGCGACGCTCAGGCAAAACAGGATGGCGCCCAGGGTCAGAAAGTGTGTAATGGTCAGCATCTTCAGCCCCTCCCGCTGCCTTGCGGCGGCTCTGATTCCATACTGACCAGCCTCACCCGCTCTTCACGGCGGACCAGGACCTGGCGAGACGGGTTTTGCGTCTTCAAGCCCGGGCGTTTGCGCAGCGTCAATGCGATGGCGGCCACGATGGCCACCAGCAGGATGATGCCGGCCACTTCAAACGGAAGCAGATACTGGGTGTACAACCACTCACCGACCGCTTCGGTATTGCTGAAACCGGGTTCGACCGCAGCGGGCGCCGGGAACATGTCTTCACCCAGCCGGCCCCCGCCCCACAGCACGGTCAACAACTCTGCCGCCATCACCAGCGCCACCAGCACCCCAACGGGCAGGTAGCGGATGAAACCTTCTTTCAGTGGCGCGAGGTTAATGTCCAGCATCATGACAACGAACAGGAACAGAACCATGACGGCTCCCACGTAAACCACGACCAGCACGATGGCCAGGAATTCCGCCTGTAACAACATCCAGATGGCGGCCGCGGTAAAAAAGGTGAGAATGAGGAACAGGGCAGCATAAACCGGGTTGCGCACGGTGATAACCATGATCGCCGCTGACAACATCACCAGCGAAAACAGGTAAAAGACGATTTCCTGGATGGGTAATTCGCTCATCGGTAGGCCGCATCCTGTTCTCTGTTAGCGGCAATCTCGGCCTCGTAGCGGTCACCGATTGCCAGAAGTTGTTGCTTGTTCACCGTCTGCTCGTCGCGCTCTTCCATGTGAAACTCGAGCAGATCGGTCAATACGATGGAGTCGACCGGGCAGGATTCTTCGCAAAACCCGCAATAGATGCACTTGAACAGGTCGATGTCGTAACGCGTGGTTCTGCGCGATCCATCATCCCGTTGCGTGGATTCAATGGTAATGGCCAGCGCGGGGCAAACGGCCTCGCACAGTTTGCAGGCGATACAGCGCTCTTCGCCATTGGGGTAGCGCCTGAGTGCATGCAGTCCTCTGAACCGGTTGGACTTGGGGGTTTTCTCTTCCGGGTAGCGAATGGTGAACTTGGGCTGGAAGAAGTGACGCAAGGTCACGCCCAGTCCCTGGAAAAGTTCCAGTAGCAGCAGGCTCTTGAGGTAACGTACGACGGTGTTCACTCGCTCAACTCCCCTGCACCACGATTCCAGACACGGTCATCAACGCGGCCACCATGATCCAGACGATGGTGATGGGCACGAAAACCTTCCAGCCAAGGCGCATGATCTGGTCGTAGCGGTAACGCGGGAACGTAGCCCGGAACCAGAGAAACAGGAACATGAAAATGGACGTCTTGGCAAACAACCAGAAAATGCTGTTCTGTCCGAGCAGGGTTTCCCCCAGCACCGGAACGTTTTCAAACGGCGACAGCCACCCCCCGAGGAAGAACAAGGCTGTGAGCACAGAAATCAGGATCATATTGGCGTATTCGGCCAGGAAGAACACCGCGAAAGCCGCGCCAGAATATTCCACGTGGAAACCGGCCACGATTTCTGACTCGCCCTCGGCCACGTCGAAAGGCGCTCGGTTGGTCTCCGCCACGCCGGAAATAAAGTAAATGACGAATAATGGCAGCAAAGGCAGCCAATACCAGTCAAAGATTCCGCCGCTTTGGGCCTCTACGATCCCCGAAAGATTCAACGTCCCGGAGAGAATCAGAACACCGACGAGGGCAAAGCCCATGGCAATTTCATAGGACACAATTTGCGCGGCCGATCGCATCGCGCCCAGGAATGCGTATTTCGAGTTGGATGCCCAACCCGCAATAATGATGCCGTACACACCCATCGAACTCATGGCCAGGATATACAACAAACCCGCATCGATATCCGACAGCACCAGGAAATCGTTGAACGGAATAACCGCCCAGGCGGCAAAAGCCGGCGCGATCGCCAGCACCGGTGCCAGCAGGAACAGGAACTTGTTCGAGTTCTCCGGAATAATGATTTCTTTCAGCAACAGCTTGAAGACGTCGGCGAACGGCTGCGCCAGTCCCCAGAGTTTAAAACCCAGGATTCCGACCCGGTTCGGCCCCATGCGGACCTGCATGAAACCGATGATGCGGCGTTCGGCGTAAGTGAAGTAAGCCACCACGACAGTCATCGGCAAGATAATCGCGACGATCTTGATGACGATCCAGGCGAGATCCAGAAGAATGTCCAGCATCAGGCTTTCTCCACGCTCAATGGCCCCACCAGGACACCCAGTTCGCGCGCTTCCGGCGTTGCCCCGGCCACCCAGGCAGCGCCCTGCGGCACTTCACCGAGCACACGCACCGGCATTTGCACGGTCGCCCCACCCTGTGACACGCTGGCACGCTCACCCTCTGCCAGGCCCAGTGACCTGAAATCGGCCGGGTTCAGACCCAGGTAGTTCACGTTAGCATGGCGGGTCTTCTGTAAAGGTTCGGACCGACGGCACATTCCGTCGACGGCGAACATCGGCACCTCGCCCACGCGGTACAAGCCCGCCTCGATGGCTGCGGCAGGTCCGTTCCATGGCTGCGGATGGGCCTGGCCTTGAATGTCCTTGGCCATTTCACCCTGCAGTTGAGCGAGGTCTATTTGGCCGAACCCATCGAGCCCAAGTTCAGCACCAAGCCGTCGCAGGATTTTCCAGCCCGGTTTACAGGATCCGCCGGGCTTGCCCGCAGGCTCCAGTGTCATGGCGTCGCCATCGATATTGTGCAGTGTGCCCTCGCTTTCAGCCAGTGGGGCCAGCGGCAGAATCACATCCGCGACTTCATCCATCTCGGCCGTCGCGAAGCTCGCCACCACCACGACCTTGCCGGCACCGTGCAGGGCGCGCATCAGCCTGACCGGGTTACCCGTGTCGAACTCCGGTTCGAAGTCCCACAACAGAAACGAACCGGTCTCGGCTGCGAGCATCTCGGCGGCATTGCGCCCGGGGCCGGCTTGCGCTCCACCAGGGCCGCGATGGGGAACCGCGCCTGCCAGCCAGGCGCCAACCGGGTTGCCACCGAACGACAATATATTCAGTTTGCAGCCCAGTGCCTCAGCAACCCAGGCCGCCATTTGTCGCAAAGCCGCTGCCTGCGGGTGGCTGTTCGCGAATTGACCCAGCAAGACGACGCCGCTTTCAGCCCCGTTCAGAGCCTGCGCCATTGCACGATGCTGATCTGAGACCGCTTGACCCGCGGCAATGGAACCCAACGCTTCAGGCAGGCTGCCGCCACTGACTTCCGCGGCTGCCAGTGCCAGCCCGGCGAGTTCTGGCAACATGTTCTGCGGCGGTACTATGGACTTGTGCGCAAGCTCGAAATGGAAGGGCCAGTCAATGGGGTTAATTGCCATGACCGCTGCGCCGGCATGCCAGGCCTTGCGAACACGGTGCCCAAGGATCGGGGCTTCGTGACGCGGGTTGCTGCCGACCAACAGGATCGCGGCCGCGTTTTCCAAATCCGCCACTGGCATCGCGAACTGCGGGGACACCGGCCTGGCCGAATCGTCAGAAAAGTCCTGCTCTCGCAGGCGGTGGTCGACGTGATGACTGCCCAACCCACGGGCCAGTCGCTGAGCCAGGAAATAGTCTTCCGTCGCGGATGACCCGCCCATCAACACGCTCAAGGAATCGCCCGACTCGCGCAGCGCGGCCGCTGCTGCCTCGATGGCTTCTTCCCAGCTGACCGTGCGCCACTCACCGCCCACGCGAATGCGCGGCTCAAGTACGCGATCCTCCGCGTACAGACCGAAATGGCCATAGCGGTCTCGATCAGATAGCCAGGTCTCGTTGCGGGCCTCGTTGGCACGCGGCACCGCACGCAGAATCCTGCCGCGCCGCTGATGATAATAGACGTTCGAGCAAACGGCATCGTGCGCCGCTTGCGAAGACCGGGCAATCAGCTCCCAGGCCCTTGCAGAAAACCTGAAAGGCTTGTTGGTCAAGGCGCCTACCGGACACAGGTCAATGATGTTGCCTGACATTTCCGAGTCGATGCTGTTTTCGATGCACGTCCCGATTTCCAGGCGGTCGCCACGCCCGACCCCACCCATTTCATGGGTGCCGGCGATCTCGTCGAGGAATCGCACGCAGCGCGTGCAATGTATGCAGCGGGTCATGTCCGTCTGCACCAGGGCGCCGACGTCTTTATCCTTAACCACGCGTTTGCGTTCGGTGAAGCGCGACACGGACCGGCCGTATCCCATCGCCAGGTCCTGCAGTTCGCACTCACCGCCCTGGTCACAGATCGGGCAGTCGAGCGGATGATTGATGAGCAGGAATTCCATCACCCCGTGCTGGGCATCGATCGCGCGGCGGGAACGCGTGAACACCTTCATACCCTCCATGACTGGAGTGGCACAGGCGGGCAAGGGCTTGGGCGCCTTCTCGACATCTACAAGGCACATGCGACAGTTAGCCGCGATACTCAATTTTTCGTGGTAGCAAAAACGTGGAATATCAATGCCCGCCTTGTCGGTGGCCTCGATGATCATCGAGTTCCTGGGCACCTCCATGGCGATACCATCGACTTCGATGTTAACCGTTTCCACGACTTTTTCGGCTTTCACGCTCATGCGGCCTGACCCCCGCTCATCTCCGCCTGCGGCGCGTCGACAATCGATCGCCCGTGTTGCACGTAATATTCGAATTCAGGCCAGAAGTGACGGAGCATCCCCTGCACCGGCCAGGC
>JAHEFS010000212.1 GCA_024640045.1 Chromatiales bacterium | reverse complement strand
TGTTGGGGCGCAATGCGGACCGGGATGTCGTGATCAGGTTTGGATTGATGGCTATCATCGCGGCGGTTTTCGGCGCCATGGCGCTGGGCTGGCTGGCTGATTCGAGCTCAAAAATGTCCGTGGAAGTCAACGAGAAGGTGGTTTCCGAGGTCACCCCGGTCAAGCTGATCATCGGCCTGCTGATGATTGGTTTTGCGCTGTTCGAACTACTCCCCCGGTTCCGGCAGTTGGAGTTTGACCGGCGGTACCTGCCGCTGGGCGGCTTGCTATCCGGTTTCTTTGGGGGGCTGTCCGGTCACCAGGGCGCGCTGCGATCGGCCTTCCTGGCAAAATGCGGTCTCAGCACCGAGCGCTTCGTTGGCAGCAACGCGGTCATTGGTCTGCTGGTCGATCTGACCCGGATCTCCGTCTATCTCGCACTGTTCACCGCCGTGGGCGGAAAAGTGGAGGATTTCGATGGCTGGACGCTGGTCATCGTGGGTTCGCTTTCTGCTTTTGCCGGCGTGCTGCTGGCCAAGCGTTACCTGCACAAAGTCACCATGACCAGCATTCAGACGCTGGTCGGCATCCTGCTGTTCGGCGTGGGTCTGGCACTGGTTACCGGGATTCTGTAAGGGTCTTTCAGAAGGCATACTCGGAAAATCATCGCTGTGCTAGGCTGAAGTGACCCCCACCACTTAATGGTCATCACCATGAGACGAACCTCGATTGTCGCAACCCTGGGCCCCTCTTCTTCAGATCCGCAAATGATTGAAAGGCTTATCCGGGCCGGTGTCAACGTGGCTCGCCTGAACTATTCGCATGGCACCCATGAGGAACACCATCAGAGACTGAAGCATGTCAGGGCGGCCTCCGCGAACCTGGCGATTGCCGTTGCGTGCCTGCAGGACCTGTCCGGGCCGAAAATCCGGACTGGCGAGCTGTCCCGTCCTGAAGGTGTGTTGTTGAAAGATGGCGCGACTTTTATTCTCACCACCGACCCGGTGGCGGGTGATGAAACCCGGGTGACTTCGACCTACTCGTTTCTGCCGCGAGATGTAAGGGAGGGTGAACGCATACTGCTGGATGATGGCCTGATAGAACTCAGGGTGGAGCTGATCAGGGGCAAGGATGTGGTGACCCGGGTCGTTCACGGCGGACTGCTTAAACCGCATAAGGGGATCAACCTGCCCGGAACCGTGCTGTCCGTTGCCGCCTTGACTTCAAAAGACCGTGACGACGCCGAGCACGGCCTGGAAATCGGTGTCGACTTCATGGCCCTGTCGTTCGTTCGCAAAGCAGAGGATGTACTGGAACTGAAAGAATTCCTCGCACAGCGCGACCGTTCGGACATGCGGGTGATCGCCAAGATCGAAAAGCCGGAGGCACTGGACAATCTCAGCGCCATCCTGGATGTCACGGACGGGGTGATGGTGGCGCGCGGTGACCTGGGCGTGGAACTGCCGGCCGAAGAAGTGCCCATGTTCCAGAAAAAGATCATTTTCGAGGCCTACCGCAGGGGCCGGCCGGTGATTACTGCAACCCAGATGCTGGATTCGATGATCCACAATCCACGGCCGACCCGGGCCGAGGCGTCGGATATCGCCAACGCCATTCTGGATGGGTCGGACGCCGTGATGTTGTCGGGAGAAACCGCTGCCGGGAAATACCCGGAAGAATCGGTGGCCACGATGGCGCGCATCGCGAGTTACACCGAATCAAAACACACCCGCATTCCGTGGCAATGGCCAAAGGGAAGTTCGTTACTTGACCGCCATTCGGTCTCCCGGGCCGTGGCCAAGGCGGCCTGCCACGCAGCCGAAGAGCTGGATGCAAAATACGTCATTACGTTTACTGAATCCGGCGCCACGGCCCGGCTGGTCAGCCATTTCAGGCCTAACCGGCCGATTCTGGCTTTCACGCCCGACGATGAGGTCTACCGGCAACTGGCGCTGCCCTGGGGAATAACGCCTATCCACTGCCGCCACTACGAGCAACTGGACCACATGCTGGATGATGGATTCGATGTGCTGAAGAAACGGCAACTGGTCAGCGACGGGGACGTCGCGGTGGTGATTTTCGGCTCGACCCTGATCTCCGGCGCCACCAACGTGATGAAGGTTCACACCTTTTAGCTGGTCATAAACTGCCGGAGGCCGTCATGCGGGCGAACGGATCAATTCCAATTTAGCGTGATCGTATTCGCCTGCATGACAGGCTCCAGCCGTGTGTCAATCGGACTTCAGATCACTCGTCAGGCGCCACCGGCACCATGATGTGCGCGTATGGCGTGTCGCCCCACATCACGTAGGGTCCGCCGCTGCTGGGATCATCGGTGATTCCTTTCAGCATTTCCTTGGGAACGATGATCATCATGTGCGGACCGGTTTCCACATAATCTTCAGCATTTGCCCGATCCGGATGGTAGGGGTCGGAGTTGCTGACACCCGCTCCTACGTCTCCCGCCAGCATGTACGAAATGCCAATGCGGTCCGCCTGGAAATCGGCTTTGCTGCCGACCGCCATCATCATTTTCATCCACAGCGCATCGTTGCACATTGGCGCCTTGTCACCCGGCATGGTGTCGGGCATACAGGTCCAGCCATTGCTGCCTTCGCGCAAAATGGTGCCGTCGCCGTTCATGATGGTGGCGTTTGCGCTAATGGCGCTTGGCGCAGCAGACATCGCGCGATCGATTTTTTCCTGGGTTGATTCTTCGGCGACCGCCGTGCCGGCAACCATCAGGAAGATAAAGAAAACTGCAGCCACTCGGGTGGTTAGTGAAAACGACATAGACTCTTCTCCTCAGAAATATGGCAAATACCGGTAAACCCGGCTTATATCAAACATAGTCGAGATCGATGGTTTTTGCCAAAAAGCGCAATGTGTCGTTCAGTTTGAATGTTCCAAGTGGAACTGTGAGTGGCCATTCTCAGCCGCTCCTCTCTTAACGCAGCCATCTCTGCACAAACACCAGAACCACGTGTGAAGGAGTTATCCAGTCTCGCGGTTCAGGACCGTCAGCGGACTACTTACCGGCCATGAGCTTACGTTCATCGAGGCCGATGCTGCGGGCGATGATCTCCTTCATGATTTCGCTGCTACCGGCATAGATACGTGAAACCCGTGCATCAGTGAACATATGTGATA
>JAHEFS010000091.1 GCA_024640045.1 Chromatiales bacterium | reverse complement strand
AAGCATTTGAATTGGACCCGAACAACCCGCTGGTCCTGAGTTCGCGGGCGGGATATTTGATGCAGCGCGGCCAGGTTGAAGAGGGGCTGGATTATCTGCGCCGGGCCATCTCCGCGGACCCACTATACGTGGTCAATATCGGCAACATGGCCGCATACCTGGTCACACTGGGGCGATGGCAGGAGGCGGAGCCATACGCGCTCAAGACTTATGAACTGACATCAGGCGGTCAAATGGGGGCGTCAGCTCTTGGCTGGGTCAGACTGTACCAGGGCCGAACGGAGGAAGCGCTGTCGCTGGCCGAGCAATTGCCTGATGTCGATACTATGTACTCATACTCTGGGGATAGTAAGTTGTTTATTCTGGCCGTTTTTCAGCACTCAACGGACAACGAGGTGGCCGCCAAACGAGCCTTGGAGCAGTATCGCCAATCCGACTGGATGCAGCCGATCGGCATGGCCAAGATACACGCCTGGCGGGGTGAAAATGACCTGGCGTTTGAATGGCTGGATCGGGCGTTTGATACCGAGGATGGTCCTCCGGCCCTGCAGGAACTGCTCGATTACCTGCTTGTGGGCCTGTACGACGACCCGCGCTGGCAGGCGGTCAAGGACCGCTACCCGGATTTTCAGGGCTGGGATGCAGTCCGGCGGTAGACGGCTCTACCTGCCAGCAGGGTCAGATCCACCCGCACATCCTTGATGAGCATGGGGTCGACCTCGAACAGATTGCGCTCCAGCACCACCAGGTCTGCCGCTTTACCGGTCTCGATCGATCCGGTCAGTTGCTCATGGCCCGCCAGCCAGGCGCCGTTCAGGGTGTAGGCCGCAATTGCTTCTTCCAGTGAAATCCGTTGTTCCGGCAGCCAGGCCGGACCACTGCCATCCGGCGGTCGTCGCGTGACGGCGATTTGTATCGAGTAGAGCGGGTTCATCGATGCGGAAACCCAGTCGCTGCCCAGCACCACGCGGGCGCCGGAATCCAGCATGCTGCGAATGGCATAGAGCCTTTGGGCGCGCTCGGGCCCGACGGCATCCATCTCTGTCTGACGTTGCTCGCTGCGATAGGCCCAGAGTGCCTGGTAATTGGCCGTCACGCCCAGAGCCGAAAACCTCGGCAGGTCGTTGGGATGTACCAGGGCCAGGTGGGCGATCTGGTGGCGTCGATCCCAGGGCTTGTTCATTTCAATGGCGTTTTCGATAGCTTCGAGCCCGGAGCGCACGGCGCGGTCACCCAGTGCATGCATGTGCACATTCATGCCAGAAGCATCGATCGCCTGCACCACGTCGATGAGGTTCTGGTGGGAAGCTGGGTAGAAGTTGCCGAAATCATCGTTCGTGCCCGTAAGAGGCTTCAGCAGCGCGGCGCCATGAATGCCCACGAAGCTGCCATCGAGGAACAGTTTGACCGTGTCCGCCCGAAAGAGCGGGCTATTGTGGGCATCGCGGCGTTGCCGGATATCATCCAGCTGATCGAGCCCGTCCGCGAATTCCCAGGCCTGCGAGCCCTGGATGCGTAAGGTCAGTTCTCCCGCCTGGTCGGCCGCCATGTAAGCCTGCCAGTTTTCCGGATACAACTGGGCCTCGCTGGATGATGTAATGCCGAATGAATTGGCTATTCGGGAAGCCAGTCTCAAAGCCTCTCGCAAGTCGGTTTCATCCGGCTCGGGTATTTCCCGGTAAATCGGTCCAACGGCTGAAAACAGCAGCACGCCCGAGGGTTGGTTATTGTCCGGATCGCGAATGATTTCACCGCCCTTGGGATCCGGCGTCGAAGCATCGATGCCTGCGACTTGCAGGGCTTTTGAATTGACCCACGCCAGCTGCCCTGAGTGATTGGTGATAAAGGCCGGGCGTTTGGGTGCGATGTCGTCCAGATACGACTTGTCCAGCACATCTGATTCAAAAAGATCGTCCGACAGGTCGGTTCCACGCAGCCACTGACCGGGTCGAAGCTTTTTTTCGCAACGCCTGAGTTCTGTCAATATCTCATCCGGCCAACCCAACCCGGCCATCTGGCAGCGCAGGAAACGGTTGCCGGCGCGCATGGGGTGCATATGCGAGTCGTGAAAGCCCGGCAGCAGCATCCGACCGGCCAGGTCGATAACCTCGGTGTCCGGCCCGATCCATTCGGCGGCAGCTTGATCGTCGCCGACAAATACGATGCGGCCGTCGTCAACGGCCACGGCGCTGGCCCAGGGCTGTTCGGCGTTGACCGTGTAGACTGCGCCACCGCGGAAAAGCAGGTCGGCAGGGTCCCGTGCAGCGGTCGTGACCGTGCAGGCCAACAGGATCAGCGCCGCCACCAGAACGGCCAGCAGTGACCGGCTGGATGCCGGTCTCACGGGTGAGAACTAAAACAGGCCATAAACAATATACCAGCGGCAATGGCTAAGGTTGCCGCTGGCTTGTTCACGGGCCCGCGGATTACTCAGGCTTGCGGAACTTCAGCGTCATGCGGTTGGATTCGCCGATCGCCTTGAGCTGTTCCTGCAGTTCGGGGTTGTCGCGGCTGGTGGCCAGCGTCGGCGGCAGACGCCAGACGATGTCGCTCTCACCGGGCTGGTCGTTTTCATTGAAGTTGATGTCGCTCATGCCTTCAAATTCCAGGCCGGCCCCGGTCATCATTTCAATGACGAAGTCATCCTTGAGATAACCCCGGCTGCCATTGGCCCATTCGTCCGACTTGTCGTCGCGCGCCTGGTGCTGGACCACGCCAACGATGCCGCCGGGCTTCAGTACGTCAACCACGTCTTTCACAGCTGCGGTCAGAAAGCCGCCCTGGGGTTCGAAACGGGCCAGGTTGTGCAGGGCGCGAATGAGTACGACCGCGTCCGCGGTTCCTTTCATGTCTTCGGGCAGCGAGCCAAACTGGAACGCGCCAAGCTGTGCACTGTTCTCAACGCCCCAGCCAGCAGCCTCGGCCGTCCAGTCGGCGACCCAGGTTTTCTTGGCCTCCAATTGCTCATCGGAGAAGAATCCAAACAACGGAAACATATCGGCGGAATAATCCGCACCGATCAATTTTCCGTCCGGACCCAGGTAGGCCATCAGCACCTTGCTGTACCAGCCGCCCCCGGGCAGGGCTTCCACCACGGTCATGCCAGGTTCAATGCCAAAGAACTCGAGGGTCTCCTGGGGGTGCCGGTATTCGTAGCGAGCCTGCATTTCGTCAGGTTGCGCTGCCAACACCTCGGCGAGTTGGCCGTTGGCCAGGGCTAAAGGGCTTACCAACAGGGCCGAGGAGGCAATGGTGGTGAACACGGTGGTGCGGAACAGGGTTCGCATATGCTTGTAACCTCGGTTCAAGGGTTTGAAGGGGCATTATCCGCATGGAACGACGGATGCACAATTGAGATCTTGTGGGAAGAGATTGGTTCAGGACTTTATGCACGATTTAAACCATCCATGCTTTGTTAGCATCCAATCTTCCGAATGCACGCATTAGCGTTACCTTATTGGGAGAAATAATGATGAGAGTTCTGGTTACGGTTTTATGGGCGGGCTTGATGTCCACCGCTTCGTTTGCGGACTACACCGAGGAGTTGAACTGGAGCTTCGAATTGAGCGAGGGCGGCCGAATCAGTCTCGAAAATATAAATGGTGACGTCGAGGTGACCGGAACTTCCGGCAGCCTCGTGGAAATTACCGCCCGCAAAAAAGCGGGTTCCGAAGAGTACCTGGCTGGCATCGAGATCATGATCGAGAATTCATCGGACCATGTTCGGATCGAAACCAAGCACCCCAACAGCGGCATCAAGGGTATGTTCAATTGGGGCGCTGACAGCAGCGGCAGCGTCCAGTACACCTTGCGTGTGCCAGCCAGCGCCAATCTCGACGAAGTCGAGTCGGTCAATGGCAACGTCAATATCAGCGGCGTTAATGGTGTCGTTAAAGCCGGGACCGTCAATGGTGACGTCAACGCAGCCGATCTGGCCAGCGATGCCAGGCTGGAAACGGTAAATGGCGCTGTGGAGGCGAACTTTGTACGTTTTGAAGGTCAGCAGAAAGCCACCGTCGAGTCGGTCAACGGCCGCCTGGTGGTCTATTTGCCAGCGGATGCCGATGCGTCTGTGAAAGCCGAAACCATTAACGGTGGAATCGACGGGAGCGACTTCGGTCTGAAGGTCGATAAAGGCTTTGTGGGGCGGGATCTCGCTGGAGACATCGGTGGCGGCAGTGCACGCCTGTCACTGGATACGGTTAACGGTTCAATCAAGATCCGCAAGGACTAGCTCCTCGCGAAGGCCTCGTTCGAGCATCATCGAGAAACCCGGCTCTGGTGCCGGGTTTTTTGTATCCGCGAAAACGATTGTAGTGCCCCGGCTGGTTTTGTGTGGTCTCTCCATTTAAGATATATTAAGTGATATATCAGTAGGAGTGCAGCATGCAAGAGCTTCAATGGAAGGGGGTCTTTCCGGCCCTGACCACCAAGTTCCGGAATGACGACAGCCTGGACTTCGAGTCCATGGCCCGGCACCTGGATTTCCAGCTGTCCGCCGGCGTTCACGGTGTGATTGTTTTGGGCTCACTGGGAGAAAACCCGGCCCTGGACATGGCGGAAAAACTGGAATTGGTTCGGTTTTTTGCCCAGGAAGTGGGAAAGCGGGTGCCGCTGGTGGCCTGCATCGCGGAGTCAGGTACCCGTGAAGCCCTGTATTTCACGCGAGAGGCGACCCGGTTGGGCGCAGATGGTTTCATGTTGCTGCCGCCCATGCGTTACGCCAGCGATCAGCGCGAAACGCTGAGTTATCTGCGCACGGTAGGTCAGCACGCCGAGCGCCCGATCATGCTGTATAACAACCCGATTGCCTACGGCACGGACCTGTTGCCGCAGGATTTCGAGCGTTTGGCGAGCGATGAGGTATTCCAGGCCATCAAGGAATCTTCGGCTGATACGCGCCGGATCGCGGATATTCGCCGCCTCCTGGGGGACCGCTACGCGCTGTTTTGCGGCGTGGATGACCTGGCGTTCGAGTGTTTCTCGCTGGGCGCGGTGGGTTGGGTGGCCGGCCTCGTGGTCGCCTTCCCGGAAGAAACGGTCCGTTTGTACAACCTGATGAGCGCAGGTAAATGGGCCGAGGCCCGGGTGCTGTATGAATGGTTCCTGCCTTTGCTCCACCTGGATATCGGCCCGAAGTTCGTTCAGCAGATCAAGTTGATCGAGGCGCTGCGCGGTGTGGGTACTGCCCATGTTCGGCCGCCGCGCCTGTCGCTCGATGCGCACGAGACTGCCCGGATTGAAGCCATCTACGAGGAGGCCATGGCGAATCGGCCTGACCTGTGACGCATCCGGCTTCCAATTTCGTCCGCACCAGCCTGGCGGAGCAGGCCTACCAGCAACTGGAGTACCAGTTGGTGACTTTGGAATTTCCCCCGGGTCAATTCTTGCAGGAGCAGGATTTGTCCGGTTCATTGGGCATCGGGCGAACGCCAGTCCGGGAAGCATTGCAGCGGCTGGCCGGGCACGGCCTGCTCACGATCTTGCCGCGCAAAGGGCTGCAGGTCGCGCCTCTGCGGCGCAGGACATTGGGGCAGGTGATCGAGGCGCGTCGGGTGATTGAACGCTTGTTGGTGGTCAAGGCAGCTGAGCGGGCGGAGCCGGAACAACGGGTGCAGCTTCGGAGCCTGGCCGACGAGTTGGACCGTATCGCGCACGGGACGGACAGGCTGTTCCAGCTGGACCGAACGCTCGATGATTTGTTGTCTGCTGCCTGTGACAATCCTTACCTGGTCCAGTCGCTGGCGCCGCTGCACATTCACTGCCGCCGTCTTTGGTATCTCAACCGCGATTCGCTCGACGTTGGCCAGGCGGCTCAATTGCACGCACATCTGGCCAGGGCCGTCGCCGGGCGCGATGGTGCTGGCGCAATACGTGCTTTGAATGGGATCATATCCATCCTGGAACAACTCCATGCAAGGCTGGAAGCCATACCATGAGCACACAGTCTCAACATTGCCTGGTCATCGGTGCGGGCACGGTGGGGGCGAGTTGCGCCTGGCACCTGCGGCGGGCGGGATTCGAAGTGACCCTCGTCGACCACGAATCGCCCGGGCAAACGACCAGTTTCGGAAATTGCGGGTGCATTTCGCCCAACCAGATCATTCCGTTTTCCTACCCGGGGTTGAGCCGGGAGATTCCACGCTGGCTATTCGATCGGCTGGGTCCGTTGTTTATCCGCTGGAGGCATTTGCCTGGGCTGGCGCCGTGGTTCTGGCGATTCTGGCGTGCCGCCACCTGGGACGGCGTTCACCATATCGCCCAAGCGCAAACCCAATTGATGCGACAGGTGATAGAGGATTTCGGAGAAATAGCCGATGCCACCGGCACTCGCGACCTGTTGCGGGAAAAGGGCATGATCAATGTCTACGACACCATGGAAGAGTTCCGTCATGCCCAGTGGAAGTACGACCTGATGACGGAACACGGCTTCGAGTGGGAAATAATCGGTCCGGCCGAGCTGAAAATCATGGTGCCAGAACTGCGCCTGGAAAAGGGCATCGCCTTGTATTACCCGCAGTGGTGGCACACGGTCGATCCCGGACTGCTGACCGCGCGTATTGCCGAGTCGGCTTTTGCCGACGGCGTAAACTACGTTCAGGACAAAGTCCAGGCCGTGGAGGCGGGGGCTGCGGGTGTCACGGTAGCCACCGAGTCCGGCAAATCCCTGAAGGCGGACAAGCTGGTGGTGGCCGCCGGGGCCTGGTCCAACCGCATTGCCCGGCAAATCGATGGCCGCTCGGTGCCGATGACGCCCAAGCGGGGTTACCACGCCCAGATCGGCCAGCCGGGGATCGAACTTGAATATCCGGTGACGTCCAGTTCCCGGTTCTTCGTGATCACCCCCATGACCGGCGGGTTAAGAATCGCCGGCACGGCGGAGTTCGCCTCGCTGGACGCGGAGCCGGATTACCGCCGCGCCCGGGTATTGCTGGAACACGGCAAGCACTACTTGCCGAACCTGGAGATCGGAGAAGTCAGTGAATGGATGGGGCAGCGGCCGATGATGGCCGATTCCTTGCCTGTGATTGGCCCTTCACCGCGCCATTCCAGTGTGCTTTACGCTTTTGGCCACGGTCACTACGGCCTGACCCAGGGGCCCACCACCGGCAAGATCATCACCCGGCTGGCGCTCGGGCAAGACCCGGGTACCGATTTGGAACCCTTCCGCTTCGACCGCTTCTGACCATGTCTTTGCCGGCTGCCAGAACGTTCGACTGCATTGATGCCCACACCTGCGGCAACCCGGTGCGTGTTGTCGTTTCCGGCGGGCCCGATCTGCAAGGCAAGACCCTGCTGGACAAGCGCGCGCATTTCCAGGCCGAGTTCGACTGGATCCGGACTGCGTTGATGTTCGAGCCTCGGGGCCACGCCATGATGTCGGGCAGCATTCTTTACCCGAGTGAACGAGAGGACTGTGACACCGGCGTGCTGTTCATCGAAACCTCCGGCTGTCTCCCCATGTGCGGGCATGGCATGATCGGAACGGTCACCGTGGCGATCGAGCGGGGACTGGTAAGCCCCCGAACGCCCGGTGAACTGCACCTGGAAACGCCGGCGGGGAAAGTCTCTGTCAGTTATCGCGAGCAAGGCGGCAAGGTCAAGGCGGTCAGGCTGACCAACATACCCTCCTTCCTTTATGCTGCCGCGCTGGAAGTGGAATGTCCGGAGCTCGGCGGACCCTTGACCATGGATGTGGGCTACGGGGGCAATTTCTACGCGATCGTCGAACCACAGTCGCACTATCGGGGCCTCGAACAACTCAGCGCCAGCGATATTCTGCGGCTGAGCCCGCTGCTGCGTACCCGCCTGAACGAGCAGTACCGTTTCGTCCACCCCGAGGATGAACGCATCTGCGGGCTGACCCACCTGCTCTGGACCGGACCGCCCATGAACCCGAAAGCCGATGCGCGCAACGCCGTGTTTTACGGTGAGTCCGCCATCGATCGCTCGCCATGTGGCACGGGCACTTCGTCCCGCATGGCGCAACTGGCGGCCCGCGGCGAACTGCAGGTCGGCGACGTGTTCGTACACGAAAGCTATATTGGCAGCCTGTTCACCGGCAGGGTCGAGGCTGCAACCCGGGTGGGAGAATTCGACGCCATCGTGCCCAGCATCGAGGGTTGGGCCCGGATTTACGGCGAAAATCGCATCACGGTGGATCCTGAAGATGACCCCTACTGGCAGGGATTCATGGTGACCTGATGCGCCTGATCAGCGCCGAGGAAGTTTTCCAGTTACTGCCCATGCCTGATGCCATCGCACTGATGCGAGAGGCCTTCATGACCATCAGTACTGCCAGCGCCAGCCTGGCACATCGCCAGGCCTTGCCCATGACTTCGGGTACGGGCTTGCTGATGGGTGCGGCCAAGGAGGGGTTGGGGCTGGGCTGCAAGTTGGTCGCGATCGCACCGGGTAACCGTGCTCGCGGCCTGCCCGGCAGCATTGGCCTGGTGGTGCTGCTGGACGACCAGACGGGTGCACCGCTGGCGCTCATCGACGGCACCAGCCTGACTTCTCTTCGAACGGCGGCGCTCAATGGTTTCGCAACGGACCTGCTGGCGCGGCGAAATGCCCGCCGGGCCTTACTGGTGGGCTGCGGCACCCAGGCCGCGGCGCAGGCCGAAGCCTTGGTGGTGGTTCGTGACCTGGAAGAGCTACGGGTGCTTGGGCGAGACCCGGTGCGGGCGCGCGCATTCGCCGAACAGGTCGGGGATCGTTTGCAGGTGCCCGTCCGGTTGACCAGCGACCTCGCCGAGGCACTGGATAGTGTTGAATTGATCACCGCTGCCACCAACGCCCTGGAGCCGGTTGTGCCCGGCAGCCACATACCCGCTGGTTGCCATGTCAGTGGCATCGGCAGCTTTCGTCCGGACATGCGCGAATTCGACGAAGTCTTGCTCGGTAAAGCCGGCATCTTTGTCGAGTCCCGCGAAACTGCGCTGTCCGAAGCGGGGGAGCTGATTGCGGCTGACCGGGATGGGGTCACACGAGCCGGTGACTGGGCGGAGATCGGCGAAGTGATCGCGGGCAGCCGGAGGGGGCGCACGAACGCGGAGCAGATCACCTTTTTCAAATCAGTCGGCCACTCGGTGTTCGACCTCTATACCGCCCGGGCCTTGTACGACGCAGCCATGGCCAATGGCGCGGGCCAGGAGTGGATGCCGTGATTGGGCGGCACCGGGCATCTTCCTGGGGGATAATGGACGGTCCGGCGCAGGCCTCTGCAATGACAGGTGTTGAATTCATGAAACGTGTTTTGATGATGGTTTTTCTGGTAGCAATCAGCTGCACGGCCCTGGCCGCCGAGGACAGCACGGCCTTCAAGGCCCTGTATGAGAAAGAATGGGGCTTTCGCCTGAGTGAATTTCCGCGCCTGGCCAGTTCCGTGGGCGTGAAGGAGGCCGCTGGTCGCCTGGCCCACGTGACCCAGGCGGACCAGGATCGCCGCAACGCTTTCTACCAGGGGGTCTTTGAAGAACTGGAACAGATGGGCTGCGAACGACTGGAACACCAGGAGTGCATCAACTACCGCATTTTTCGCGCCCAGGTGCGCCAGGCCATCGAGGATCATGAGAACCGCGCCTACCTGATCCCGTTCAACAGCGACTGGGGGTTTTATATGTCGCTGGCGCGTTTGCCTCAGGATACGGATTTCACGAATTTCGAGAGTTATGCCCAGTACCTGTCGCGCCTGGAAGCTTTGCCTGGGGTGATGGACGAGTACATCGGTTTGATGCGTGAGGGTTTACGGACCGGTATGACCCAGCCGCGGGCGGTACTGGATGGTCGTGATGCCCCGATCCGCGGCCAGGTCGTGGAAAACGTGGAAGACAGCGGGTTTTTCGAACCCTTTAAGGGCATGCCGACGGGCAGCGACCCCGCTGCGCGCGACGCCCTGGTGGAAAAAGCGCGAAGCGTGGTTATGGAAGGCGTGGTGCCCGCTTATCAACGCCTGCTGACCTTCTTTCACGAAGAGTACCTGCCCGGTGCACGCACCACGCTGGGGGCGAGCCAGTTGCCCAACGGCATGCGTTTTTACCAGTCACAGATTCGCCAATACGTCACCATCGATATGACGCCGGCGGAGATTCACGAGATTGGCCTGAGTGAAGTCACCCGCATTCGCCAGGAAATGCAGGAAATCATCAAGCAGGTGGAATTCGCGGGCGACTTTGCCGACTTTATCCAGTTCCTGCGCACCGATGAGCAGTTTTATGCCAAGACTCCGAAGGAGTTATTGGCAGCAGCCTCCTACGTGACCAAGAAGGTCGACGGCCGACTGCCCCAGCTATTCGGGCGTCTGCCCCGCCAGCCTTACGGGGTCGCGCCGGTGCCGCAAGACATTGCGCCTTTCTACACGGCCGGGCGTTACGTCGGCGCCTCACTCGATGCCCTGCGAGGCGGTTACTACTGGGTCAATACCTATGACCTCAAGAGTCGGCCCCTGTATGCGTTGCCGGCCCTGACCCTGCACGAAGCGGCGCCCGGGCATCACCTGCAGGGGGCACTCGCACTGGAGCAGGATGAACAGCCCGAATTCCGCCGTAATGATTACATTTCCGCCTACGGCGAGGGATGGGCCTTGTACGCGGAGAAACTCGGCCTGGAGATGGACATCTACGAGACGCCATACGAACAATTTGGCCGCCTGACCTACGAGATGTGGCGGGCCTGCCGGCTGGTGATTGATACCGGCGTTCACGCTATGAGCTGGAGCCGTGAGCAGGCACAGGAATATCTTGCCAGCAATACCGCGCTGTCCATTCACGAGGTCACCACCGAGGTAGACCGGTACATCTCCTGGCCAGCCCAGGCCCTGAGTTACAAGCTGGGCGAATACACGATCTGGGAACTGCGCCGGGAATCCGAGTCACGCCTCGGTGCTGATTTCGACCTGCGGGCATTCCACGACTTTATCCTGGCGCTGGGTTCGGTGCCGCTGGATATACTGAAAGACGAGGTGACCCGCTGGAC
>JAHEFS010000211.1 GCA_024640045.1 Chromatiales bacterium | reverse complement strand
TCCTCAGTCCTTGTAGCGCCGCCAGCCGTCGACCATCGTCCTGAGGCTGCTCTGCCCGCCCATCGCTTCGGCGCGGAATGCCATGTAGATATGGATGATGGCAAACATGATGAATAACCACATGCCGAAGTCGTGCCACATCCTCAGGTTCTGCGAACCGCCCATGGCCGGCACGATCCAGCCGAACCATCGATCGGCCCAGCTGCCCAGGCCCAGGTTTTCCGAGTACAGGGCGAAGCCAGTGCCTATCATGAAGAGAGCGAGCACCGTGTTTAAGAGCCACATTGCCGTCTGCGCCAGTGGATTGTGCCCTTCAGTCAGCGGCGCTTCGCGGCGCAGGAACAGATAGTACTTCACCTCCTCGATGAGTTCGCCCCACCACTTGCCACTCCAGACGGGCAGGTAGAAGAGTTCGCGCGCGTACTTGTTGCCGACGATCGCCCAGTAGATGCGAACGAGGAAACCGATGGTGAACACGTAACCGGCAATGAAATGCACCAATCGCATGTTGCCCATCAGGAAATTCTCGCTCGCCTCACCAGCGGGGCTCGACAGCGGATTGGCGATCAGGTAACCGGTTACCGCCAGCACCGCAATCGAGAGCGCATGCACCCAGTGCCAGACCCGGACCGGCAACTCGAAGACGTACACCGGTTCCCGGTGTCGGCCCTGCTCTGCACTGCTTATTGCACTACCTTGCATATCCCTGACCTCCTCAGCGAATCTTCACCGTCGCGAGTTCCTGGCCGTCCGGCGACATAACATGCGATGCGCAGGCGAGACACGGATCGAAGCTGTGAATCGTGCGCAGGATCTCGAGCGGCTGCGACGGGTCCGCCATCGGCGTACCCAGCAGCGCCGCCTCGTAAGCGCCTATATTGCCTTTCGGATCACGCGGCGACGCGTTCCATGTCGTCGGCACGATGGCCTGGTAATTCGCCAGCTTGCCGTCCTGGATATGGACCCAATGGCCCAGTGCGCCGCGCGGTGCCTCACCGAAACCGACACCCTTGGTGTCCGCCGGCCAGGTGGAGGGCTCCCACTTCTGCATGTTTGCCGTGGCGGTATCGCCAGTCTTGAGATTGGCCATCATGCCGTCGAACACTTCGCGCATCTTGTGCGCGGTGAACGAGCACTCGAGGCCGCGTGCGGCGGTCCGGCCAAGGGTCGAGAACAGTGCCGTAACCGGCAGATCCAGCGCCGCAAGCAATCCGTCGACCTGAGCCCTGACCTCCTCGTGCCCGCGTGCATACGCCACGAGGTAGCGTGCCAGCGGGCCCACCTCCATGGCGTTACCGCGCCAGCGAGGCGCTTTCAGCCAGGAGTACTTGGCACCCTCGTCAATAGCCTCGATGTTCGTCTTGGTGCCCTTCGCGTTCGGTCCCAGCTGGAAGTTGGGCTCGGTCACGCCGTCCCACGGATGCAGGCCCGCGGCCTCGTCCGGGTAGGTGTACCAGGAGTGCTCCACGAATTCCTGTATCTGTTCGGGATCGCGCGGATCGACGTCGTACACGGTGCCGAGGTCACCATTGAGAATCGCCCCGTTCGGCAACATCCACGATTCGTTCGTGTAGTTGTTCGGGATCGCGGGGAACTCGCCGTAGGACATGACGTTCTTGCTCGAGAGCCCGCCACCGAAGCCCCAGTCCTTGTAGAAGGACGCGATTGCCGTAAGGTCCGGAATGTAGACCTGGTCGATGAACGTAATGGCGTTGTTGATGATGTCGGAGACCTGGTTCAGCCACGCCATATTGATCGCGCCGACAGCGCCCGTCTCGTTGACGTTGATCGAACACGGCATGCCGCCCACGAGCCAGTTCGGATGCGGGTTGCGGCCGCCGAAGATCGTGTGGATCTTTACGATCTCCTTCTGGAAATCCAGCGCTTCGAGATAGTGCGTTACGGCCATGAGGTTGGCTTCAGCCGGCAGCTTGTACGCCGGGCTGCCCCAGTAGGCGTTCGCGAACGGTCCGAGCTGGCCGGACTCGACGAAGCGCTTGATCTTGTTTTGCACGTCCCGGAAATAGGCGGGCGACGATTTTGGCCACGAACTGATCGACTGCTGCAGCTGTGAAGTCGCGACCGGGTCCGCGCTGAGCGCGCTGACCACGTCAACCCAGTCCAGCGCATGCAGATGATAGAAATGCACGAGGTGGTCCTGCGTGTATTGCGCAAGCATCATGAGGTTGCGGATCGAATTGGCGTTCGCCGGTATATCGATATCGAGAGCATCTTCGACCGCGCGGCAGGAAATCAGCGCATGAACACCGGTGCAAACACCACAAATACGTTCCGTGAACGCCCAGGCGTCGCGCGGGTCGCGGCCTTTCAGTATGACTTCGAGGCCACGCCACATGTTGCCCGTCGAGACGGCGTTACGGATGACGTTATTCTCGTCGACGTTGACTTCGATGCGAAGGTGGCCTTCGATACGACAGATGGGATCGACGACGACGCGCTGGCCGCTGTCGTCAAGTTCGAACCCGTTCGGTGTGGTTACGCTAGCCATTGCTCACCTCCTCTGCCGACTTTGATTTCTTACCCTTCGCTATAACGCTGGCGACCGCATGTGCGGCGACGCCTACGGCAGCTGCGCCGGCCAGAACCTTGCCGACCTTGTCTGCGTTGGCTTCGACTCCGCCCATCACGCCAAAGTTGGTGACGGCGCTGTAGAAACTGCCCTTGTCCCAGAAATTGTCTTCGGCGCAGCCGAGACAGCCGTGACCCGACTTGACCGGCCACGAGAGCCCGCCATTCCATTCAACCGTCGAGCAGGCGTTGTACGTCGTCGGTCCCTTGCAGCCCACCTTGTAGAGGCAGTAGCCCTTGCGCGCGCCTTCGTCGTCGAACCTCTCCACGAACTGGCCGGCGTCGAAATGCGGCCGTCGATAACATTTGTCGTGCAGGCGCTGACCGTAGAACATCTTGGGCCGGCCCTGGCGATCGAGTTCGGGCAGCTCGCCGAATGCGAGCATGTAGGTAATGACGCCCGTCATGACTTCGGCGATCGGCGGACACCCGGGAACCTTGATGATCGGCTTGTCCGTGATTACCTTGTGAATCGGCACTGCCTGTGTCGGGTTGGGCTTTGCGGCCTGAACGCATCCCCAGGACGCACAGGAACCCCAGGCGATGATCGCCTTGCAGTGATCGGCCATGTGGCG
>JAHEFS010000210.1 GCA_024640045.1 Chromatiales bacterium | reverse complement strand
AATCTCTCAGTCGATGTCGTCCAGCAGCTTGCGGACTTTTTCAAAGGTCATGGTGATATCTTCCGGGCGTGAATTCAGGAAGGGCGAGAACTGCAGCAGGTCCATGCTGTGCCGCACGACGAGATCCTCGTCCCAGAAGCAGCGCTTGTGTATCTCCATGCCGCGCATGCCCGGCGCGCCCTCGCGGGACTGCAAATCCACCCCCCCCATCAGGCCCAGGTTACGCACGTCAGTCACCTTGGGGTGATCGGCCAGCGAATGAATGGCGTCCTCGAAATGACCTTCGAGTTGCTCTACTTGCTCGAAAATACCTTCATCCTCATAAATGGAGAGAGCCGCGAGACCTGCGGCGCAGGCGACCGGGTGGCCCGAATAGGTGTACCCATGGAACAGCTCGATCAGCTGTTCCGGCCCCTTCATCAGCGCATCGTATATCTCCTGCTTAACCAGCACGGCGCCCATGGGGATGACACCATTGGTCAGGCCCTTGGCCGTCGTGATCAGGTCGGGCGTGACCCCGAAACGGTGCGCGGCAAACGGTGCGCCGAGCCGTCCGAAAGCCGTGATGACTTCGTCGAAGATCAGCAGGATACCGTGCGTATCACAAATTTCCCGCAGGCGCTCCAGGTAGCCGATCGGCGGCGGCAGGATACCCGAGGAACCGGGCACCGGCTCGACGATCACGGCGGCGATGTTGGAGGCATCGTGCAGGGCCGCCAGGCGCTCGAGGTCCTCTGCCAGGTGCATGCCCCATTCCGGCTGCCCCCGGGTAAACCGATTATGCTCGAGGTCATGGGTGTGTCGCAGATGGTCTACGGCGGGCAGCAGCGAAGCGCCGAACGCCTTGCGGTTGGCGAACATGCCGCCCACCGACATGCCACCGAAATTGACCCCGTGATAACCCCGCTCGCGGCCGATGAAGCGCGTGCGGTGCCCCTCGCCCCGCGCCCGGTGATAGGCCAATGCGATCTTCAGGGCGGAATCGACAGACTCCGAACCGGAGTTGGTGAAGAAGACCTTGTTCAATCCCTCCGGCGCCATGGATGTGACCTGGCCTGCCAGTTCAAAAACCTTGTCGTGACCTACCTGGAAAGCAATAGCGTAGTCCAGCTTCGCGACCTGCCGCTGCACCGCCTCGACAATCTTCGGATGGCAATGGCCCAGGCCGCAGGTCCACAGGCCGGAGAAGGCGTCGTACAGACGGCGGCCGTCGTCGGTGTGGTAGTAGTGGCCCTCGGCAGCAACGATGACCCGCGGGTTTTTCTTGAAGTCGCGGTTCGCCGTGAAGGGCATCCAGTAGGAATTAACGGTTGAATTTCTGGCCTGCATGGTCGATTCACTCAATAAAGACTTGTGCGTTAATAATAATTAACAAATTTTGCCAATGCCACCGATATTACGCACAGAAACGCCAAATTTGTCGAATATTTTAAAAGCAGGGGTTGGGCGACCAGCAACTTCTCGCAGTTTCTGGCGCAGGAAGTCTCGCCGCCCGCGGTAATTTCCGTGCGGGCAGCGCCGATGCCAAGCAGCCAGTACTGCAACGCTTCGTCCACACCTGCGAATCATCGAGCCAACGTGCCCGATTTTGATGCACCGTGCCGGTGCAACGCCCGTTCTTGAGGCAGCCTGCCCCCGTCTGCATGTCCTATTTTTACCGTAAGTCCCTGTTATAAATATAATTCATGCACATGGCACTGATCCTGCATTAAAAGGTTTGAACGCAACCAGGTCGAGAGCCTCAAACATCGCGCCAGGCACAGTACTGCGAACGGGCTTCCGGCAGAAGATTGAATGACCAACTTTGGAGATATGTGACCATGTTGAAGAAAAGATTCCTTTCCACCGCAATTGCGCTGGCGTCCCTGGCCGTTGTCACGACAGATGTCCTGGCCGATTTCAGCGCCAACGTCGCCCTGGTGACTGACTACCGTTTCCGCGGTATCTCGCAGTCCAATGAAAACCCCGCCCTGCAGGGTGGCTTTGACTATGCCCATGAGAGTGGTTTCTACCTCGGGACCTGGGGCTCCTCGGTCGACTTCGACAGCGTGGGGGATTTCAACGGCAGCCTCGAGCTGGACGCCTATGGCGGCTGGGGAACCGACATCGGTGAGAACTCCACCATCGACTTCGGCTACATCTATTACGCCTACCCCGGTGACGATGCCGGACTGGATGGCGACTACCAGGAATTCTACGTGAACTACGGCTGGCGCGACCTCAGCCTGGGTGCGGCCTATTCGAACGATTACTACGGCGGCGCGGGTAACTTCTGGTACCTGCAGGCCAACTACGACTGGAGCTTTGCGGAAAACTGGGCCCTCTCCCTCCATGTCGGCTACAACGATTTTGACGACGACATTTTCCTTTCCTCGGACAAGGGCAATTACACGGACTACTCGGTCGGCGTGACCTGGTCCGTGGCGGGCATGGACCTCGGTCTGGCCTGGGTGGGCACCAACCTGAAGGAAGACGACGTGTTTGGAACGGGGTGGGGAGACGATACGGCCGTGCTCTCGCTCTCCGCCAGCTTCTGAATGCAGGACGGGCAACAGCCACGACGAACCATGCGCAGGCCGCCGGTTTTCACAGCGGCCTGAATACCCGAACCCCGACTCTCGCCCTCTTCGGAGGGCGTTTTTTTGTCAGATGGTAGGCGGCGAGTTGGCGCTGACGATCCGGGCCGGGACGCCGCCAGTGTTACGGAAGCGGTGCGGCAGGCGGCTGTCGAAATAGTAGGCGTCACCGGGACCGAGCACCCAGGTTTTTCCGCCCACCGTGACCTCGAGTTCGCCTTCGACGACGACGCCACCCTCCTGCCCGTCGTGGGTAAGCAGATCCTCGCCGGTATCGCTGCCGGGCTCGTAGCTTTCCCAGAGGATCGACATCTTGCGGTCGCGCCGCGCAGCGGCAACCAGGCGGTACTGGATGTTGTCGGTGCCGACGTCTGGCAGTTCTTCCGCCCGGAACACCACCTCTTCGCGGCCTTCCATGTCCCGCGTGAAGAATTCGGCCATGGTCATCGGGAACGCACCCAGGATCTTCTGCAGGGAACCCACTGAAGGGCTGACGCGGTCCTGCTCGATCAGCGAAATCATGCCGTTGGTCACGCCAGCGCGTTTGGCAAGTTCGCGCTGGCTCAGCCCGAATGCCGTGCGCACCGCGCGCAG
>JAHEFS010000090.1 GCA_024640045.1 Chromatiales bacterium | reverse complement strand
TGGCAACAGGCTTTGATTCCCAATACCAATGGCCAGCTCCTGCTGGACGGTGAAGTCAGAACATTCGGTCCGCGGCTGCGCGTGGATCAAGGCCGTGTACGATTCCAGGACCGCCCGCTGGACAACCCGGAGCTGGAAATCCGCGCCGAACGGGAAGTGTTCGGCAACACCCAGATCCAGGCTGCGGGCGTGCGCATCAGTGGGACCGCGAGACGGCCGTCTGTGGAGGCTTACACGCATCCCATGACCACGGAAGAGCGCGCGTGGACACTGCTGGTTACCGGCAGTGATTTCGAATATGGACAAGGCGTGGGCGCCTTCGACATCGGCACCTACATCGCACCGCGGCTTTATATCAGCTACGGCATCAGCCTGTTCGATGATGAACGGATGGTCAGTGCACGATATGACCTGAAGAAAGGGTTCGGAGTGAAAGCGACCTCCAGCCAAAACGACAACGGCGTGGATATTTCGTACACCATTGAGCGATAGCCGGACAACTGCCCGGCTATCGGCCGGCTTCAATTCAGTCCTTTTCGAACACCTTGTAGACCACACCCGCCAGGGCCGCCCCAATTAGAGGCGCCACCCAGAACAACCACAATTGTTGCAGGGCGATTCCGCCTTCCAGCAGGGCCGGACCCGTGCTACGGGCCGGATTCACCGAAGTATTCGTCACCGGGATACTGATCAGGTGAATGAGCGTCAGGCACAGACCAATAGCAATGGGCGCAAACCCGGCAGGTGCCCGGGAGTCGGTCGCACCCAGGATCACGAACAGGAACATCAGCGTCATCACGACCTCGGTGATCAGAGCCGCACTCATGCCGTAACCCCCGGGAGAGTGAGCGGCGAACCCATTCGAGGCCAAGCCTCCATCGTAGCCAGCAGCGCCGCTGGCAATGATGCCCAGCAGGACAGCCGCCAGGGTTGCCCCAAGTACCTGGGCTATCACATACGCCGGCACATCCGCACCTTTGAACCGGCCGGCAACTGTCAACCCAACGGTAACTGCCGGGTTCAGATGGCAACCGGAGATGTGCCCAATGGCAAACGCCATGGTGAGCACGGTAAGTCCAAAAGCAAGCGATACGCCCAGCAGGCCAATCCCCACCTCGGGAAAGGCAGCCGCGAGCACGGCGCTGCCGCAGCCACCCAATACAAGCCAAAATGTGCCGATAAACTCGGCCATGGATCTTTTAACCAGACTCATGTTTTCCTCCCCATGTTTCTTTTTTGGTCGATGCCCTAGCTTCGGGCGATAGACTGCCCCTTGGAGCCAAGGTCATCGCATGCTTCCAGCAGTCGGCTGACGATGCCCTGCTCTCCCAGGCGCAGATACTTGCGCGGGTCGTAGAACTTTTTATAAGGCGTTCCGTCTTCCGGGTCCACCTGGTATTTGAAGGCCTTCGGATTGGCTTCGACAAACTCTCCAACAGGTTTGGAGAATGCAAACTGGGTATCAGTGTCGATATTCATCTTGAACACACCGTATCCCACCGCCTCGGTAATCTTGGCTTTTTCCGATCCCGACCCGCCATGAAAGACCAGGTGCAACGGGTTGTGACCCGTCCCGTGGGTCCGCTGGACCAGGTCTTGTGAATTCTTGAGGATCTCCGGCCGCAGTTTGACGTTGCCCGGCTTGTACACACCATGAACGTTACCAAACGAAGCGGCTACCGAGAAATGCCCTATCGGGTTGAGCAGGTCATAGGCCTGCAAAACGTCCTGGGGTTGTGTGTAGAGGCGTGAATTGTCGGCATGCTCCTCGAACTCGCTGCCGATACCGTCTTCTTCACCGCCGGTCACGCCCAGTTCGATTTCGATCGACATGTCGATCTTCGCCATGCGTTCAAGCAAGCGGGCGCACTCCGACAGGTTGAAATCGATCGGATCAGCTGAAAGGTCCAGCATGTGCGAGCTATACAGAGGCTTACCGGTTTGCTCGTAATATTTCTCACCTTCGTCCAGCATGGCTTCGACCCACGGAATCAGCTCACGGTTTGCGTGATCGGTATGCATCACCACGCACACTCCATAGTATTCAGCCAGCAAGTGGGCGTGGCGCGCCGCTGCTACGGCACCCATCACCTTGGCCTTGAAGCCATCGGCCATGCCGGCGCCGGCATAGAAAGCAGCACCGCTGTTGGACAACTGGATGATGATATCGGACTTGGCTTTGGCAGCGGCTTCCATCACTGCGTTCAGCGAATTGGTACCGACCACGTTGACCGCTGGCAGGGCATATCCACCCGCCTTGGCGGCATCGACCAGGACCTGGTAATCCGCACCGGTGACGACACCGGGCTTCAGGGTACGTTCGGACATCGGAACTCCTCGTTACTCGTCTGTTCAGGTTGACGCTGAATTGCGCTCTGCAAGTCTTCCAGTTTCAAGGAATGGAACCCTGAATTCAAGTGAATGTGCCTTACCGCCACGATTCCAATGTGCAACCTCTGTGCGGCTCCGCTGGTTTGGGTGATAATACGCGTGGCATGATTCCAGCAACCCGAATTTCCACCGGCTCTCTCGTCGCTTTCGGCAGTGTCCTGATGCTGTTCGTGACCGCCACGTGGGCCTCGCACTTCCGGCAACTCGAAGGAAATCCGCAACTGCGCTCGGCCTCTGCGCTGGTCATGGATGCCGAGGGACATGTGATCTACGGCAAGGACGTGGATACCGCACGGCCCATCGCCTCCATCACCAAACTGATGACGGTGATGATCATCCTCGACGCCGGTCTCGATCTGGACGAACCGATCACCATTACCAGGGCAGACCGGGACCTGGTTCAACTGACCGGCTCCCGGCTCGAATTCGGCGCCAGCCTGAAGCGCCGTGAACTCATCATGCTGGCCATCATGTCCTCCGAGAATCGGGCCGCCAGCGCATTGGGCAGGACCTGGCCGGAGGGTCTGGAACGGTTTGTCAGCCTGATGAACCGTAAGGCGGCAGATCTGGGCATGAGCAATTCCCACTTCGCCGACCCGGCAGGCTTGCACGCCGAAAACGTCTCCACCGCCAGCGACCTGGCCAGGCTGGCGCAGGCGGCACACAGCTACGACCTGATCAGGCGCGCAAGCACCACGCAAAGGCTGGAGGTCCACCCCTACGCCAAGCGCGGTCCGCTGATTTACGGCAATACCAACCGGCTTTTGAAGAACGCCAACTGGGATATCGAATTGAGCAAGACGGGTTACCTGAATGAGTCGGGGCGCTGCCTGGTCATGCAGGCGCGAATTGACGGCGAGGAAGTTTACATCGTCCTGCTGAACTCTTTCGGGAAACTGACCCCCTTCGGAGATTCGAACCGCCTGCGAAAATGGATGCTGGGCCGCAGCTGAGCAGACCTCAAAGCGGCAGTCTTTGCGTTGCCCGTTGTCCTCACCTTAGCGGATAGCGGTTTTCCATACAGGTCTGGATTCAACGGATCACGGCGCGGGGAACGTCTACCCTGATCTTACGAATCAGACCCTCTCGCTGGATCAGGCTTCGACTGAACCGGGGTCCCAGATCGTTGCCCTCCAGGGTGGTAGCATTCCCGGCATCATCCAAAACCTCGACAGATGCGGTCTCCGCCAATCGATAAACCACGGGAGTGCCACATAGACAGAAAGCCAGGGAGTCCGCCTCCAGCACCTCACTCGCTTCCGCTCCCCCCAAGCAGTATCTCCACTCGTACCGGCTTTTCAAAAACTCGTGTTGGCCGAGCAGAACAGGAGCAAAGCGCACCCGCCCTGCGGCTACACTGACACCCAACTCACTGAACCGGGTAATCACGTCTTCTTTTACCTGCCCGGTGAGGCCGGGCTGCTGTACCCCTCCGGAACCCGGCGTATGCGAGTAAGGGTCCGTCGTGAAGGCGCCATATTCGGCCGGCGACTTGTGCACTCCGAGACCTTCCCTGATTTCTGTGTAGTGACGCACCAGCCCGTCGACGAGATCATCATCACTGTCCTGATATTTCGCCATGCATGAGATTTCAGCCACCGCCAGCGCCAGCTTGGAGACCATGTGCCAATAGATACAACCCAGACCCTCGTACTTGTACATGCTGCCCGAGCGACCCTTGAAACGGCGGTGGTCGAATACGGCTTCATAGGTCTGACACAGACGCTCCACGTCAGCGGTTGACGCTTTCGAATCCCGTTCCAGCGTTTTCCGGAGCACGCTGACATTTCGGAAAGCCCCTTTGAAATGCACATTTCCATCCGGATCCCTTTCGAGATAGCGCCCGACGCCATCGCGGAGGTCGTCCTGGACCAGGGCGAACCCTTCCAGCAGAGCGCGTGGGACGATATTTTTTTCCTGGAACAGCGGCAGGTTGCGGTCGGGATAGAGAAGGTAGCTCTGCTGGTCGTTACGATAGAGCGCGCTGCCCCGAAGCCGATTGAGCAGCTCCAGGCTCTGATGAACTTCCAGGAAGCCGGATGACAATACCGCCACCTGCCCTTCCAGCATTTCCTCGAGGGGCTCCACGCTGAAACCGGCATGATCGAAGTGCACCAGGTTATAACTTTGAAACAGACCATCTTCACGGTGGTTCAGGGCGATACTGTGATCCAGGAAGCACATCGCCTGGTCCAGGAAATCGACAAGCCGCGAAACTTCAATCGTGGATCGTTGACCGCTGAACCCCGCATAAAGCGACGCCCGCCAGGTTTCACTCAACTGGCCCGCCGCATCCATGAAGGCTTTGCGTTGCCCATCCGTGACAGGGCCGGCAAGCATGGTGGTATTTTCCGACAGCAACGCTTCGAGCCCCTGCAGAAATAGTACCAACTCGCTGGAAACCGGGTAACTTTCTTCGCTGGCACCCTTCAGAAGTCCACGGAACGATGAGGTATAAGCGCGCAGGTAGCACAGCGTGACCATGGAAACGCCATACCCGACCAGGGCATTGTTCGCGTCGTTCCACTCGGGCCGTTGTGTGTTCATCCAGATTCCACCACCTGGCACGAGATTACTGATCTTGCCCAGCATGGGAACCAGCAGTTTTTCCAGGAGGTTGACCCTCCATAGTGCTCCGTCCCCCAGCGTGACGAGTTGACCATCGCTACCCAATGCTTCAACCCGAAGCTGGATCGCCGTCGCCCGCTCCTCGTCATACTCGATGGTATTCCTTGGATCGGTAATCTGCTCCTGATACGGTTTGATCCGGTAAGGCACATCGGCATAGACGAAAATATCCCGCCCGAGCAACCCTTCCAGCACGCCCGGGTTGAAACGACAAGAAAGGTCCAGCAAGCGGTACAAATATCCCACCTGGTGGTCGCCCCAATAGCCAATGTTGGACCATGGGTCATGGGGGTCGAAAATTTCCCATTCGAACCCATCTTTCGAAATACGATAGGCATTGAAGCCATCCGGCGTGGAGGCATTGACGAATTTCGTGACAAAGCTTTCGACAAATTCCGGGTAGGACAGCGCCAGGGCCTCCCAATTCTGGAAAATATCGCGCCAGTTACCCTGGTAGCCCAGACTATTCGACCCACCGGCTTGGCGAACCTCGATGCTGAAATGGTTCCAGGGCCGGCTCGGATCACCGTGCCGCCGGCTGAATGTTAAAGGCAGGTACTCCAGTACCAACCGCTCCATATCGGGATTTTCTGCCCGCCTGGCGGCTTCGAGTACGGCAGATAGTGCTACCTCCCGGCCTGCAGAAGCCAGCACGGCGGCAAAAGTTTCCCGCAACGGCGCATGCCAGGTGTCGACGAAATCCAGAAAATCATCAACTGGAAACAGATAGGCGCGATCGAAGACGCCACCGCGCATGATGTTGAACAAGGTATTGGAAAAATGCCGACCAGTCACCAGTCCATCTGACGTGGCCTGGAAGCCATCAGCGCGGCCGACAAGTTCCCGTAACCGGCGCGTACCGGCCTGGATGTCGTCTTCGATGACTTCGGCTGCCAACCCCCGCCTGAGCATGCCCAGTAACCCCGGCACGGCCGCCGGACCCAAACCGACATCCGCCCCCATGTACCAGGTACGCCTCGATTCCGGCGACAACCGCAATTCATCGACCACGAAAAACGCACCCCGCTTGCCCCTTTCAAACGACTCCGGCTCAACCGCCCTGCCGCGGCAGAAATTCTGCAGTTGGTCTTCGGACAACAGGACACCGGGCTGGTCGAGGCCGACGCTCCACGCGACAGTGGCATGCAGGGCTTCGTTTGGCTCGGCCCGATCCGTCAATATCGAGCTGAGGGAGAAAATGGCGGCGGCGATTCCGGGGACTGCCTCGGCCTGCTTGTAGGCATCGACCAGCGTACTTTTGTTAGTCTGCAGCGAGCGCTCAACACCGCTGGGCAACAGGTTCCGGAACCCGTCGAGGACATGTACTGATCGCGGTTTGGCACTCTCGTTGCTGAGGGTAGCTTTACGGATGAATCCAAAACGTTCACCGGTATTCCAGCTGTAGCTGAAATGCAGGCCAAGGTCGTGATTCACCTCCTCGAAAATCAGCGTATTGCCTTCAAGACTCTTGTAAAGGTTACGCTCCATCCGATAGACCGTCGCGTCGCCCGAAAAAGGCTTCCACAGTGAAATCCGCTCGCCGTCATCCACCAGAAAACAGGTGGCCGGACCGGTGGTCGTACTCGCATCGTGAATCTTGTCATCGGTGGTATAGGGAAACAACGCATGATCGGGGTCCCGGCGGCCGCAGGTCAGCCCACCCGTGCTGGACACAAACAGCCAGTGATCGAAACCACTGACCACGGTCATGAAGAATGGCGGCATGACGTGGAAGTTCCCGATGCGATAGTAAGGCTCACCGTCACGCTGGACGATGCTGCCCTGCCCGCCCTCGGGCAAAGACCGGACCGGTGACTCACCCAGGTAAATTGGCTGCATCTTTACAGGCGCGAGGTAAGTACTTATTGCACCAGGAACGGAATATTGGCGTGACCGGCCTTGCCTTTTCCGTCATGAATGTAGACGAACAACCGATAGGCCCCGGACTCGGGCGGTGCGAGCAGCGTCGCCTGCCCCGGCTCACCGGCAACCACCAGCCCAGTGAGGGTTTCCGGTATATCTTCCTTGTCACCGCCTTCCTCGGTTGCCTTGCTCTCGCGCATCACTTCCCAGTGAAAAGTCAGTGGATCGCCATCCTTGTCATCAGCCAGCAGGCTCACAGGGTAGTGTTGCCCGGGGGACAGCCTGACATTTTGTGTGGCCACTTGTCCGTCGATACGCAGAGGACCAACATGCGGCGACCGGTTGGCTGGCCAGGCGTTATTCCAGATATAGTGCATGGCGTCTATGACCGGCGTCTCCGCCCCATCCTCGAGAAACATGCCATACCAGGTCGGAGTACGCTCCTGCTTCTGACCCCAGAGGAAAACGTATGAACCAATGAGATTCTCGGAATCCACCGCCAGAGCTGTTTCCCAGGCCTTGAGATAACTGGCGGCCTTGTCTGTACTGTTCTGCTCGATCGGCGCACCCCACTCAGTTGTGCCAACTTCCCAGTGACCGATGGCCCCCCATTCGGTCACCATGTACGGCTTGTTCCAACCCGCCACCTCCAGCTTCGCCGGCAGGTTCACGATGTCGCCATACATCTGGATGCTGACGAAATCGAGATCGGACGAGCGTTGTTCGATCAGCCCGGCGAGTTTCGAGTCGAAACCGGCGAGCGCCGTGGATGTGGGGTGATTCCCGTCTATCTCGTGGATCATCAGGGAAATATCGTTGATCGCATCGAACACTTTCGGGTTTTTGAAACTGTGATTGGGCTCATTACCGATCAGCCATACCAGCAGGGCCGGGTGGTCTTTGTACTTGAGCACTTCACCCCTGGCATATTCCAGTTGCGCCGCCACGGCTGCTTCATCGTCGTAGTCGAAACCGAGCCGTTCACGGCCAATCTCGATGCAAAGAGCAACGGTCAACCCCAGTTCAGCCGCCCGGTCCAGGACTTCCTGGCCCGTCATCGATTGATTATCAGTTCGCCAGGTTCGGAACGAATTGCCTCCATGTGCAACCAGTGCCTGCATGTCGCCGCTCTCCAGCCCGGCACCCTTGACTTCGAAGGGTTGTCCCCCGCGCAGAAGGAGGTAGCGGCCATCCTTGCGAACGATCTCGACAGGAACAACCGAACTGCCATCCAGCGGTTCGTTCGCGCAGGCCGTCATCGCAAGGGCAGACAGGATGGCCAGATAAGCAACCCCGATCAAACGGGTGGACAGACAGGTTTCAGTTTTCATGATGATTTACTTCAGCAAGATGGGCTCGAGTTCCTCGAGACTTTTACCCTTGGTCTCCGGCAGGATACGCATGATCAGAACCAGTCCCACCACCGCGAATGCGCCATAGATCAGGAAAGTTGTCGAATTACCCAGGTTTTCCAGTTCCCAGGGAAAGACCAGTTGTACCAGGAAACTGACACCCGAGTTGATGAGGCCCACAAACGAGATCGCGATACCACGAATACGGTTGGGGAAAAGCTCCGAAAACAGCACCCACATGACAGGCCCAAGGGAAATGGCAAATCCTGCTACAAAACCCAGGATACCAATCAAAATCAGCGTCGGATTCATGTCGATCGCAGCGCTCACCAAGGCCGATTGGTTGGCCTGGTACACGTCCTTACCCAAGACCCCACTGAACGCTTCGCGGAACGCCACGTCACTGTCGAATGCCTGCCCGATCAGCGGCTGCAGCGCAGCCTGGTCGATGGCTGTCGGCAAACTCGCCGCCGTTTCCATGGTCAGCGTGTAACTCGCAGAGCCGAAGCCCCACGACAGCAGCAGCATGCAAACGGCAATCAGGGTGAGTCCCGCGCCGAGCAAGGGCCTGCGCCCCAACTTGTCGATGGTCATGATGGCGATAATGGTGAACACGAGATTGACCAGGCCCACCAGAACCGCCTGCATGAAGGATGCGTCTGTCCCGATGCCGGACTGCTCAAAAATCATGGGCGCGTAGAAAAAGACCGAGTTGATACCGGTAATCTGCTGCAGGATAGCCACGGAAATACCGATGGTCATGATGAGTTTCATCGCCGGGCTGAACAATTCCCGAATCGAAGCCTGTTCCCGGCCAGCATCATCCGCAATCGATTGATGGACCGCATCCAGGTCGACTTCAGCCTGCCTCGCGTCACTGACCCGGGTCAGGACTTGCCTGGCTTCCTCATCACGGCCATGCATGGCCAGCCAGCGCGGACTCTCCGGCACGATAAACAGGGCAAAGAAATAGAACACGGCCGGTAAAGCCTCCACACCCAACATCCAGCGCCAGTTCCAGTCGCCCATGTGGAGGGCTGCGGCCCAAGCCAGGTCCGACTGCCCCAGACCCAGGATCAGGTAATTGCAGAAATAGGCTGCGGAAATACCAATGACGATGTTCAGCTGGTTGAACGAAACCATGCGCCCCCGCAGTTCCTTCGGTGCAATTTCTGCGATGTACATGGGTGCGATAATCAGGGCGGCGCCCACACCGAATCCACCCAGCATGCGGGCGATGACGAGCGTGATGAAATTGGGAGCCACAGCTGAGGCGATGGCTGACAGGGCAAACAGCACCGCGGCAATGGTCAGCACCGGGCGGCGGCCCAACCGGTCGCTCAGAGGGCCCGCCACCATCATGGCCAGAGTCGCCGTCAATGTCAGTGAAGCCACCGCCCAGCCGAGTTCGATTTTACTGAGACCAAACTCCGGCTCGATAAAAGTGACCACACCGGATATGACCGAGGCATCGAAGCCCATGAGGAAACCACCCAGCGCGACGATCAAGGCAACTTTAACGGTATAGCGTGTATTGGCATTCATAGTCAGGATCGCCTCGAATCAGGTTTATGGTGTAGTCAGCGTGAATGAAGTGCTCAGTTCGGCGTTGGAGTCACCGCCTATCCACACGTGAAATTCTCCGGGTTCGGTCACCAGGCGCTGGTCGCGCCCGTAAAAAGCGAGGTCTGCCGGGCCCAGCCTGAACTCAACTCTTCGGCTTTGGCCGGGTGCCAGGCGAACCCTTTGAAATCCTTTGAGTTCACGCACGGGGCGGGTCACGTTGCCAGCCAGGTCTCGCACATACAGTTGCACGACTTCAGTGGCTTCGACCAAGCCCGTATTCTTCAGGGTTGCCCGCACGGTTACAGTGTCACCCACGGGAACTTCCCGGCTATCCACTTCGATATCGCTGTACTCGAAGGTGGTGTATGACAGGCCAAAACCGAAGGGGAATTGCGGCGTGAAGCCGGCGTCCAGGTGGTGCGATTCGAAGCCGGAGGACGATTGTGGAAGCCGAACCGGAATGTCATCGAGATGGACGAATTTTTCCCTGGTGGCTGGCTTGCCGGTTTGTTTTTGGTTGTAGTAGATGGGGATTTGCCCAACCATCCTGGGGAAGGTTGCCGGCAACTTACCCGACGGCGCCTCGCTCCCCAACAGGACATCGACGATGGCCGGTCCTCCCATCGAACCGGGATGCCAGGCGAACAAAAGCGCATCCACTTCATCGATAATGTTGCCCAGGGTGAGCGGACGCCCGGCCATGATCACTGCGATCAGGGGTTTTCCCGACTGCTTGAGCGTGCGGACAAGTTCGGCCTGACTGCCCGGCAAGCTGATATCGGCCCGCGAATGCGCCTCGCCCGATAGAATGGCTTCCTCGCCCAGGAACAGGACGACCGCATCAGACGACTCCGCGGCGGCGAGGGCTTCGGCAAAAGATTCCGTTGACCGGCTGCGCGAATTTTCCAGGGCTTTCACGAAGCTCAGATTCCCACATTTGCTGTCCTTGCAGGCGGCAAGCAGGGCCTGGTACGGAGTCCGGCTCAACGCAGAATTGCCATCGAACACCCAGGTGCCCATTTGTTCGTAACCATCGTCAGCCAAGGGTCCGATCACGGCAAGTGAACCCAGGTAAGCGGGCCTGAGCGGCAGAATGTCACCCTCGTTTTTCAACAGCACCAGGCTCTGTAATGCAGCTTCGCGGGCCAGGGCCAGGTGTTGTTCGTTCGCAATCGCCGGGAATGATTCCGGACGTGTATAGGGGTCGTCGAACAGGCCCATTCTGAACTTGACGCGTAAAATATCGGCCACCATGCGATCAAGCTGCGCCTGGCTGATACGGCCGTCTTTCAGCAACGAAGCCAGGTGATTGGTGTACA
>JAHEFS010000089.1 GCA_024640045.1 Chromatiales bacterium | reverse complement strand
GACCTGGCGACTCGCAAGCCGAGAGCCGTGACCACGGTGAATGACCAGGACGTGACCGGTTTCATGTGGGCCAGCGATGAGCGCTTCCTGTTCTTCATGGACAAAGACGGTAACGAGTCCTTCGGAATCTACGCGATCGATCTCGATGGAACCAAGGCCAGGACCCTGGTCGCAGCCCCTGAGGCCCAGGTGCGGGCCGGGGCGCGAGCAAAAGTCGAAGTGGCCAACGTGGTCAATGTGCTCAAAGACGACCCCAAGCACGTGCTGGTTGAGTACAACAAGCGACTGGCCGCCTATCCCGATGTCTACAAGATGAATATTTACACGGGACGGACCCAGCTCGTGGAAAAAAACACGGGAGATGTGGTTGGCTGGTTTATTGATTGGGACGGCAACGTCGTAGGCGCAGCCTTCATCGACAAGGACCGTGAAAGTCTCGATGTCGGCTTTAAAATGCGCGACAAGAAATCCGGAGAATGGAAAGAAATTACCCGCAACCGTTTTGATGACCCCTCTTATTCACCTGCGGGATTGTCTTCGGACGGGATTCACGGATACGTCTCTTCCAACGTGACCCCGGATGGCAAGACGCGTGACAAGGCCGCCTTGTACCACTTCAACTTTGAAACCGGCGAATTGGGCGATCTCATCTACGAGCACGATGTCATCGACTGCTGTTCGGTCATTTCGAGTGAAAAAACGCGCGACATGATTGGTGTGGCCTACATGGTGGGCAAGCCGGAATACGTCTGGTTCGACGAACGCTGGGCTTCCATGATGACGGGCATCAACCAGGCATTACCCGACAGGATCAACACTGTGTCCAGCGTGGACGATAACGAGACGATTGGCGTGGTGACCTCCTACTCTGCGAAGCAACCGGTGCAGTACTACCTGTATGACTTCGAGAAAAACACCATGGAGTTTTTGGCCAATTCGCGGTCCTGGATCCAGGCGGATGAGATGGCCGACATGAAGCCCGTCGAGTTCAAAGCGCGTGATGGCCTGGAGCTGCACGGTTACCTGACCTTGCCGCCTGGCAAGGAAGCAAAAGATCTCCCGCTGATCATGAATCCACACGGTGGTCCGTGGGCCCGTGACGGCTATGGCTATAACGTCGAGCACCAGTTCCTGGCCAGCCGCGGCTACGCGGTGCTGCAGGTAAATTTCCGCGGTTCGACCGGGTTTGGCATGAACCACCTCAAATCCAGCTGGAAGCAATGGGGCCAGGCCATGCAGAACGATGTGACCGATGCCGTTCAATGGGCCATCGATCAGGGTATTGCTGACCCCGACCGGGTCTGCATATATGGCGGTAGTTACGGTGGCTATGCCACGATGGCCGGGTTGACCTTTACGCCGGAGTTGTACAAGTGCGGCATCAATTACGTCGGCGTTACCGATATCGCGCTGCTGTTCGAAACAGCGCCCGATTCCTGGAGCGCGGGCATGCGGCAAATGCGCGTGCAGGTGGGTGATCCGGATACCGAGAAAGAATTCCTGGAGCAATGGTCGCCGGTCAACCATGCCGACAATATTCAGGCCCCGGTATTCATGGCCTATGGCCGTCGCGATCCGCGTGTGAATATCAAGCACCTGACCGAGATGGAAAGCGCCATGGACAGGGCCGGTGCGCAGTACGAAACCATGATCAAGAAAGATGAAGGTCACGGTTATCGCAAGCAGGAAAACGTCTACGATTTCTATGGTCGGATGGAAACCTTCCTGGCCGAACATCTGAACCCGTAGCAGTGCTTTCACCGGGCCCGGCGGTCCGGCTCTGCCTGAAAGACCGAAGGCCGGCGCAAGCCGGCCTTCTTGTTTGCCGGAACCGAAGCGCGTAACTTGCGTTCAGAGTCCATTCCTGACCTGGTCCCGCCGGAGCCCGTTGAGTGATGTCAGCCACCGAGCAAGAACAACACGTCCGCCGGGTCGGTATTGCTTCGGCGCTGGCGGCTTTCCTGTTCTGGGGCATGGTGCCGCTTTATTTCAAGGCCTTGAATCATGTCGGTGCCGGGGAAATCATCACCCATCGTGTGCTCTGGTCGGTGCCGCTGCTGGCCGTTTTTTTGCTCTACCGTGACGGTCGTGAACTGTTCCGGAAATTGCGCCTGCCCCCCCGGCTCATCGGTGGACTCTTCATTTCTGGTCTGTTGGTCTCCACCAACTGGCTGATTTATGTCTGGGCGGTCGTTAACGACCAGGTGCTTTCGACCAGCCTGGGTTACTTCATCAATCCCCTGGTCAACGTGCTGCTGGGATTTTTGTTTCTGCATGAAAGATTGACGCGCAACCAGACGGCCGCAGTGGTACTGGCCGCGGCCGGGACCATTTACCTGGGTTGGTTTCTCGGCCAGCCCCCGTGGATTTCCCTGGTTCTGGGTTTCTCTTTCGGCACCTACGGGCTGGTGCGCAAGCGTTTGCCGGTCGGCCCCATGACCGGGTTGATGTGGGAAGTATTGCTGTTGGCGCCGATTGCGCTGGGCTACCTGGGCTGGCGATATTCGCAAGGAGAGATGGACTTTCTGAGTGGTTCGGCCGGGACCGACGGCTTGCTGCTGCTGGCAGGGCCCATCACGGTGCTGCCGCTCATCTGGTTCAACATGGCAGCGCAAAAATTACCCCTGTCGGTGGTGGGCTTTTTCCAGTACATCACGCCAACCATGGTTTTTCTGATGGCCGTTTTTCTGTGGGACGAGCCGTTCACGCAGGGCCATGCGGTGGCTTTTGGGTGTATCTGGTCCGCACTGTTGCTCATTTCCATCGAGTCGGCGAATAAATTGCGCCTGGAGCGTCGACAGCGCAGAAGTCCATATGCCTGATTCCTCCGAAATCATCCTCGTCCATGGGCTTTGGTACCGGGCCTGGTCCATGCGGGTGTTGCGGCGCAGGCTGGAGAAGTCCGGGTTCGGGGTGCGCAGCTTCAGTTACCCGACCCGGACGGGAACACCCGAGCACAACGCATCTGCGCTGCAGGAGTTTGCCGCGAAGACCTCGGCAGCGCACTTGCATTTTGTCGCCCACAGCCTGGGTGGCCTGCTGGTATTGATGATGTTGGGCCGGTCGACAGCCCTGCCGCCCGGCCGATTGGTGTTGCTCGGCTCGCCATTGCGGGGCAGTGTTGTTGCCCGACGCATCTCGAACTGGCCGGGTTTTGACTTCATGCTGGGGCAGGCGGCGGATTTGCTGTGTTCAGGCAACACGTCGTTGCCACCGGGGCGCCCAACCGGCATGATCGCGGGCGTGCGCCCGGTTGGTCTGGGCCTGCTGTCGGGAGGGCTCGGCGCGCCGCATGATGGCACAGTATCCGTGGCCGAAACGGAATCGACTGACCTGGCAGCGCGGATCGAGTTGCCCGTCACGCATACCGGCATGCTGGTCTCCGAGGCCGTGGCCGGGCAGGCGGCCTGTTTTCTCCACACGGGCAGTTTCCATGTTCGCTTAACTTAGTCAAACTGAAGACCGGTTTCGACAAACGCTGTTCCGCCAACAATCCGTCGTTTTCACTTAGCACCCGTCTCCCGTCTCCCGTCTCCCGTCTCCCGTCTCCCGTCTCCCGTCTCCCGTCCCCAGTCCCCAGTCCCCAGTCCCCAGTCCCTCGTCCCATGATAAAATTGATCGTTTAATCGCACAGCACAGGATTTCTTTATGGCGGGTCACAGTAAATGGGCCAATATCCAGCACCGCAAAAAGGCCGTTGATGCCAAACGCGGCAAGATTTTTACCCGGATTAACCGCGAACTGACCATCGCCGCCCGTGAAGGCGGGGGCGATCCTGACGCCAACCCCCGATTGCGCCTGGCTATCGACAAGGCGAATGCGGCCAATATGCCGAAGGACAACATCGAGCGGGCCATCAAGAAGGCGACCGGTGACCTGGAGGGTGTCACTTACGAGGAGATTCGCTACGAAGGCTATGCCCAGGGTGGCGTGGCTGTGCTGGTCGAGTGCATGACCGACAACCGCAACCGGACGGTGGCTGAAGTGCGCCACGCCTTCAGCAAGCATGGCGGCAACCTCGGAACCGATGGCTCGGTGGCCTATTTGTTCAGCAAGGTCGGCGTGCTTAATTTCGCACCAGGCACCTCCGAAGATCGGGTCATGGAAGTGGCATTGGAAGCCGGGGCGGACGATATTGAGACAGCCGACGATGGTTCCATCGAAGTGTTGACCTCGCCCGAGGCGTTTTCGGACGTCGTGGCGGCGATGGAGGCGGCCGGGGTGCATCCGGAAAATTCAGAGGTCACGATGCGTGCCAGCACGGATGTGGCCCTGGACGTGGAAACGGGTCAGAAGGTGCTCAGGTTCCTGGACATGCTGGAAGACCTGGACGACACCCAGGACGTTTATTCGAATGCTGATATACCCGACGAGGCTTACGAGGAGTGAGTAGCCGCCATGCGCATTCTCGGTATTGACCCGGGTTCGCGCCGCACGGGTGTCGGCATCATCGATATCCGCGGTGACCGCGTCATCCCGGTTCATTTCGGGGTCATTCAGGCCGGCTCCGGCGAGTTTACCGGTCGCCTCGGGATCATTTTCAGGGGCATTCGCGACCTGGTCGCGGAACACCGTCCGGACGAGGCCGCGGTCGAAACGGTTTTCGTCAGCCACAACGCTTCCTCTGCCATCAAACTGGGCCAGGCTCGTGGCGCGGCCGTGTGCGCTGTCATCGACGGGGACATTCCCGTGGCAGAGTATTCACCACGTTCAGTGAAGCAGGCCATCGTGGGGCGGGGGGCGGCCGACAAGGTACAGGTGCAGCACATGGTGCGGGTGCTTCTGGGCCTCAGGGAGGCACCGCAGGAGGACGCTGCTGATGCACTGGCTGTGGCATTATGTCACTACCATACGCAGAGTACCGCAGACCGCATCGCGGGAATCACCCGCTGATAATATGACCAGGAATTCTTTGACCTAACCATGATTTCACGCCTTTCCGGAACACTGGTCGAAAAAGATCCTCCCTACCTGGTCGTTGATTGCGGCGGGGTGGGGTACGAGGTGGAAGCCCCGACGGGGTTGTTTGCCGAACTGCCTGCAATCGGGGAATCGGTGGTGTTGCTGACACACCTGCAGGTCAGCCAGGATCACCAGACCCTGTATGGCTTTTCCAGCGTTGCTCAGCGCACACTGTTCCGGCAGTTGATGAAAGTCAGCGGCATCGGAGCCAAGCTGGCGTTGACCATTCTCTCGGGCGCTACCGGTGAAGAACTGGCGCGATTCGTGTCCGACGGCGATACAGCCTCGTTGACGCGGCTGCCCGGCATTGGCAAGAAAACGGCCGAGCGGATCATCGTCGAGTTGCGTGACAAGCTGGAAAGCCTGCCGGCATTCCTGCCGGGAACGGCGACGGGCGCAACTGCTGGTGCGACCGGGGTGGTCGCAGAAGCCGCCAGTGCGTTGAAGGCCCTGGGATACAAACCGGCTGAGGTTTCGCGCATGGTGCGCGAAGTAGCTGAGCCAGGTATGAGCGCCGAGGACATCATACGCAAGGCGCTGCAGAACAAGGCGCTTGCCTGACAGGAATGGGCCAGATGAATGAACCCCTAGATCGCGTCGTTACACCGCTTGGTACGGGTGAGGACCCGTTTATCGACGCGAACCTGCGGCCAAAGACGCTGAATGAGTATGTCGGCCAGCCGGCCATGCGCGAGAAACTGGAGATTTACCTGGAGGCTGCACGCCAGCGCCAGCAGGCACTGGATCACGTGTTGATTTTCGGTCCGCCTGGGCTGGGCAAAACCACCCTGGCGCACGTGATTGCCCACGAGATGGGTGTCAGTCTGCGGCAGACGTCTGGTCCGGTACTGGAGCGTGCCGGAGACCTGGCGGCCTTGCTGACCAACCTGAAGCCGGGTGACATCCTGTTCGTGGATGAGATTCACCGCCTGTCTCCGGTAGTGGAGGAAGTCCTGTACCCGGCGTTGGAAGATTTCCAGATCGACATCATGATTGGCGAAGGGCCGGCAGCACGCTCGATCAAGCTGGACCTGCCGCGTTTCACCCTGGTCGGCGCTACGACGCGAGCCGGGTTGCTGACCTCACCGTTGCGTGACCGCTTCGGCATCATCGAGCGGTTGGAGTTCTACAGCCCGGAAGAATTGACGCGCATCATCATGCGTTCGGCCGGCATCCTCGATATCGGTATCGATGAAGTAGGCGCCATGGGTATTGCCAGCCGTTCGCGAGGCACGCCGAGGGTGGCCAACCGCCTGCTGCGACGGGTCCGGGATTTTGCCGAGGTCAAGGGCGAGGGCTTTATCGATGAGGCCATCGCGGTGGCCGCCATGGCCATGCTCAAGGTGGACGACTGCGGTTTCGATACGCTCGACCGGCGCTTGCTGCGTTTGATCATCGATCACTTCGACGGTGGCCCGGTGGGGGTGGAGAGCATCGCCGCCGCGCTTTCCGAAGAGCGGGGCACGGTGGAGGATGTGCTGGAGCCCTTCCTGATTCAGCAGGGTTACATCATGCGTACTTCGCGTGGACGCATGGCGACCTCGCGGGCCTACCGCCACTTTGGCTTGTCCAAACCCGGTGGCCCCGAGAATGACCTGTTCGAGTCAGAAAATTGACCCCTTTTAGCCGCATTCTGCGTATTTAATGTCTGTAACTGAACCAATGCGCGAGCCGTTTGTCTGGCAGATGAGGGTTTATTGGGAAGACACGGATGGTGGTGGCGTGGTCTATCACGCCCGTTACCTGAATTTCTTCGAGCGCGCCCGTACCGAATGGCTGCGGGCGCTGGGCTTCGATCAGTCAGCCCTGGCCCGTGAACACGGGATCGTGTTTGCTGTCCGGCACATGGAGATCGACTTCGTGCAGGCCGCACGGCTGGACGATGAATTACAGGTCAGCGCGCGGCCGGTGCAGATCGGAGCCAGCCGGGTGGTGTTCGAGCAACAGATGCATCGTGCGGCAGATGAAATCTTGCTGGCCAGTGCGATGGTAAAGGCCGCCTGCCTGGACGCGGGCGACTTCCGGGCTGTCCGGCTGCCGTCCTGGATGAAAGAAAGAATGTCCGCATAAAGCGGATCAACCACTGAACAGAGGCTTGGAACATGGAGAGTGATTTACAGGTCTGGCAACTCATACTGAATGCCAGCTGGATGGTGAAGTTTGTCATGTTGGTGCTGCTGTTGGCTTCGGTGGCATCGTGGATGATCATTTTCCGCAAGCGCCAGATCCTCGCAGGCGCGGAAAAGAGCGCCAACAAGTTCGAGGAGCGATTCTGGTCGGGAACGGCACTTAACCAGTTGTACGAGCAGGTCAGCCGCAAAGCCGGTGATGGCGGTGGCCTGGAACAGGTGTTCTCCGCCGGGTTCTCAGAGTTCTCCCGGTTGCGCGAACAGGGCCGCATGTCGGATGACCGGATCGTGGAAGGCGCCGAACGCGCCATGCGTGTCGCCATGACCCGTGAATCGGATGAACTGGAGCACCATCTCAGCTTCCTGGCGACGGTGGGTTCGACCAGTCCCTATATCGGCCTGTTCGGCACCGTCTGGGGCATCATGACTTCGTTCCATGCCCTGGCCAACGTCAACCAGGCCACGATCGCCATGGTTGCCCCGGGCATATCCGAGGCACTGATTGCCACGGCGATGGGTCTGTTCGCCGCCATTCCCGCCGTGATCGCCTACAACAAATTCTCCAACCAGGTCGAACGCCTGGAAATGCGCTATGAGAACTTCAAGGAGGAGTTTTCCAGCATCCTGAACCGCCAGGCGCATTCTGCGCGGGAGGGCTGAGGAGCGATGCAAGGCCAACGCACACGCCGCCGGCCCATGGCGGAGATCAACGTGGTGCCTTACATCGACGTGATGCTGGTACTGCTGGTCATTTTCATGATCACCGCCCCGCTGCTGAACCTGGGCGTCGAAGTGGATCTGCCGAAGGCTGACGCAGAGCCGTTGGACAGCCAGCAGAGCGACGAACCACTGGTGGTCACGGTGCTCCAGAACGGAGACCTGTACCTGAATGCGGGCGGTGACCTCGACGGTACGACCTCGGGGTTGATCGACCCGCAAACCCTGGTGACGACCGTGTCTGCCATCGTGCGCCGCAATCCTGAGGTCCAGGTGCTGGTCGGTGGTGATCAGTCGGTGGGCTATGGCCAGGTGTATAACGCCATGGTGCTGTTGCAGAAGGCGGGTGTGACCAAGGTCGGCCTGATGAGCGACCCCCTCGAGGCCGGGTTGGGCGAGGGCGGCTAGTGTACGAGCTCTGGGCGCGCACACGGGCCCTTGGACTGTCGCTGGGCGTCCATTTGCTGGCCGCCATGCTGATCGTTCTGGGCACGATGGAGTGGCAGCCTTTCAAGCCGCCGCGGCTGGAGGGTCTGTCCATCGAAGCCGTGATCGTGGATACCGCGGCCATACGCGAGCGCCGCGACCAGGCTCAGAGGGAAGTAGAGAGAGCGCAACGAGAAGCAGAGCAGGCCGCCAAGCGGGAAACCGCCCGCGAGCAGCGGGAAAAGGAACTGGCCGCGCAACGTGAGCGCGAAAAACAGGCCAAGCTCGAGGCTGAACGGGACAAAGCCAGGCAACAGCGCGAAGAGCAGCAACGCCTGCAACAACTGCGCGAGAAACAGGAACGTGAGCGGCAGGAGCAGTTGGAACGGCAGCAGACGGAACTGGAGCAATTGCGCGAACAGCGTGAAGCAGCCGAGTTGGAGCGCAAGAAGGAAGAAGAGCGCCTGAAGCAGCTTGAAGCGCGCCGCGAGGCCGAAAGTGAAGCCCGCCTGCAGGCAGAGGCGGAAGCCCAGCGCCAGGCGGCGGAGCAAGCCGAATTCAGGGCAGGACGGCTGGCGACATTGCAGGAACAGTACTACCTGGCCATCCAGGCGCAGGTGACCAACAACTGGTTGCGCCCGAGCACGGCCCGGCCGGGTCTTCGCTGCACGCTCAGGATTATTCAGATTCCTGGTGGTGAGGTGATCTCGGCTACCATCGTCGGCAGTTGCAATGGCGATGAAGCAACCCGGCGTTCGCTGGTGGCGGCAGTCGAACGGGCTGGCTCCCTGCCTTATCGCGGCTTTGAAGACGCGTTCGAGCGGGAAATCGATTTTAATTTCAGATACGACGGTGAATAGAAACCCATGAATTCAATCCACAAGCTGATTACCCTGATGTTACCTCTGCTGCTGAGCCTGTTACTGGCAGGACCGGTGCAGGCCAAACTGGAGATCGAGATTATCCAGGGTAACGCAGCGGCGTTGCCTATTGCCGTGGTGCCCTTCCAGTGGCGCGCTGCCAGTCCGCCGCCGATCACGGGCGTGGCCGAAGTGATTTCTTCCGACCTGTACCGCTCGGGCCTGTTTCAGCCGCTGGACGAGAAAGACATGGTGGACCGCCCGGGCGACGCCGAGTCCATCCGCTTTGGGACCTGGCGATTGCTGAAGACGGACTACATTGTCATTGGCTGGGTGAATGATGCGCCCGGAGATAATGGCTATGACATTGTTTACCAACTGTTCGACGTCCACACCCAGGAACGCCTGTTGTCGCAAATCACTTCGGTCAGCCTGGGTGACTTGCGCTTTGGCGCCCACCGTGTGGCGGATGCGATTTATGAGAAGCTCACGGGCGTACCCGGCGCTTTCTCCACCCGCATTGCCTATATCTCCGCCACTCAGATCGGGGACGCGCAGCGTTATGAACTGGTGGTCGCCGATGCGGACGGTTTCAACCCGCAGTCAGTGGTGGGTTCACCCGAGCCTTTGCTGTCTCCCAGTTGGTCGCCCGATGGCGCAAAGCTGGCTTATGTTTCCTTCGAAAAGGGCAACTCGGCCATTTATGTCCAGGAAATCGCCACCGGTGCCCGGGAACTGTTGTCCTCCGGCAAGGGCATTAACGGTGCCCCGGCATTTTCGCCTGATGGCCGTTACCTGGCCATGACGCTGTCACGAACCGGCAACCCGGAGATTTTCGTCCGTGACCTGACCACGGGGGCATCGCGGCAACTGACCAACCACTGGGCCATCGATACCGAGCCGGCCTGGTCTCCCGATGGGAAATCCCTGTATTTCACGTCTGACCGTGGCGGTAAGCCCCAGATTTACCGGGTGCCTGCCACTGGCGGAGATGCGCAGCGGGTAACCCGTGAAGGGGAGTACAACGCGCGTGCCAGCGTGGCGCGAAAAGGTACCAGTTTGGCTGTGGCCAACGGGCGGGGAAACGAGTATCGTATAGCAGTGTGGGACCTGGAGACTGAGCGTATGCGCATCCTGACACCGGGTGTGCTGGACGAGTCTCCAAGCTTCGCGCCCAATGACAGCATGATCCTGTATGCGACCCGTGAGGGCGATCGGGGTGTGTTGTCTGCCGTGTCGGCGGATGGGAACGTTCGTCAGAGGTTGATCTTAAGTGAAGGGGACGTTCGAGAACCCGCGTGGTCCCCGGTAATCAGGTAAACTATCCAGCTACGCCGAACATTACGGCATAACAATGAAGAACCAGGAGGAATCAATGAAAATCGCGTTGCGCTTGCTGCTTGCTCTGTCGGTCGCTCTTGCGGTAGCGGCGTGTAAGACTACCCCGGAGCCCGAAGACACCAGTGCCACTGATACCGGCGCTGGATCCGAAACCACCGAACCTGTCGTGACCGAAGCCGCTCCGGACCCACGCGACTATACCGATTCTCGCAACTTCGAAAACAGCGAAAGCCTGTTGTCGAAGCGCGTGATTTACTTCGACTTCGATAAATCCGATGTCAAGGCTGAATACCGCAGCATCCTGGCGGCCCACGCGGCCTACATGGGAGCGCACTCCAGCGCGCGTGTGACCCTGGAAGGTCATGCCGACGAGCGCGGGACCCGCGAGTACAACCTCGGCCTGGGTGAGCGTCGCGGCAACAGCGCGACCGGCCTGCTTTCCGCCGGCGGTGCCATGGGCAGCCAGCTGGATGTGGTCAGCTACGGTGAAGAGCGTCCGGTTTGCCGCGTCAGCGATGAAGACTGCTGGTGGCAGAATCGTCGCGTGGAGATCGTTTACACGGCTCGCTGAACATGAGATCCAGTATTTTCAGTCAGTTCAAGATGGCCAGCCTAGCGCTGGCCATCGCCTTTCCGGCCCTCGCCCCGGCGCAAAGCGACGGCAGCCGTGAACAGTTGATGGAAATGGTGCTGCAGATGCAACAACTGCAGGACGAAATCCGCATGCTGCGCGGCAAGATCGAAGA
>JAHEFS010000088.1 GCA_024640045.1 Chromatiales bacterium | reverse complement strand
CGGCCAGGAGCGGATGCACCTCGATCAGCAGATGACCAGCGTCAGTGCTTCTTCGGCACCAGCGGGTTATGGTCAGCATTGCTGTAAACTGACGCCGACTTGTCGCGGGAGATATTCGATGAAATCCATGATTGCAGGTGCGATGTGTGCGCTATGCCTGTCCGCTGCTGCAGGCCTCGCGGATCAATCTAATGATCCAGGCGAAATCGCTGTCACGGTCGATACCTTTGTGCGAGCCGAGTCAGACCAGATGATCCGCGCCAACATGGCTGCCTTTGGCGTGGATTTTGGCAGATTCGCACATGTGCGTGAACCGACAACCCCGGAGAACCAACCGGTCATCCGTATGAACCAGGACACGCTCTATTCGGCGACTGTCCTCGATTTGTCGGCGCCGGCCGAGATTACCCTGCCGGAAGTCGGCGGGCGGTACATGTCGATGCACGTGGTCAATCAAGATCATTACATGTTTGTGGAGTCCCAGCCCGGAACCTACCGACTGACAGAAGACGTGGTCGGCACCCGCTTCGCTTTCGTGACCATCCGAACCTTTGCTGACGTCACAGATTCCGATGACGTTGCCCAGGCTCACGCCGCGCAGGATTCAATAGAGCTTGCCGGTGGCGGTACTGGCCCGTTCGAGGCGCCCGACTGGAACCTCGAGAATCTCGCAGTAGCGCGCAAGGCCTTGAACGATTTCGCGGTGCTCGGTTTCGATACGACCCATGCCTTCGGTCGGAAGGGCGAGGTACGGCCCGTCGATCATCTGGTTGGCGCCGCCGCAGGATGGGGCGGGCTGCCGCGCACGGCGGCTCTCTACATCCTGGACAGCGTGGTCGCGAACGACGGCACGACCCCGCACGCGGTAACCGTCAAGGACGTGCCCGTGGACGCATTCTGGTCCATTACCGTCTATAACGCCGACGGCTACCTGGAAGCCAACGATACCGGACTGAATAGCTATAACAACTACTCGGCGGAAGCGAACGACGACGGTTCATTCACGATCCATTTTGGTAACTGTGAGGACGGTCGGGTGAACTGCATTCCAATCACCACGGGGTGGAACTATGCCGTGCGGATGTACGAGCCGCGCGAGAGCATACTGAACGGTTCGTGGACGTTTGCGAAGCTGATGCCAAAGGAGTAATTACCGCCTCTGGCCGTGAGCAGAGCCCGGAGGAAGCTGACTGGGGCTCCTGAAAAAACCCGTCCTGCGGCCCAGTGCGATGCTGCGGCACTCAAACGGGTAGATTCAGGCGTGGTTGCCGCCCGTCCACTTCATCAGGTTGAGAAACTCGCGCCTTGTTTTTGGCCCAAGCGTGCTGTAATGAGGGTCGGCCATCGGACGGTACGCGAGGCGTGCGGTGTCCACAGCATCTTTGCTTAGCTTGCCCTGAATCTCCGAGCGTTCGATGTTGTAAGGCTTGAGTGCGTTAAGCCCAAATACCTTCGCCTTGATTTCTGGTGTCAGGGCCGGGTACCCGTGTTTCTCCTGTAACTCCTCGCTGATCTCAAACGCACGAAAAGCCTGGATCTGGTCTTGTGGCGAGCCGTACCAGATCGAATCGGTCCCCCACAGCACGTTGTCCTCGCCCAGGTATTTCAGCATCTTGCCCAGTGCATGCGCCGCTGAATCCGGATCACGCATCAGAAAGCGCCAGGTTGATCCCAGTTCTGCATAAACGTTGGAGCCATGGGACAGGCCATTCTCCAGCACTGTTTTCACCAGCCCATCGATACCCTCATTTCGTTCGGGGTCATAGGGCCCTTCAGCCTGCCCTGGTATGAAACCAGAGTGGTAGATCAGGAAGCTCAGATCTGGAAAGCGTTTAGCGGCCGGGCCGATATCGGTGCACAACGAGTGCTCATAAGACTGTTGGCCAAAAGGAATGCCTTTGTGAACAGCAATCACCGGAACGGCAAGTTCCCGGGCCGTCTCAAGGAAACGGACGCCCGTGTCTTCATCGGTGAAGAAAAAACCCTTTCCCTCAGGTCCCCATTGGGTATAGGTCTTCCAGGCGGAAATACCGAAGCCCTCTTTTAACCGCTGCATGTCTTCTATATCGCCAGCCTGGTTCGGGTTGACCCGGCCATGAAGCAGCAGCCGGTGAGTGCCTTCGAGTTGTGCCACGATTTCGCGCGTGGATGCCGCCTCTTCGATGGTCAGGGGTTCGCCTTCACGTGTGCTGGGAACAAAGGAGAGCACCATCACATCGGTGTCAGAGTCCATAAACACGTCCTTGACGAAAGCCTCCGGCCCGATGCAATTCAGGTAGGCACGTGGTGACGGGCCATTCGCCAGCGAACAGGACGCCGCCGGCATTCCAGACAATGGCTTTGCGCCGTCTGGAACAGACTTCAACCATGCGCCTTCGGGGTTTACGAAATGACCCTGCACATCGAAGATAAATTCATCGCCCGAAACCGCGGCAACGGCCACTTCTTCCTCCAAGGCAGCCTCTGGAGCCAAGGCATAGCGCCCACCCGTGCGACCCCCAGCTGCCTGGGCAGCGTTAAAAGCCAACAGCGTGGAGGCCACCCCACAAGTGGAAACCAGGAATTCGCGTCGGGACTGGCCAAGCCGTTTCGCATTGGTGGCAGCTGCTTCCATTGCCAGATCATTGGCGAGCTTTGCGTAGTGGTCCAGCGGAAGCGGTTCAAATTCACCGTTCGAGGTGGAGTCAAGCTTGATCGGAAGGCGAAGCCCGTCAGGGTCGTGGAGAGAATTCATGTTCAGTTTCCTGTTCGCTTCTGGCCTGAACCAAGTAGCCAAGCAAGGTGTTGGTGTTCGGCACCTTTATTCTGAGCCCAGAGTTTATTGCTCCGGTGCTGCGTTCCAGATTCCGTGGGTGGAAAGCCATCGGCCATCTGGTTCGCGCCTGAGCAACTCGATGTACCGCCCCCTGTCGACGATCGCTTCGCCATCTGGCCCGTTGACTGTGAGTTGAAAGCTACCCGTCTCGTACCCCAGCGAACCTGAGCTCAGAGCGTCCATCGTCTCGACCGAGACGTCGCGGACTCCGCCTGCCTCTATCGCACCCTTCCAATACTCCTCGATCGCCTGTCTGCCACGAACAGGAGCTTCCCCGGGCGGAATCAATACTGCGTCCTCGGTATAAAGGGCTGCAGCTGCTCTAGCGTCCTTGGCATTGAGCGCAGCGGCAAAGTCGCGGTTCATTTGGCCCAGTTCGAATTCGCTCGCAGAGGTGCCAGTCTGTACCGTCTCTTCCGCGAACGAATACCCGCCCAGGGCAAGCATAAACACAACCAGCAACAGATTTCTCACGCTTTTTCCTCCAAGCCTGCAAACGAGGGAGTGTGCGTCACGCACTCTCATTGGGTCAACAGAAACAACTGGCAGGCCCGGAATCGGCACCAGGCCTGACTTAAATGCCTGTTAATGCCTGGGGCATTGTCGGTGCATGTTCCGCTAAGATACTCCCTCGCACTTTCCAACCGGGGCCACCATGAACCGAATTTTTTCCAGAGGTCTGTCCAGCGTCTTCCTGTGCCTGTTTTTCAGCATTGCCGTTGCGGCGGAAGATGAACCACAAACACTTGCCGAGAGAATCGAGAACCTCGAAACCCTGAGCGGGTTCTACGAACTCTTCTGGGACGAGGGTAAGGGCCGGCTGCTGTTGAAAGTGGATCGTTTCGAGGAAGATTTTCTGTACCAGTCCTCGATGCCGCGCGGCATAGGTTCGAACGATCTCGGCCTTGACCGCGGCCAGCTGGGTTCGACCCAGGTCGTACGGTTTTTCCGTTCCGGCGCCAGGGTCCTGCTGATTGCCGACAACCTCGACTATCGTGCCAATGCGGCCAACGAGGAAGAATACGAAGCCGTACAGCAGTCCTTTGCAGAATCGGTGCTGTGGGGTTTCGAGGTGCAGGCCGAGGAAGAGGGTGCTGTGCTGGTCGATGCCACGGACTTTTTCCTGCGCGATTCGCACTTGCTCTCCACCTGGCTGGAGCGGGCCAAGCAAGGGTCCTATGCGCCTGATGCCTCGCGCTCAGCCATCTATTTACCACGCACCAAGGGCTTTCCGGACAACACCGAGATCGAAGCCATTGTGACCTATACCGGCAAGCCAAACTTCGACGGCCCCGAGACCAACGTGTTGCCAACCGTAGTGCCTGACCCCACCGCTATTACCGTGCACTTGCACCATTCATTGATCCGGATGCCGGACGATGGCTTCGAGCCGGTCGTCTTTGACCCGCGCTCAGGGTACATCGGCAATGAAAGCTACCTCGATTTCAGCAGCGCCATCGGTGAACCGATGCGAGTACGTTTCGCCCGCAAACACCGCCTGGAGAAAAAAGACCCGGCGGCCGAAGTATCCGACCCGGCCGAACCGATCGTGTACTACCTCGACCCCGGCGCCCCCGAGCCGGTTCGCAGCGCCCTGCTCGAAGGCGCGAGCTGGTGGAACCAGGCGTTCGAAGCCGCCGGTTACCGCGACGCCTTCCAGGTTAAGGTACTGCCGGAAGGGGCCGATCCCATGGACGTGCGGTACAACGTGATCCAGTGGGTGCACCGCTCCACCCGCGGCTGGTCTTATGGCTCTTCAGTGGTAGACCCCCGCACCGGCGAGATCATCAAGGGCCACGTGACGCTGGGTTCTTTGCGGGTGCGCCAGGACTACCTGATCGCTGAAGGCCTGCTCTCGCCCTATGCGGGTGAGGAGTATTCCGACCAGATGCTGGAGATGTCGCTGGCACGAATCCGGCAACTTTCCGCCCACGAAGTCGGCCATACCATTGGCCTGGAGCACAATTTCGCTGCCAGTGTGAACGACCGCTCTTCGGTGATGGACTATCCGTTTCCGCTGATCAAGATGACTGCAGAAGGGGAACTGGATTTATCGGAAGCCTACGACATCGGCATCGGCGAGTGGGACAAACGCGCCATCCTCTGGGGCTACCAGGACTTCCCTGAAGGTGTGGACGCAGGCACTGCGCGCACTGAAATCATGCGTAAAACCCTGGACACCGGCCTGTTGTTCGTCGCCGACGAGGATTCGCGGAACCCGGGCACCGCCCATCCGCAAGGCAACCTGTGGGACAACGGCGCCAATGCCATCGACGAACTCGAACACCTGGCACGGGTACGCGCCCTGGCGCTGGAAAGGTTTTCTTTGAACAACATCCGCATGGGTCGGCCCAGCGCCACGCTGGAAGAGGTGCTGGTCCCCATCTACCTGCTGCATCGCTACCAGATCGAAGCCGTTGGCAAGCTCCTGGGCGGGGCGTATTTCAACTACTCACTGCGCGGCGATGGACAGAGCGCTCCCCGGGCCGCAAGTGCTGTGGAGCAAGAGCGCGCCCTGGCCACTCTGCTGGGCACACTGGACCCAGAATTCCTGGCTTTACCGGACCGCCTCATGACCCTGATCCCGCCGCGCCCACCCGGGCATTATTTAGGCCGTGAATCTTTTGCGCGCCAAACCGGTACCACGTTTGATTGGCTGGCGCCGGCCGCGGCATCCAGCCGGCTGACCCTGGACGTGTTATTGCACCCCAACCGCCTCGAGCGCATGGCCCGCCAAAAAGTGGCCGATTCCAAACTGCCGGGGTCTGACGACCTGATCGGGCAATTGGTGGATGCCACCTGGGACGCCCCGAAAACCGGCGGGGCCCAGGGCATCATCCAACGCGCCACGGCGCGCCAGGTGCTTGACCGGCTGGGATTGTTGTTGACCGATGGCGGAGTGAGCGGAGAAATTCGTGGCCAGGCCCTGGCCGCCATCCGGCAACTGGATGACTGGCTCGCCACGCAAGCGGGCAAACGCCTGGATGAAGACTGGCAGCGGCATTATGAGTTGGCGCGTTTCCAGATCGCCGCCTGGCTCGAATCGCCCCTGGAGTTCAAGGCTTCCGCACCGCCAGTCACGCCGCCCGGTTCGCCCATCGGGGGCGGTTGATCACGGCCAGGTCACACATGAAAAAATCTATTGGCATGGCGAAGAAAAGCCCTATAATTCCGCCCCCTTTTGCGGGTCTGCCGGGAACCTGATCGCCATGGCCTATCGGACTTTTGCTGCACACGGAACCCCGGCGGATGCGGGCTACTCCATGCCTGCGGAGTGGTCGCCTCACCAGGCCACCTGGATCTCCTGGCCGCATAAACGCGACAGCTGGCCCGGAAAATTCGAGACTGTCGAACCGGTCATGACCCGCTTCGTCGCAGCACTGTCTGCCACCGAACTGGTGCGGATCAATGTGCTGGATGCGGCGCATGAGAACCATGTCCGTACTCTGCTCGAGGGGCAGGCAAAGGCGGACAATGTTCGCTTCCACCAGTTCCGCACCGATGATGCCTGGTGCCGCGACCATGGCGCGATCTTCTTGACCCGTGAACCATCCCTGGGCGAGCCCCTGCTGGCGCTGAATTTCCGCTTCAATTCCTGGGGCGGCAAGTATCCACCGTTCGACCAGGACGACGCCATTCCCGGCCAGATGGCCAAAGCCCTCGATGTGCCCTGCCACTCGGTACCGATGGTGTTGGAAGGTGGTTCGATCGAAGTCAACGGCGCCGGAACGTTGCTCACCACAGAACAGTGCCTGCTGCACCCCAACCGCAATCCCGGCATGAACCGTGCGGACATCGAACAGGCATTGAAAGACAACCTCGGGATCAACCAGGTATTGTGGCTGGGCGAGGGCATCATCGGCGACGACACTGACGGGCATATCGACGACCTGACCCGCTTCGTGGCCGAAGACACTGTTGTGACAGTGGTCGAAGCCGACCGCGAAGACGAAAACCACGCGGCGCTGGCCGAAAACCGGGAACGCCTGGGCACGCTGCGCCTGGCAGACGGAAGCCCTCTCAGGGTGATCGAGCTGCAGATGCCGCGGCCCGTGGTCTTCAAGGGCGACCGGCTGCCAGCCAGCTACGCCAACTTCTACATCGGCAACCGCACGGTGCTGATGCCGGCCTTCAACGATCCTGCGGACGAGGCCAACCGAGCCATTTTGGCCAACTGTTTTCCAGGGCGCGAGGTGATCGGTATCGACTGTACCGACCTGGTGCTGGGTTTGGGTACCTTCCATTGCCTCACGCAACAGGTGCCTTTGGTGTAATGTTTTAAACAAGACAACGCCACGACGAGCGGGTCATCCCCGCCATTCAGCGGGAGGTTTGAAATCGAAATGAACACCATCAGCGAGTTTGTCCACCATCACTACCGCCACTTCAACTCGGCCGCGTTGATCGATGCGGCTGACGCTTATGTGAACCACCTCGAAACGGGTGGCGTGATGTTCATGACACTGGCGGGCGCTATGAGCACGGCGGAACTGGGCCTGTCCCTGGCTGAAATGATCCGCCAGGACAAAGTCCACGCCATCTGCTGCACCGGCGCCAATCTGGAGGAAGATGTCTTCAACCTGGTCGCACACGATCACTATGTCCGGGTACCGCATTACCGTGAGCTCACGGCACATGACGAGGAGGTTTTGCTCAGCCGTCACCTCAATCGGGTCACAGATACCTGCATCCCCGAGGAAGAAGCCATCCGCCGCATCGAGCGCGTGATTCTTGAGGCATGGCAAGCCGCAGACCAGGCCGGCGAAAGCTACTTTCCGCATGAATTTCTCTACCAGATCCTGAGTTCGGGCGCACTGGAGGAGCATTACCAGATCGACCCGAAAGACAGCTGGCTGCTGGCGGCCTGTGAGAAGAACCTGCCGATCATCGTGCCTGGCTGGGAGGATTCCACGCTGGGCAACATCTTCGCATCGCACTGCATCACCGGTGAAATCTCCAACGTCCATACGGTACGCAGCGGCATCGAATATATGACCATGCTGGCAGAGTGGTATGCGAACACGGCCCGCTCCGCCTCCATAGGTTTCTTTCAGATTGGCGGCGGCATTGCGGGTGATTTTCCGATCTGCGTGGTGCCGATGCTGCAGCAGGACCTGCAGAAAGAAGACACGCCGCGTTGGGGTTATTTCTGCCAGATCAGCGATTCCACCACCAGTTACGGCTCCTACTCCGGTGCCGTGCCAAATGAGAAGATTACCTGGGGCAAACTCTCGGCTGACACGCCCAAGTTCATCATCGAATCAGACGCCACCATCGTGGCCCCGCTGATCTTTGCCTGCGTGCTGGGGCAGTAGGGTGCGAACGGCTTCAGGCGACGCGGAATCGGCATGAACAGGAACGCAACCAAGAGCGGCTGGACCGTGGAAGACGCTGCTGAACTGTACCGGGTCGATAGCTGGAGCGACGGCTTTTTCATCGTAAACGAACGCGGCCACATGGCCGTGCAGCCACATGGCGATGATGCTCTCAGCATCGACATCATGGACGTGGTCAACGAAGCACGCCGGCGCGGCATCAGCTTTCCGCTGCTGCTGCGGTTCCAGGACGTACTCCGCGCCCGGGTCCAGCGCCTGAACCAGGCCTTTGCCGATGCCATCGCCGATGCCGGCTACCAGGGGATCTACCGCGGCGTCTACCCGATCAAGGTCAACCAACTGCATGAAGTTGTGGAAGAAGTGATCGATGCCGGCGCACCGTTCGGGCTGGGGCTGGAATGCGGCTCCAAGGCGGAACTGGTCGCCACGCTGGCGCACCTGGAGTCCGATGAGACGCTGTTGGTTTGCAATGGCGTGAAGGACCGCGGCATGTTGGCTCTGATCCTGGCCGCGCAAAGCCTGGGCAAAAACGTCATGCCGGTGATGGAGAAGTTCGGCGAGTTCGAGCAATTACTGGAACTGGCGGAAGAAGCCGGCCAGGCCGCCCAGTTCGGCGTGCGCGTGCGTTTGCGCACGGGCGGTGCCGGCCGCTGGGCAAGCTCTGGTGGCTACCGCTCCAAGTTCGGCATCACGCTGCCGGAGTTGATGGAAGTCATCGGGCGCCTGGAGTCGAGCGATCTTGAGCACCGGTTCGCCCTGCTGCATTTTCACCTGGGCAGCCAGATCTCGGATATCCGGCAGCTGAAGCAGGCCGCGAAGGAATTTGCACAAATCTATGCCGAATTGCTGGCACGCGACGTCCCGATCCGCTATCTCGACGTCGGCGGCGGACTGGGAGTCAACTACACGGGCGGCTTTGAGGAAGGCAGCATCAATTACAGCCTGCGCGAGTACGCCAACGCGGTGGTTTCCGCCATCAAGGAAGTCTGCGATGAACGCGGCGTGCCGCACCCAACGCTGGTTTCCGAAAGTGGCCGGGCCATGACCGCGCACCATTCCATGCTGGTCACCGAGACCGTGGGCGCCTACCGCAAGGACCAGGCGCAGCAGGACTTCGTGATTCCCAACGACGCGCATCGGCTGGTCAAATCCCTCAGCGGTACCCTGGAATGGCTGCGGGCGCCGGGTCCGGGCGAAGGGGCCGTGGAAGACGTGCTGGAGGCCTACCACGAGGTGATAGAGATTCACCAGGAAGCCTCGACCCTGTTTGGCATGGGTTACTTGTCGCTGGACCAGAATGCCCTGATCGAGCGCATGTACTGGAGCAGTTGCTCCGCGGTGCTGGGGTTGCTGCGCGAGGCGGAAACCGGCCAGCATCAGCAAATTCTGCAGGAGCTGGAAGAAAAACTGGTCGATCAGTACCTGGTCGATTTTTCGGTGTTCCAGTCCATGCTGGATCATTGGGCCATTCAGCAACCCTTCCCGATCGTGCCACTGGAACGACTGGATGAACGGCCGACCCGGCGCGGCATGCTGGTGGATCTGACCTGTGACTCGGACGGCATGGTCAGTCAATATGTCTCGTCCAACGAGGACAAGAACTTCCTAGAACTGCATGAACTTCAGCCTGCACAACACTACCACTTGGGCATGTTCCTGATGGGCGCCTACCAGGACATCATGGGAGATGCGCATAACCTGTTCGGCCGTGTCGCCGAGGCGCACATTTACGCCGATGCCGAGGAAGAAGGGGGTTTCTGGATCGAGAAAGTACTCCCCGGTACACGCGTTCAGGACATCCTGGAGCAGGTACAGTATTTCCCCAACGATTTACGACGTCGCGTAGAGTCCATGATCAAGGCCAAGATCGAGTCTGGAGAGATCCGTCCCAAGCGGGGCATGGCAATTCTCGACCAGTACATGGCCTGTTTCCAGGAGGAGACTTACCTGGTCAACCCGCGCGGCGTACAGGAGCAGCCATGAACGCGTCCAACACAAGCCGATCCGTGAACGTCGCCCTGGTGCAGATGCAGTGCTCAGAGCAGCCAGATGAAAACATGACCAAGGCAGTGGAACTGACCCACCAGGCCATCAACCGCGGCGCCGAGATCATCTGCCTGCCGGAGCTGTTTCGTTCGCGTTACTTCTGCCAGAGCGAGGACGACCGGCACTACGCCCTGGCCGAAGCCGTGCCTGGACCCAGCACAGAGGCACTGACCGCGCTGGCTACAGAACATGACGTGACCCTTATTGCCAGCCTGTTCGAGCGGCGCGCTCCGGGCCTGTACCACAACACCGCCGCGGTGCTGGATGGTGCGCAGGGGTACATCGGCAAATATCGCAAGATGCACATCCCGGACGACCCGCGCTACTACGAGAAATACTATTTCACGCCGGGTGATCTTGGCTTCAAGGCGTTCAATACGGACCATGGCAAGCTGGGCGTGCTGATCTGCTGGGACCAGTGGTACCCGGAAGCCGCCCGGCTGACTGCCCTGCAGGGCGCGGAGATCCTGTTCTACCCCACGGCCATTGGCTGGCACCCGGAAGAAAAAGATCGGGTCGGCGAACAGCAGCACGAGGCCTGGGAAACCATTCAGCGCTCTCACGCGATCGCCAACGGCTGCTTCGTGGTCTCGGTCAACCGTTTCGGTTTCGAACCGGACCCGACCGGGGACGGCGGCATCGAGTTCTGGGGCCAGAGCTTTATCGCCGGGCCGGATGGCCGCATCGTCTGCCGCGCGCCGGCCAACGAGGAATGTGTGCTGGTGGAGACCCTGGACCTGGGAGAGCTGGCCAGGCAGCGCCACGGCTGGCCGTTCCTGCGCGACCGGCGGATCGACGCCTACGGCAAAATCAAGAAACGGTTTAACGACCAGGATTAACAGCCAGTGCCGCCAGGCGCGGCGCCAGCTTCATGCTCGATACGGGTGAAAAGGCTGGCCCCGGATCGGGGCCAGCCTTCCAGGTTGGGCTTCAAGTTATTTACCGCCTTTACCATTATTACCCTTGCTGTTTCCCTTCTGGTGCTTCG
>JAHEFS010000209.1 GCA_024640045.1 Chromatiales bacterium | reverse complement strand
GGATTCCGGGGGCCCGGCCGGATCAACCGGTTTGAAGGCGCACTGCTCCTGGCCTGCTATGTCGGGTACATCGCCTATCTGGTGTCCAGCACCCTTGGGAAGGGCTGACGACAGTTATCAGCTATCAGCTATCAGTTATCAGCTATAAGCTGTCAAATGGCAGGGCGCGTGGCCCGGACGGGCCCTGAACAGGCCGATGGAAGGTATTCCCTGATGGAGGCCATCACCACTGCCCAGGAAACTTGAGCCCAAGGGCTTCGAGCTTGACCTCGACCTCCCGGGCCTCGCGGGATTTCTTGCCAGTCTGCGGGTCCAGCCAACCCCGTTCCACCAGCCACGCTTTAGCCGCCGCATTCTCCCGGTTGAACAACATCCGCATCAGTTCGAATTCGAGGCCGGATAGACGCATGGCGTTCATCCGGTAGTCCTTGAAAGCCTCCCAGGCAAACGGCACCCAGCGCGCGACAATCTCTTCACCGATCAGGGTGGCATACTGGCGGATCTCGTACTGTGCATGGCTGTCCATACGCAGCTGTAAGAAGTGCAGCAGGTTGTGCAGATCAATCGCCCAGTAGGCTTCGGTGTACGTGGCAAGAGGGAGGTCTTTGCGGGCCTGCTCGCGGGCTACGCCTTGCTCCAGTCGAGACTGGTAAAGTTCCCGTGCCGACTGGTGGAAACCGGCTTCAGCAGCCGAAAGCTCGCGGCCCTTGGCCGCATCAAGGAACCCTTCACTCCCCTGCTTGTTCTGCGCCGCCTGCAGCCGCCACTCGCCGGGCAGGGTCGCCTGTTGATCGGAGATCGCTTCGGAGTAGCGGGTGCTGTATTCATTGACCGAGGCAGTCCGGTGCCGGATCCACTGGCGCCAGCAGTCCATCGGCACGCGAACATGCAATTTGAGCATGCACATCTCGAAAGGGGTCGTATGTGCGTTGCGCAGCAGGTAACGGATCAGGCCGCGGTCCTCGTGGATCTGCTTGGTCCCCGCCCCGTACGAAACCCTGGCGGCCTGAACGATCGCCGCATCATCCCCCATATAGTCAACGACCCGGACATGCCCATGATCCAGCACCGGAAAAGTCTGGCCCAAGATTCCGTCCAAGGCGGGCACGCTGGCCCGTTTGATCTTCGTATCCTTCATATCCATTTCCTTTGAGCGCCATCTGCCCTGCGGCAGGGGGACCAGGCGGTTGAATTTTACGGGAGACTTATCTCCGGGAGATTCTCACGCGGGCCGCGGAGCACCACAGCATGAGTCTCCGCTCAGGAGTCTCGACCAGCCAGCATCCGCTTGATCTGATTCAGCACTTCGACAGTCTGGAACGGCTTGGTCATAAAACCGTCGGCACCGGCCCTGCGCCCGGCCTCCAGGTCACCTTCGGCGCCGCGTGCGGTAAGGAACAGCACCGGGATCTCCTGGGTATCAGAATTCTCCTTCAGGTACTGGCACACCTTGAAACCATCGATGTCCGGCATCATCACATCGAGCAGGATCAGGTCCGGCTGCTCCTGGCGGGCCTTAACGATCCCCTGCTGGCCATTTTCGGCGTAGAGCAGATGATATCCCTGGATCCGGACAATTGCGTCGAGCAGGCGAAAGACGGTGCGGTTATCGTCGATCAGCAGGATTCGGTTCTTTTCATTCATCGTGCGCTTCTTCCTTTGTCAGGTTGAGACTCTCGCGGTACACATCGCTGCTGGGCAGGCCGTATTCCCTGGCGATCATCTTGACGGCTTCGCGACGCGACAGGTCGCTGTCATTGAGCAGTTTGCGCAGGGCATCACGCAGATTCATCTGCGGGCCCTGCTTGGCGGGCGGTAGCACCAGGACCAGTTCGCCGCGCGCCGGTTCCAGTTGAAACCGGCTCACCGCTTCGGCTGTCGTACCGCGGAAGAACTCTTCGTGCAACTTGGTCAACTCACGTGCAACCACCAACGGCCGATCGCCGCCCATGATGTCGGCCAGGTCGGCCAGGGTTGCGGCCAGCCGGTGCGGAACCTCGTAAAAGACCAGGGTCCGTTGTTCGCCGACCAATTGCCTGAGCAGATCGCCCCTCGCCTTGGCACGTGGCGGCAGATATCCTTCGAAGGCGAAACGTTCGGTGCTCACCCCAGCCGCACTCAAAGCGGTGACCAGCGCTGACGGCCCGGGAATCGGGACCACCACGATACCGGCATCACGACAGGCGGCAATCAGGCGATACCCGGGATCGGCAATGCAGGGCGTGCCGGCATCGCTGATCAGGGCAATGTCGTCCCCTCCCTGCAGGCGTGCCAGCAGGGTCTCCAGCCGCTGTCGCTCGTTGTGGTCGTGATAGGACAACAACGGCTTCTGGATGCCGAAACGGGCGAACAGCTTGCGACTGTGGCGGGTGTCTTCCGCTGCCACCAGGTCGACCTCGCCGAGGATTCTTATGGCCCGGTAAGTGATGTCCTCGAGGTTGCCGATCGGGGTCGCAACCACGTAAAGGGTTCCCGCAGCGGCCCTGCCCTGCTCATTTGCCATGCTGGTCAGGACCCCTTGCGCGCGCGCGCCGTGGCCAGCTGCTCGAGCTCCGCCAGCCAGAGCGCTGCACTGGCGTCACTCGGCATGCGCCAATCGCCACGTGGCGACAGGGAGACGCTGCCGACCTTGGGGCCGTCCGGCAGGCAGGAACGCTTGAACTGCTGAGCGAAGAAGCGCCGGTAAAAAAGCTGCAGCCATTTGAGAATGTCCGCCTGAGTATAATCATTGGCGAAGGCCCGGCAGGCCAGATCGAGTATTTTGCGTGGAGCAAACTGGTTGCGAACCATCTGGAAGAGGAAGAAATCGTGCAGCTCGTAGGGGCCGACGTGATCCTCGGTTTTCTGGCTGATGTTGCCCGACTCATCGGGCGGCAGCAGTTCCGGGGAAACCGGCGTGGCGCAAACGTCGTGCAGGACCGTCGAGGTCTTGCCGCTGAATTCGGCATCCGCGCACCACTCGATCAGGTAGCGTACCAGGGTTTTGGGAATCGAGGCATTGACACCGTACATCGACATGTGGTCGCCGTTGTAGGTTGCCCAGCCGAGGGCCAGTTCAGAAAGGTCCCCGGTACCGACCACGAGCCCACCAACCTGGTTGGCCAGGTCCATGAGGATCTGGGTGCGCTCACGGGCCTGGGAATTTTCGTAGGTGATATCGTGCCTGCCGGGATCCTGCCCAATATCCGCAAAATGCTGCTGGACCGCGGCATCGATACTGATGGTCC
>JAHEFS010000208.1 GCA_024640045.1 Chromatiales bacterium | reverse complement strand
GATGCGTGGTGCCAAAATTGCGCCCGACCCCAACCCTTGCAGCCCAACCGTAGATTTCGTATTCGGCCAAACGCGCCTCTTCAAGCCAGAGGTTGTAGTTCTCTCTCCTCCAGGCGAGTTGGGGGTTGACGAACCAATTGGCGCCGAGATCTACCGGTTGGTAAAAGTCGAACCGCAGCTGGTCTTCCCGACCTATCGAAGCGATCACCCGCATTTCACCGCCTAAGGAATTGAGGGCGTTACGTGTATAGCCCGCCCCAATCTTGAAGTCGCTGTTGCCGGAGAAGTCGTTGGAGAGTTCGAGGCCAAATTGCAGGTAGTTTGGGCCCCACTTTCTGGCCGTTGCACTTATGAGAACCCCGTGTTCCCCTGCGCCGTTTTCCACGAGGTCATAGGTCACCGATTCGAACACGTCGAGACTGTAGATGCGATCGACGCTGCGGTCGAGCGCATCGAGATCGAGGGGTTCGCCCGGGCGCGCGGCCAGGCGCGAGCGGATGATTTCGTCGTTGAGTACCGAATTGTTCGAGATATCGACGAAGCTCACCAGGTACTTGCCGGGATCCCGCTCGGGGCGCTCTGCGATATGCTCAGCCGGCGCAGGATCCCTGGCCCCTTCTTGTTCTGAAAAAACGAGCAGTTTGTCCTGAAGCTCCATGGTGGCCCGATAGCCCAACGGGACGATGTCACCGGCATCCTTGAAGTCGGCGGCGCTGAATTCGCCGAGCGCCGGCACGATCAGGACATCGTGCGAGCCGAGCGACTCGATCTGTTGCTGCGTAGTGCGGCGGGTCAGGAAATTCGTCAACTGCTCAGTGACGCTGAGAACCGAGGTAAGTTGCTCTTCCTTCAGCAACTGGCTCGATATATCCACAGCGATCACGACATCGGCCCCCATGTCCCGCACCACGTCTACCGGCATGTTATTCGCCATACCACCATCGACCAGGATGCGGCCATCTATCCTCACAGGGGCGAACACACCCGGCACCGACATGCTGGCGCGTAACGTGTCCGCCAGACTGCCCTGGGACAGGACCACCGCCTCTCCGGTAACTAGGTCGGTGGCGACGGCGCGGAACGGGATCGGTAGTTGGTCAAACGAGTGCGCTGTCGCGGCGGGCTGCAGTATCCGCTGAAACACCTGGTCGAGGTGCTGGCCCTGGATGGCCCCCAGCGCCGCCTGGAAACGGCCGTTGTTGTAGCCCACTCGATAAGGGATCAGGAATTCAGCCTCAACCTCTTTCTTCCGCATGGTCCGGTCGCTGCGGTCGGGACTGTCCGACAGGGCCCGGTCCCAGTCCATCTCGTTCATGATCTGTTCGATCTCGTCAGCACTGTAACCGGCGGCATAGAATCCGCCGATGATGGCCCCCATGCTGGCGCCCGCAATGTAGTCAATTGGCACGTTCAGTTCTTCCAGGGCCTTCAGAACACCTACGTGGGCTCCGCCGCGGGCGCCGCCACCGCTCAGAGCCAATCCGACCTTGATTCGACCATCGTCGGGTTGAGCCGCCGCCGAATTGCCATAAAATGCGGTGAACAGGGCGGCTATAGCCAGCCAGGTGAGTCTCATGCTCGCCTCCAGGTATTGAATGCTCCGTGGATTATAGACCCACGCCCACTGCACGACGGACGCAAACCGGCGGCAGATGATCAGGAGCAATGAACATCAGGCTTGCCGTCGCTAGAATACCGGCAACGACTAACCACGAAAAAGGTCATGACATGAGCACTACATACCCCGTTCCTCCATCTTTCAAGGCAAAAGCCCGCGTCGACGCGGCAGAATACGAGCGTAGCTACGCAGAATCGGTCGAGAACAACGAAGCCTTCTGGGCGGATGTCGCGAAACGGCTGGACTGGGTCCGCTTCCCGACGCGGATCAAGGACGTTTCCTTCGACCGTTCGGATCTGCATATCCGTTGGTACGAAGACGGCGTGCTCAATGCCAGTTACAACTGCCTCGACCGCCACCTCGAGACGCGCGGCGATCAAACCGCGATCCTGTGGGAGGGCGATGACCCTGCGCGCGACGAGACGATAACGTATCGCCAGCTGCATCGGCGTGTGTGCCAGATGGCCAACGTGCTCAAGAAACTCGGCGTAAAAAAGGGCGACCGGATCACGATCTACATGCCGATGATTCCGGAAGCGGCGGTGTCCATGCTCGCTTGCGCACGCATTGGCGCCGTCCACTCGGTGGTGTTCGGTGGCTTTTCCCCGGATGCCCTGGCCGGCCGCATTGTCGACTGCAAATCCAATGTCGTCATCACTGCCGATGAAGGATTACGCGGCGGGCGCAAGGTGCCGCTGAAAAGCAATGTGGATGCCGCCTGCAAGATAAAAAATGTCATGGACAGCCTCGAGTCGGTGCTGGTGGTGCGCAATACCGGCGGCGACGTCGGCTGGCAGGACGGCCGCGACTTCTGGTACCACGAGGAAGCCGGCACCGTGGCGGATGACTGCCCGGCCGAGGAAATGAATGCGGAGGACCCCCTGTTCATCCTCTATACCTCCGGCTCAACCGGCAAACCCAAGGGCGTCCTGCACACCACCGGCGGCTACCTGGTCTATGCCGCTTACACGCACGAAATTGTCTTCGATTACCACGATGGCGACATTTACTGGTGCACCGCCGACGTGGGCTGGGTGACCGGTCACAGCTACATCGTCTACGGCCCACTGGCGAACGGCGCGATCACGATGATGTTCGAAGGCGTACCCAACTATCCAAGCCCGAGCCGCTTCTGGGAGGTTTGTGACAAGCACCAGGTCAACATCTGCTACACCGCGCCCACCGCGATCCGCGCGCTGATGCGCGAAGGGGACGGGCCCGTGAAATCCACTTCGAGAGCATCCCTCAAGTTGCTCGGCACCGTCGGCGAGCCGATCAACCCGGAAGCCTGGGGCTGGTACTACAACGTGGTCGGCGAGGGTCGCTGCCCGATCGTCGACACCTGGTGGCAGACCGAAACCGGCGGCATTCTGATAAGTCCGCTGCCGGGCGCAACTCCGCTCAAACCCGGTTCGGCGACCAAGCCGCTGCCGGGTGTGCAGCCTGCGCTTTATGATGAGAAGGGTAAGGCGCTGCCGACAGAAGGGGCTGCATCGGGTCTGCTGGTCATCAAGGACAGCTGGCCCGGTCAGATGCGCACCGTGTACGGCGATCACCAGCGCTTCGTCGACACCTATTTCTCGACCGTCCCCGGCACCTATTTCACCGGTGACGGCTCGCG
>JAHEFS010000087.1 GCA_024640045.1 Chromatiales bacterium | reverse complement strand
TTGCCGGTGCCCGTCTGGGCGCCAGCCATGATGTCCTTGCCTTCCAGGATGGCGGGAATGGCCCGCTGCTGGATGGGTGTGGGTTCGGTATAGCCCTGCTCGGAAACAGCACGCAGGATTTCGGCCTCCAGGCCGAAGGATTCAAATGACATTGGATGTATTGCTCCAGTCTTGCCCTCTCCTGCTTTCAGGCAGGAAAAACCGGTCAGGGCTGGATAAAGGGTGGGTAACCAGGGGAGCCAATCATTGGCTCGGGGTATTGCCTGGGATCCGTTCCAGCGACCCGGGAAATGATCCGGGTCTGCGTGGATGCCTACCGGTTGGGCATCCGGAAAGCGCGCAGTCTAACAGAAAGTTCGCCAAGGTGTTGAAATGATTGTGAGACGGGATTAGGGACTGGGGACTGGGGACTGGGGACTAGGGACTGGGGGTTCGGGACAGGGCGATCGGGACTATGGCGTGTACGAGGGATCAGGTGCCGAAGACGACTGGTCGCAAAAGCGGGCATTCGGGATCGTTTGAACGCAACCACCGTCTGCGATGGTGATCCCCCCAACAATTCTTCCGCCTCCCGTCTCCCGTCTTCCGTCTTCCGTCTCCCGTCTCACGTCAAACAGTCATTGCTAACGGCACGCAGTATCTAAAGGGCTTTTTCCACACCCTCACAGGTGGCGGGCAGGGGCTGCCAGGCGCCGGGTACCGGGTTGTTGTGGCAAACCAACTGCAGCACGGCCTTACGCTCGGTGGCGAGGATCGCATCGAGTTCGTCCCGCAACGCGATAAAGTCAGCGTCATCCTGCAATTCAGCAAATACCGGTTCCTGGAAGAACAGGGGGTCGCGCAAGCCATGGTCCAGTGCAGCGCGAATCGATTCCGTGGCGCCAGCCGGGTCATTTCTGAATGCGGCCAGCATGGCGTTGCCGCGATAGGCAAACTGATCGATTGCCCGACCTTCGAAGCGCTCCTGCACATCCCGGTTGGCCAACTGCATCGCCAGGTCAGCTGATGCTTCATTACCCGTCACGCGCCGGGCCAACGCCAGCCTGACGGTGGGTTCCGGGGAGGCATCCATCAGGTCCTGGATCGGGCGGCCGGGCAGGATAGCCAGGAGTTTCTCAAATAGTGGCAGAGATTCCGAAACCTGGTCTACATGGTGCAATACGTTGGCATAATCGAGTATCGCGGTCGGGTTTTCCGGGTCCAGTTCGACCCGAAGGCGGGCTCCATCCAGGGCTTGTTCGTAATTCCCGGCCGCCAGGTCGGCAAAAAAAGTCAGGTCGTCACTGGCCCGCCGGGCCTCCTCGTAAAGGCCAACGTAATTGAAGGCACGGATGAAGTACATGTTGGACAGGCTGTCACCGGGATCAGCCGCAAAAGCGCGTAGCCACCATTCGACACTCTCGGCCACCTTGCCCTCATAGGCCATTGATATTTGGCCATGGGCTACGTAACTGGCCCAGGGGCTATGGGACAGCAGATCATCCGCCATTTGGTGGCCGGCGACAAATTCGCGGTCGTATCCGAACGTATTCATGTAGTTAAGCCGGCCAACCACGGTCAGGGGGTCCGCCTCCAGCATACGATCGAGCGCCTCTCGCATTTCGGTGTAGCGTCCCATTGCACTGACGGCCAGATACTGCCAGTTCATGGCGTCGATATAACTGGGGTTCAGTTCCAGCGCACGCCGCGAATGTTCCAATGCGGCCGGGTAATCGAGCCGGTCCAACGCCAGGATGGCCAGGGCGCCATGGGCCTCGGCCAGGTCCGGCGCCAGGGTGATGGCCTTCTGTGCGTGCGGGGTGGCCTTGGCAATCACCTCTTCCAGGGTCAGGTCGCCATAACTTGACGGGTTACGCATCAGTAGCGCCGTGGCGATGGCCAGTTGCGCGTGGGCCGGGGCATACTCGGCATCCAGTCTGAGCGATTTTTCCAGCGAACGGGCCGCCTCCTCGATGGATTCGCGGCCGCGACGGTTGATCAGTTGCCGACCGCGTAAATAGGCTTCGAACGCCTGTGGGTTGGCGGCCTCGATGGCCATGGGCCGATGCGTGGCCTCTGGGCCGTCTCCCAGGGCAAGTTCAATCTTCAGCGCATCGCCGATGGCCGCTGAAATTTCGTCCTGAATGACGAAGACATCGGTCAATTCTCGATCATAAGTCTTGGACCAAAGGTGGTAGCCATTGTTGGCCTGGACCAACTGGGCGGTGATGCGCAGCTTGTTGCCGGATTTGCGCACGCTGCCTTCCAGGATGTTTGCCACTTTCAGGGTTTTGGCGATGTCCGCGATGTCCTGGTTCTGACCCTTGAACTGGAACGAGGATGTACGCGCCGCGACGCGCAGGCCCGGAAACTGGGCCAGCAGGTTCAGCAGTTCTTCCGACAGGCCGTCGGAGAAGAACTCCTGTTCCGGGTCGGAAGAGAGGTTAACGAAGGGCAGGACGGCGATGGATTTTTCCGGTTCTCCGGCCGCCTCGGGTGCCTGGGCCTGTTCGCTGATGGCCTGTTCGGTCGCCTCCACCAGGGCAGCCTCCCGTGAGGCCGTGAGTACGAATTTGTCGTAGGCGAAGTAAGCCAGGGCCAGCACCAGCACGCCGGTGATGACGTAGTTAAGTTTCTGACCGGTTTCCTGGGTGATCGACTGGCTGCGGTCGACGTCCTTCTCGCGCTTGAGCCCCTCGGGCGTCATCTCGAACGCCCAGGAAAAAAACAGGGCGAACAACAGGCCGGTGCCAAGCAGAACCAGCACGGTTTTCATCACCCAGTCCGGGGTGCCGAAGCTCTCGAAAATCAGCTGCAGAACCTGCGCGACCAGCCAGGCCACCACGATATAGGCGACCCCGACCTTGAAGACGTTACGGCGCTTGAGTTCCTGAATCAAAGACAATGGCGTTCTTCTTTTGGGCAGCGACAGTCGCCTAGGTTACGCAATTGATTGAAACAAGGGAAGGAAATACCCCAGTGTCAGGCCGGCGAACAGTCGCGATCGCGGCGCCGGCACTCTTTGTTCAGACCTCCAATAGCCTGCTAGTCCCTAGTCCCTAGTCCCTAGTCCCTAGTCCCTAGTCCCTAGTCCCTAGCCCTGTCAAAACCGCCGCGTAGGTCTCGATCGCATCCCACAGGTTCTGCAGGCGCAGGTTTTCGTTGGCACCGTGCTGATTATTGTCGTGGTTGGCGATCGGCAGGATCAGCACTGGCGTATCCAGCACCTCGTCGATAACGTAAATGGGCAGGCTACCGCCCATGGTCGGGGTCTGAATCAGTTTGCCATCGTTAAGTTCGTTCAATATCGCACTCGTTTTCAACGCCAGGGGATGGTCCATGGGAGTGCGGTAACCGGGGTAGCCGCCGCTGCTGGCCCAGTCCAGCCTGGCCAGCGGCAGGTGCGACTTCCGGTCTTCGTCAGTCGGTTCGCCGTGAATGACCTCGAAACCTTGCCCGTGGATGTGCTTTTCAACGGCCTGCTGTAAATACTCAGGCGTCTGGTCGGGTACCAGGCGCAAGCCGATCGATGCCGTTGCCTCGGGCTGGATGGCATTGCGCGAGTGTTCCCTGACCCCGCCGGACTGGATGCCCCGCAGGTTCATTCCGGGTCTCAAGATGGCCAGTTCGATGCGATCCTCCGTCTCTGGGCGGCTGATGCCGAGCTCATTCAGCAACTGATCATCGACGCGGGGGGAGGCAGCGACCGCTGCTTTTTCCGCTTCGGTCAGCGGTCGGACCTGGTCGTAGAAACCATCGACATACACATTCCCATTGTTATCGCGCATGGACTGGATCAGGCCGGTGAGCAGCATGATGGGGTTGGGCGCCCAGTTGCCGTAGTGACCACTGTGTAGCGGCCGCTTGGCGCCGTACACAGTCAGGTTGAAACCGATGCCGCCGCGTACGCCGTAAACCAGTTGCGGTTGGCGACTCTGGTGCATGGGCCCGTCACAGAACAGCCACAGGTCGGCTTCGAGCTTATCGCGGTGCTTCTCCAGCATGGCGCGCAAGCCGGGAGAGCCCGCTTCCTCCTCGCCGTCCAGGAATAGTTTGAGATTAACGGTGGGAGAAACCCCGGCGGCGTCCAGCGCCGCCAGCGCCGATTTCATCGCAATAATGGGCGCCTTGTCGTCACCGGCCGAGCGGCCGAATATGCGCCACTCCGGGTCAAAGGGTGCGGTCATTGGAACGACATTGCCGCCCGCTTCGACCAAGGCGTCGCGCATGACCGGTTGCCAGGGATCGGAAGCCCAATCGTCCGGGTTCACGGGTTGGCCGTCGTAATGAATGTAAACCAGGAGGGTTGTATCGGCACCTTTCACTCGACGTTCGGCATAGACCGCCGGATTACCACCCTCGACCTCGAGCAGTTCCGCTGTAAGGCCTGCTTTTTCGAACAGGTCAATGATGTGGTCTGCGTTGACCAGGATGTCTTCCCGGTTGCGCGCAACATTGGGCAGGGCGAGCAACCCGCTGAACTCATCCATGATCTGTTGCTCATGTGCCTGCCGCCAGCTTCTGACCTGGTCGATGACCCCCTGATCCAGGGCCGCGACCGTCTGGGTGGCGAGCAATGCGACCAGGAGCATGAGCGGTTTTCGGAAGTTCATCTCGGAATCTCTCGGACGGCGTGGTTCGGCCACTGTTCACCATAGGGCCGATGCCGGGGCGCTGCAAGTGGCGGAATGAAGCGGATGCAGGCCTATTACAAAACGGTTATCCTTGCGCAAACGACCGGTCTGCCAAGGCCGGCAAGGCGGAGAGTTGCCAGCCAAAAATGAAACCAACGGATACGTCCAACCCGGACTATTTCCACCAGGTGGTGGATTGCCAGTGGGGATGCCCGGCGCACACCGACGTCCCTGAATACATTCGCCTGATTGCCCAGGGTCAGTTCACCGAAGCCTACATGGTGAATCGCGAAAGCAATGTCTTCCCCGGCATCCTCGGGCGTGTGTGTGATCGCCCCTGCGAACCGGCTTGCCGGCGGGGTCGAACGGGGCAGAAACCGGTCGCGATCTGCCGGCTCAAGCGGGTGGCCGCGGATCACCGTGACGAAGTCGGTCACTTGTTGCCGATTATTCCCGAGCAGAAGAACGGCAAGCGCATCGCGCTGATCGGAGCCGGTTGCGCGTCATTGGCAGTGGCCAATGATCTCATGCCATTGGGATACGAGTGTACGGTTTTCGAGGCACTACCGGTGCCCGGTGGCCTGATGCGCTCGAATATTCCCGCCTTTCGACTGCCTGCGCCCGTGCTGGACGAGGAGATTGGTTATATCGTCAAAATGGGTGTGGACCTGCGCCTCAACCACCCCGTCAAAAGCATGAAAGCTTTGCTGGAAGAAGGCTATGACGCAGTATTTGTCGGGTCCGGCGCACCCAAGGGCAAAGAACTCGAGCTGCCCGGTCGTCAAGCAGGCGCGGCCAACATTCACATCGGAATCACCTGGCTGGAGTCAGTAGCCTTTGGACACATCGACCGAATCGGCGAGAAAGTCCTGATCATCGGTGTCGGTAACACCGCAATGGATTGCTGCCGAACCTCACTGCGGTTGGGGGCTAATGACGTTAAGGTCATGGCGCGCAAGCCGCGCGACTTCTTCAAGGCTTCCGAGTGGGAACTGGAAGATGCCGAGGAAGAAAACGTCGAGATCGTCATCAATCATTCGCCCAAGGAGTTCGTCATCGAGGATGGCCGGCTGGTGGGCATGAAATTCGATGTCATGGAATACGAGATTGAAAATGGCCGGATTCTCGAACAGCGCAAAATCGAGGAAGTGTTCTTGCCGGCCGATGACGTGGTGCTGGCCATTGGGCAGGAAAATTCCTTCCCGTGGATCGAGCGGGACCTGGGCCTCGAATTCGACCAGTGGGACGTGCCCGTGGTGGACGAAACCACCTTTCAGTCTACCCGGCCGGGCGTGTTTTTCGGTGGCGATGCAGCGTTTGGTCCGAAGAACATCATCTGGGCGGTGGAGCACGGCCACCAGGCCGCCATTTCGATTCACCAGCACTGCCAGGGCGAGAGCCTGAACGACCGCCTGCCGGCCACCATGAACCTCGGCAGCCGCAAGATGGGCATCCACGAATGGAGCTATTCGAACGGTTTTGACCCGGCGGCACGCCGACAAATGGAGCACGTGGCGCTCACCGAGCGCTTCAGCACATTGAATACCGAGGTCGAACTGGGTTTTACACCAGACCAGGTGGCTACCGAAGTCGAGCGTTGCCTGAACTGTGACATTCAAACGGTGTTCACAGACCGCCTGTGCATTGAGTGTGACGCTTGCCTGGACATCTGCCCGACCCACTGTCTGACCATTACGCCGAATGGCGAGGAAGACGAAGTCACGGAACGCCTGCGGGCGCCGAGACTGGTTCCGGACCAGCCGATGTTCGTCTCCGGCCCGTTGGCGCAGACTTCCCGGATTATGGTCAAGGACGAGAATCTCTGCGTGCATTGCGGCCTGTGTGCCGAACGCTGCCCGACAGCAGCCTGGGACATGCAGAAATCATTACTGCTGTTTCCCCGGGCGGGGGATCGTGTGGCCACGGAAGGTGAGACCCGGAGGAAAGCAGGATGAGTCCGGACGCGCACGTGAACGATTTCGTGGTCAAGATCGCGACCGCCAACGGGACCGGCTCGGCCTCGGCCAACGGCTTGTTGATGAAAGCCCTGTTTCGCATGGGAATTCCGGTCACCGGCAAAAATCTGTTTCCCTCCAACATCCAGGGCTTGCCTACCTGGTACGAAATCCGGGCCAACCGGGAGGGCTACATGTCGCGCACCGGCCGTGTCGACATGATGGTGGCCATGAATGCGCAGACTTATGCCAAGGACCTGGCCGAAGTCAGTCCAGGTGGCTTCCTGATCTACGATTCCACCTGGCCACGTCGCGACCTGGCCTCGCGTGATGACATCACGGTTCTGGGTATCCCGCTGGCGGGTATGTGTAACCAGCATTTCGATGTGTCCCGCGTCCGCATCTTGATGAAGAATGTAGCTTATGTCGGGGTGTTGGCGGCTTTGATGGATATCGATACCGAGATTCTCAAGACCCTGCTGGAAGAGACGTTTGCCAGCAAGCCCAAGCTGATCGCGGGAAATCTCGAGGCCATTCACCTGGGTTATGACTACGCCAGGGAACATTTCAATTGCCCGTTGCCGGTTCGGGTGGAAGCAATGGGTGACAACAGTGGGCACATCCTGATCGACGGTAATTCCGCCGCCGCCCTGGGTTGTGTCTACGCAGGAGCCACCATGGGTGCCTGGTACCCCATCACGCCGTCGACGTCGCTGATGGATGCTTTTCAGGGCTATTGCGAACTTTTTCGCAAAGACCCCGAGACGGGCGAAAATAACTTTTGCATTATCCAGGCCGAAGATGAACTGGCCGCAGCTGGCATGGTGCTGGGCGCGAGCTGGGCGGGTGCTCGTGCCTTTACGCCCACCTCTGGCCCCGGAATTTCCCTGATGAGCGAGTTCATCGGCTTTGCATACTATGCCGAGATACCGGCGGTGTTTTTTGACGTTCAGCGGGTGGGGCCGTCCACTGGCATGCCCACGCGCACCCAGCAATGCGACCTGATGACCTGTGCTTATGCATCGCATGGCGACACCAAGCATCCACTGCTGTTGCCGGCCAACCCGGCCGAGTGTTTCGAGATGGCGGTACAGGCTTTCGACCTGGCCGAGCGCCTGCAGACACCGGTCTTCGTGCTGTCCGACCTCGACATTGGAATGAACGACTGGATGATCCCGGAGCTGAAATGGGACGACCAGTACCAGCCTGACCGCGGCAAGGTGTTGGGTCCGGAAGACCTGGCGCAAATCGAGAAGTTCTACCGATACCTCGATACCGATGGCGATGGCATCACCTACCGGACCTACCCGGGTGCTGATGAAAAGGGCGCGTACTTCGTGCGTGGATCGGGCCATAACCGTTACGGGGCCTATACCGAGGACGAAACCCAGTACCAGGACGTGGTGGACCGGCTGTTGGTCAAATGGCGGACAGCCTCCGGCCTGGTGCCCGCGCCGATACTGCGCCCTGCAAAGGTCAGGTCGAAGCTGGGCATCATTGCTTTCGGCAGCTCTGATGGCGCGGTGATCGAAGCAACCGATCGCCTCGCCGGCGAGGGTGTCCACGCCGATTATCTGCGGCTGCGTGCTCTGCCATTCGCCGATTCGGTGCTGGACTTCATCGATGCGCATGACATGATTTTCGTGGTAGAACAGAATCGAGATGCACAGATGCGTGCTCTGCTGACACTGGAAACCGGCGCGGATCCTGCCCGTCTGATTCCACTGCTGCACTACAATGGCATGCCCTTGCCCAGTGATGCGATCGTAGATGGTGTACAGGCACATATCAGGAAGGAGGCGGCCGCATGACCTATATCGCCAAGCCAAGAATCGATCTGCCGGGTGAACGGCTCAACGCAATCGGCCTCAAGCGTTCTGCCTACGAGGGTGTCCTGTCCACGCTGTGCGCAGGCTGTGGGCACGACTCGATTACCGCGGCCATCGTCCAGGCTTTCTGGGAGCTGTCGATTGCACCCAAGGATGTCATCAAGCTCTCTGGCATTGGCTGTTCCTCCAAGACGCCGGCGTATTTTCTTTCGGGGGCGCACGGATTCAACTCGGTACACGGGCGCATGCCGGCGGTGGCGACCGGTGCGCTGGCCGCTAACCGCGACCTGGTGGCGATTGGTGTATCGGGCGATGGCGACTCATTGTCCATTGGTTTCGGCCAGTTCGGTCACGCCGTTCGACGCAACGTCAACATGCTCTACCTGATTGAAAATAATGGAGTTTACGGCTTGACCAAGGGCCAGTTCTCGGCCTCGGCTGACCGTGGCAGCAAGTCCAAGAAAGGTTTGGTCAACCGCATGCGCAGTATCGACCCGGTGGCCACCGCCATTGCTTTGGGCGGCAGTTTCGTGGCGCGCGGATTCTCCGGTGACCGGGAGCAGTTGGTGCCTCTGATCAAGGCCGGGATCAAACACCGGGGTTGCGCAGTTATCGATGTCATTTCCCCTTGCGTGACCTTTAACGACCACGAGGGCTCAACCAAGAGCTACGCGTACACGCGTTCGCACTATAACCCTGCGGTGAACGCCGATTACATACCGCCAAACGAGGAGATCAAAGCCCAGTACGACAAGGGTGATACCATGATGGTCACCATGCATGATGGATCAAAAATCATGCTGCGAAAGGCTGACTCCTCTTTCCCGCCCACTTTGCGCAGTGCCGCCATGCGTTACCTGGAAGCGCACAGTAGCCGGGGCGAAGTGGTGACAGGGCTGCTTTACATCAATGAAGACATGCCGCTGGTGCATGATATTGCCGGTACGACCCAGCAGCCCCTGACAGAAGTTCCTTTCTCAAAGCTGAATCCGGGCAGCGACGCACTGGCGCGCCTGCAACAGCGCATGCGTTAGCCCAGGCAAAACACAACCACCCATGAACAGCCCAAGAGACAAACCCAGGGCGTTACTGGCGGAAGATACCGCCGTCGGGCGCAAGGTTGTCTCGCACATACTTTCCGAGGCAGGTTTCCAGGTAACCGCCGTGGGCGATGGCAGAGCGGTGCTTGAGATGCTTGCAGGTTCGCCATTCGACGTGGTGGTGATGGACTGCATGATGCCAGGCATGGACGGTTTTCAGGCGACGCGGGCCATACGTGACGGAGAAGCCGGTAAAGAAAGCGCGGACATCCCCATCATTGCACTGACTGGCCTGGGCTCGGAAGCTGACCAGAAAAAGTGCATCGAGGCGGGCATGGATGAATATATCTCGAAACCGGTTGAAGTGGACACCCTGATCGTCATCGTGCAAAAACTCCTGTCCGGCAAGCAGTCCGGCGTGGACCACGCAGCGCAAGATGCGCTCCAGGCGGAAGAGGAAAACCTCTTGCAAAGCCTGGAGTCCTGGAGTCCTGGCTCCATGGATACGATCATCGAGCAGTTTCTCGAGGATGTCCCGGCAGAAGTCCTGGACCTCAAGAACAGCCTGCAAGACGAGGACTTGCACAGGTTGCATGAAATTGCGCACCGGCTGCGCGGCGCGGCCGAGGTACTTTCTGCCAGAACGCTGTCCAGCCGGGCCATGGCCCTGGAACGGGCTGCGCAAGCGGGCAATGTGGCATTGGTGCGGCAATTGGGGCCGTCGTTGATACTGGAACTCGAACACCTGTGCGGCTCGCTGCGGGATTCCGAAGGCTGACCTGGGGCAAGGCTGGGACGATCAGCGCTTTTCCGGTTGGCCAGTCCCGGGTTATGGTGACTAGAATAGAAATATGGAAGCAGTTCGGGAAAATTGACCCGAATGCATGCATCATCATGATTTCTGCGCAGGGTCAAGGTGAGCAGGAAGCAGCAGCGCGGGCAGTCGACGCCACGCGTTATGTTGCCAAGCCTGTTGAACCCGAGCATCCTCAGGCTGAAACCAGTACGGCATTGGGCGGCTAAGCCGTCGAGGAATGGCACCGATGGGTAGCTCCCTCAATCCGCTTTCCCCGGTACAGGCGGAATTGCTCCGGCAAATTCTGAACGATGGAAACCAGCAGGTAGGCCCAGCCCTGCAGATGATCCTGGCCCAGGAACCCGATAGTCTCCAGGTTAAAACCTCCATGGTGAAGTTCGCGGACCTGGAAGCGCTCTTTGGGTCCGATCCGCTGGTGACAGTGAAAATCGGATTCGAAGGCGACATCAAGGGAGAATTCCTGTTTCTGCAGCCTGAATCTGAGGCTGAGGGTCTGCGGCAGGCTTTGCGCGCTTTATGCCAAGGTGATGTTATGGCCGTGAGTAACGCCGCGGAATACATACGTGGAGACTGGGTCAGCGCAAACCGCGCTGAGGGTGGCGTCAGCGAACAAAAGCTTCAGGATGCGCTTGGTGAATTGGGCAACGTGCTGTTTGGGGGCTACCTGACGGCCATCTACAGCCATTGCGCCATGGCAACATTCCAGGAATTGCCTGCGGTCAAAATGCCAGACCGCGATCAGTTGTTATTCCAGAAAGCACTGGAGATTTATTCGGGCCAGGCGGAACGGGTTTTTCTGGCGGAGATTTCCTGCAACATCGGAGAACATCCCGTCCATTTCTGGCTGGTTATGATGGCGCAACCAGCGGGCTTTCATGCCATGCTCGAAGCTCTCGAGCGGGGTTAGTCAAGGCTGAAAGCCACTGTATAGGAACTCCGAACTCGACGGGTTCGACCAGGGTGGTAGCGGGCACGGATTTGTCCAGTTGCTCGCCCCACGACGTCGGCGGGCAAGCACACAAGCAGATCAGGCAGTAAAGCGCCAGGCGAGCCATTGCATCAAGGTAGATACCGGGATTCTCCGTCGGGCTACAATCCGGTGATGAGCAC
>JAHEFS010000207.1 GCA_024640045.1 Chromatiales bacterium | reverse complement strand
CGCCCAAATAACTGTCCATCGTGCGCTGGGCAAAATCTGCAAAGACCGGGTTGGCAGTGGCCACCGACAAGTCGTCCATCGATTGGCTCAACAGACCGGTGGTATAGGACCACTTACTGCCGTATCCGTTGAATGCGTCCCAACCACCATAAGAAAGACTGTCACCGCGCCGTTCCATTTCCGAGTTTGCCAGGCCGATTGAAATGTCAATCGGTGCCAGTGTGCTCAATTTGCGGAACGCTTCCGTTCTCAACCGTAAACGTGGCGACAGGGTGCGGCGCTCGACCTCGGCCGCCAGGAAGGCTTCCAGTTCCTCGCGTGTTTGAACTCCACCCTGCTGGCCGGACCACAGGGCGCCAAAGGCATAGGAAAGTGCCGTGCCGCGCGGTTGCATCACCAGTACATAACTGTTCTCGTCCCGGGTTTGTTCGGCCAGGTCTCTCTTTCTGAACAGCACCACCATGCCCAGGTTGTCTTCAAACAGAGTCTGCGGGCCAAAGCTGGCCATGTAGCTCCAGGCTTCACCGGTGATGTCCAGGTCACCCAGCATCAGCTCGGTTCCGGGATGGGCGACGATACCGATAGCAAGGTTATCCAGCGGGGCAGAGGTGGCCAGTTTGACGTCGACCATCGGGCTGCCCGCCTGCATGGAAAACGTGGCTTTCAGGTCCACGGTGGCGGCGCCGGTGTTCCAGCCCTTGTAATCAATATCAAGGGACGCGTGGATGGGGCCGTCTGACCTGATGGTAGTGGAACGCTCCGCCACATCGGAAACCAATATGGTTTTGCTGCCGTCCCAATACCCGTAACCACCCATGCCCAGGCTGGTGCCGACTTTCAGGATATCAGCACCCCAGTCGGACATTTCGTGATAGCTGTCATAGCCGTCCTGCCCCACATCCTGCAGCACCATACCAGTCGTTTTCTTGCCGAAAATGTCGAAACCATTGCGCCAGTCGAGGTAGATGCGGTAACCGACCCTGTCGCTCTCGATACCAGGACCTTCATAGCGAATGTACTCGCTGTGGTCGGTGTACTGTGGGGGTGTAGTCACATGATCTACGTTCTTGAATGTCCCACCGACATAGACCTTGTCCTGCCAGCTACCGCCTTCCTTGATGGATACCTCTGCATGCGTGCGCGGCGGCAGGTCCGGTTCGGTCGCCTGCCTGTCAATCACGAAGTCGTGGGTGGCTGCAGCATCGAGGTCCGCCAGGAATACCAGCCTGTCGGGGCTGCTGTCACCGTCGTCATCGACCAGTTGCGTGGGCAGGGCGGCGTCACCTTCCCAAACCTGCAGGGGGCCGGTCGTTACGCCCAGCTCGTTCAGGGACAGGCTGATTATCGTGTCAGGACGCGCGAATGCGGACGGGTTGGAGACTTCAAGCCCGGCTACCATGTCCGCTTTGGCAGCGATCGTCGGCGCGGGAGTGACTTCAGCCGGCGTCACTTCCACTTTGTCGATTGGGCTGTCACAAGCCGCAAGGACAAGGGGTAGGGCGTACAGAAAATGTGCTTTTTTCATGGGGTGTACCTTATTCCATCAAGCCAAAGGCGCGGGGCAGCCACTCGCTGATCCCTGGTATGTAGGTGACGGCCAGCAAGGCGAGAAACATCGCGACATACATGGGCATCAGGGGACGGACAATCTCTGCGACCCGGGTTTTCCCCACGGCGCATGCAACGAACAACACGCTCCCTACCGGCGGCGTGCACAAACCAATGGACAGGTTCAGCACCATCATGATGCCGAAGTGCAGGGGGGTCATGCCGAGCGCAACAGCGACGGGAAGAAAAATGGGTGTGAAGATCAGTACCGCCGGAGTCATATCCAGGAAAGCACCCACCACCAGCAATATGAGATTGATGATCAGCAGGATCACAATCGGATTATCGCTAAGCGCCAGCAGCGCGTCAGCGACCATCATCGGGATGTTCTCGAAAGCCAGAATCCACGACATGGCCATCGAGGTGGCGATCAATAGCATGACAATGGCCGTGGTAAGCGAGGATTTCAGCAAAATGTCCTTGAGTTCCGACAATTTCACTTCCCGGTAGACGAAGACCGACAGCCCGAGTGCGTACAGTACCGCAATCGCGCCGGCTTCCGTGGCGGTAAAAATACCGCCCAGAATTCCTCCGATCACCAACACGATCAGGAACAGGCTCGGTAAGGCCGCAAGAGTTTTCTCCATCAACACCGAAAACTTCACGCGCTCTCCCGCGGGGAATTTGTGCTTTCGTGCATAGGCTGCGCTTACGATCATCAGGCCCACCGCCACCAGAATGCCGGGCAAATACCCGCCCACGAACAGGGCGGCGATGGACACACCGCCACTGGCCACGGCATAGACAATCAGGATATTACTGGGCGGGATCAGCAGTCCGGTCGTAGAGGCCGCCGCCGTGAGTGCTGAATTGAATTCCCTGGGATATCCGTCCTTTTCCATCGCCGGCATCATGAAACTTCCTATGGCGGATGTGGCCGCAACGGCAGAGCCGGAAATGGCCCCGAACAGTGCACAGGAGATCACGTTGACGAACGCCAAACCTCCGGGCAGCATGCCTACCAGCGACTTGGCAAATTCGATCAGGCGCCGCGCGATCCCGCCCTGTCCCATCAGCTGGCCAGACAGGATGAACAGCGGAATGGCCAGCAAGGCAAAACTGTCCAAACCCCCGGCCATGCGTTGGGCTACGGTAGTGAGTGCCGGAAGTGTGTCAACCGAAAGCAGCATGGTGGCTACGGTTGCGATGCCAATGGAAAAAGCGATGGGCACTCCCAGCACCAGCAAGGTGGCAAAAACGAGCAGGAGAATGGCAATGGTCATGGGCCTGTCTCCTCCTGGCGCGACAGCAGCGAGACAATGCTGTAATAAACGATCAACACTCCGCTGAGCGGCAGAACGGTGTAGACCCATGCCATGGGAATGCCCAGGGCAGCCGTTGTCTGTTTCAGTTCCCAGGTGAGTTGCACAAGCAACCCGCCGCCTACTACCAGCACCGCCAGTGCAAAGCTACCGCAGCAGATGTCGGCGATCATTTCCAGGCGGCCTTGACCTCGGGGACCGACCTTCTGACGCAAGAGATCCAGTCCCAGGTGCGCTTTTTGCCGGTAGGCGTAAGCCCCACCGAGCAGGCCAACCCAGATCAGCAGCATGCGTGCGACTTCTTCTGTCCACGCGCTGGGGTCCCCCAGCGCATAGCGGGAAACAACCTGCCAGGTAACAACGGCGACCATCATTGCCA
>JAHEFS010000086.1 GCA_024640045.1 Chromatiales bacterium | reverse complement strand
GCGAAGCGGCTGGCCAGGGTTTTACCCGCGCGGTGGTGCCGGCAGCGAATGCACCGCGACAGGCGACGGGAAAGTTGCAGGTCGTTCCGGTTCAGACTCTGGCCGAAGCGATGGCGGCTGCTTTTGGGTAGGGCCTTACGGTTTTCGGGTCAGACGCACGCGCGAACGTTTTCAGGCACGCAAGGCGCTTCGGAAGAAATGGTGCAGCGGTCGTTCCAGTTTTTCATAGTGCAGGATGCTGAGTACGGCGATAACGGCCATCAGTGCGATCCAGCCAAGCGAAACCAGGCCAGCCGGTAGCCCGGCGAGTAGCGTTCCGAACCCCAGTTTGGCTGCCAGCCCCAGCAAGGGGACATGGCTCAGGTAGATGGCATAGGAGGCGCCGCCGGCACGAACGCTGAAGGTGCGCGAGGCCTGGTGCCCGCGATGCTCCAGCCGTACCAGGCCGGCCACGAGCATGACTGCTGCACTCCCGAACCACAGCACCCGGGGCACTACGAAGTAACCCTGCTCGATTTTGCCATCAAAAACCCAAAGGTTAATCAAGCCCGAAAGCAGGAACAGCGCGCTGCCGCCCAGCAACCAGGGCCAGGCGGACCCGCGGGGCCACCTGTCCAGCAGATAGGCGAGTACCGCCCCGGCAAAGAATTCCACCAGGAAGGGTGAGGCCAGGAAGTGTTCGAAGAAGGGCATGCTGTACAACTTCACTGGTCCAAAACTGCCGAGGACGAAGTGTCGGTAAAGCGCCAAGCCCAGGAATATGCCGGTCATGGAAAGGCAGATGGGCAGTCGCCTGTGGTGCGGGGCAAGCCAGACCAGAACGGAAAACAACAGGTAGAAATAGAGCTCGAAGGACAGGGTCCAGGTCACTTCCAATAACACCTGATTCAGGGGTTCTGGCCAGAGCAGGAATGACGTCAGCAAATCAGACTCCTGGACATGTCCCGGTCGCGTCCAGCTGAATACCAGCCAGGCCAGGGCAAAGAAAGGCCAGTACCCGGAATAGATTCGGGCCAGCCTGCGGCGGGCAAATCTCGAACTGTCTGCCGCGCCCTGACTGCCCATGGTGGTAAAGGCCATGATGAATCCGCTGATGACGAAAAAGATATCCACCCCGGCAAATCCGATGGCCTGCCCGATGTAGAACAATCCGTGCGTGGCGTCATCCAGGCCCGGGATCCGATGGGAGGTGTGATACACAACCACCAACATGGCGGCCAGAAAACGCAGGAGTTGTATGTTGATCAGCAAAATGCTGGCCTGCCCGTTCAGGACTCAGCGCGGTTGGGTTTGACCAGCACCTTGTGAATCATGTTGTCCCGTATTTCGATGATGGTCATGATGTGATTGCCGATGCGCAAGCTGGCCTTGCCGTCAGGAATCATCTCCAGCTGCTCGATCAGCAGACCGCTGAGTGTGTGCGCCTCGTCATGGGGCAGGTTCCAGCCGGTTCGGCGATTCAGCGCACGAATACTGGCAGCGCCATCTACCAGGAAATTGCCGTCGTCCAGTTTGCGCAACTGGCGGGCCGCAGTCCGGCCCTCGGTGGTGTACTCCCCGACGATTTCCTCAAGGATGTCGTCCAGTGTGACCAGGCCCTGAATATCGCCGTATTCGTCTACCACCAGCGCCAGGCGTCTCTCCTTGCTCTGGAATTCCAACAGTTGCAGTGTCAGTGGTGTTTCTTCGGGGACGAAATAGGGTTTGCGCACCGATTTCATCAGGTCTTCGAATTTGAGTGAATGATGCGACAGCTTTGAAATGATGGTGCGGATATGCAGGAAGCCTTCCACGTTGTCGATGCTTTCACGGTACACCGGCAGGCGGGTATAGACGGTCTGGGTCAGTTGTTGCAGGATATCTTCCCAGTTATCGTCGAGGTCAATGCCGACGATCTCTCCCCGGGGAACCATCACGTCGTCCACCACCGCCTGCTCAAGGTCGAGAATATTGAGCAGCATCGATTGATGTTCACTGGGTAACTGTCCGCCTTCCTGCAGCAGGGTCCTGAGTTCTTCCCGGTTCAAGCGCTCGATGATGTCGGAATTCATGCGTATCCCAAGCGGCCGTAACAGAAAGTTGGCGAGACCGTTGACCAGCCAGACAAACGGGTAAAGCACGCGCAAAAGGACGGTCAGGACGTACGCGGCTGGCATCGCGATTCGTTCGGGGTGCAATGCGGCCACTGTCTTGGGCGCCACCTCGGCAAAGATCAAAACCACCACGGTCATGACCAGTGTCGAAATCCAGATACCGTTATCACCAAACATGCGCATGGCGATCACGGTGGCGATGGAGGCGGCGGATATATTGACCAGGTTGTTACCCAGCAGAATCAGGCCGATCAGGCGATCCGGCTTTCGCAGCAGGCGCTGCGCCAGATGCGCGCCGCGATGACCTTGGTTGGCGAGGTGACGAAGGCGGTATTTGTTGAGCGCCATCAGGCCTGTTTCGGAGCTTGAGAAAAACCCGGAAAGCACGATGAGGATGAACAGCACTATGTAGAGGCTGCTGGTGGAGATATCGTCCAAGAGGTTACGTGAATCCTGTGTTGCCGGTCAGGTTTGCCAGCTACTGCCCAGGAACACTTCCAGAACGAGCTTGCTGCCGAAGTAGGATAACAGCAAAATCGCCATCCCTGCGAGCGTCATGCGCACGGCCACACGCCCGCGCCATCCGCGGAAACGCCGGCCCCACAACAGAACCCCAAATACCAGCCAGGCCAGGACGGCCAGCACAGTCTTGTGCGCCAGGTGTTGTTCGAACAGGTTGTTCACGAAAGTAAGGCCGGCGGTCAGGGCGATCGTCAGAACAACGAAACCCACGGCAATGAGTTGGAACAGGTGTGCCTCGAGCACCATCAACCCCGGTAGCGCCCGCACCATGCGATTAAGCCGATGCGCCCGCAGGAAGTGGTCGATCAAGGCGACGAATGCGGCGTAGACCGCGGCGATGCTGAGCACGCCGAACGCCATGACTGAACTGATGATGTGTATGGTCAGCCCGGGTTTGTCGCTTGCCACCAGGTTTCCGGGCATGATGAATGCATATTCAGCGACCAGTGCCAGGGTTGCGATGGGTAGCACCACCAGGCCGGCCTGGTACAACGGCTCTTTCATGACCAGCGATGCGAGCAACACTGCCACCACGACCAGGGCGCAGAGTGAGAGTACGTTGAGTACGCTGACTTCCTGGGAGCCCAGGGGTACCCAGTGGTGATACTGCGCTGCGGCGTGCATGGCCACACCCGCTGCGGCCAGAGCGATGGATGCGCGGCCGAGATTCCGGGATTCGCCCACCACCGAAAAATACAGCAGGATGACGGCGCCGAGATAACCCAGTGCGGCAGCCAGCAAGAGAGTGTCATGCATTGGATTTCAATCCATCAATTGACCCGGTCATCGCTATAATACCCGACTCACCAAGATGGAGCAGTTCATGTTCGACAATCTGACCCAAAGACTTTCCCAGACCATGCAGAAACTGCGCGGCAAGGGCAGGTTGACCGAGGATTCTGTCCGCGAAGCTCTGCGGGAAGTCCGTATCGCGTTACTCGAGGCCGATGTTGCGCTGCCGGTGGTGCAAGCATTCATCGGCCAGGTAAGGGAAAGGGCGCTTGGGCAAGAGGTGATGCAGAGCCTGACGCCGGGGCAGGCCCTGGTGAAAATCGTTCACGATGAACTCGTTCGCGTGATGGGGGAGGAGAACCAGTCACTGGATCTCAATGCCGCGCCGCCCGTGGTTGTATTGGTGGCGGGCCTGCAGGGCTCAGGCAAGACCACTACCAGTGCCAAGCTGGCCAGGTTGCTGATCGAGGATCAGAAGAAAAAGGTCATGACGGTCAGCTGTGACGTTTACCGGCCAGCGGCCATAGAGCAATTGAAGACGCTTGCGGCGCAGGTAGGCGCGGAATTTGTCCCTTCCGAGGCGACTGAAAAGCCGGTGGACATCGCCCGCAGGGCAGTCGACGCAGCCAAGCGCCAGTTCATGGATGTCTTGCTGGTCGATACCGCCGGGCGGTTGCACGTGGATGCGCAAATGATGGATGAAATTCGCGCCATTCATGCCGCCATCAAGCCCCATGAAACCCTGTTCGTAGTCGACAGCATGACCGGCCAGGACGCCGCCAACACGGCGCGGGCCTTCAATGAAGCACTCGACCTCACCGGTGTGGTGTTAACCAAAACGGACGGTGACGCGCGCGGTGGTGCGGCCCTGTCTGTCCGGCACATCACCGGTAAGCCGATCAAATTTATCGGCTCGGGAGAAAAGACCGACGCCTTGACCGCGTTCCACCCGGAGCGTATCGCTTCGCGGATACTGGGTATGGGCGATGTGCTCTCCCTGGTTGAGGAGGTTCAGCGCACCGTCGACAAGGACAAAGCTGAAAAACTGGCGCGCCGTATTCGCAAGGGCCAGGGTTTCACGCTGGAAGACTTTCGTGAACAACTGGAGCAGATGCAGAACATGGGTGGTATCGGCAGCCTGGTGGACAAACTGCCTGGTATGGCCAATGTGCCTGAACAAGTGCGCAACAAGGTTGACGACAGCCAGACCCGTCGAATGATCGCCATCGTCAACTCGATGACTCTGCAGGAAAGAAATTTCCCTGATGTGATTCGCGGTTCCCGAAAAAAACGGATCGCGTCAGGTTCGGGCACCAGCATCCAGGACATCAACAAGATGCTCAAGCAGTACACCCAGATGCAGCGCATGATGAAAAAATTCGGCAAGGGCGGTATGGGCAAGATGATGCGTAAGTTGGGCAAACTGCAGGGACAGATGCCGCCGGGTGGTTTTCCCCGCTAGACCGAGAGGTCAGGGACGAATGCCGGGCAGGGCGCCTGGTGATTTGAAGGTGTTTCGGTCGATTACGTAAATCAGCCAGAGCAGGCCACCGTCCTCTGTCGCTTCACGGAAAGTCATTCCCAGTTTGTGCAGTACGCTGGTCGAGGCCAGGTTTTCACGCATCGAGCGGCCGATGATTTCGTTCAGGCCGAACTCATCGAATCCGGCCGCCAGGGCTGTCCGGGCGGCTTCAGTGGCGAAGCCTTTGGCCCAGTAGCGGCGGAAAAACCGGAAACCCAGGTCAACTTCGGGCGTTGGGTTGTCACGCCGCAGTCCGCAGAATCCCAGGAAATCGCCGGAGGATTTTTCGATGACGGCCCAACGGCCAAATCCATGTTCGCGGTAATAGGGGTAGGCATCGATAAAGTCTTCGACGGCCCGTACGCTGGGGAAGGGTTGTTCGCCGGTGTACCGCATCACGTCGGCATCGTGGTACAGATCGTAGAGTTGAGCGGCATCCCCGATCCTGAATTCTCTCAGAGTCAGTCGTGGGCTGGTCAGCATGAAACCGCTATCAGTCACGAGTCCGCCATTTCAAATGATTGTTACGCTTGAGATTAACCAGACTACGCCGTTGCGGCAAGCCCCGTGAGGGCTGCGGGCGTATTTAGTCTGGACTCAGCGTAACCGGTTGTTTTCTTTTACGCCCGGAAGAGTTAAAATGCCCGGTTTCCTGAACCCGGCCCAGCCCGGTTCTGAAACAGGGGCTCTAAAATAGGGTCCCCAGGCAGGCAGGGAACTCCGAACGCGGCTGTGGCCGTGGACAATTGACATTACCGCCGTGGGCCAATACCCCCGGCACATCCTGAAGCGGAAGGTTTTGAAGGCATGGTTAAAATCAGACTGGCCAGGGGCGGCGCGAAAAAGCGGCCGTTCTATCACATCGTGGTCACCGACAGCCGCAACAAGCGGGACGGGCGTCGTATCGAACGCATCGGGTTTTTCAACCCGGTGGCGCGCGGTCAAGAGGAACGCCTGCGGGTGAATCTCGATCGCGTGGAGTACTGGACCGGCGTAGGCGCCCAGCTCAGCGAGCGGGTTCGCCACCTGGTAACGGAAGCGCGCGGAGCAGCCTCCTGACCTGAGGGAGTCGACGGTCATGAACACAATGGCGCGCCCGGAGCCGGACTACGTGCCCATTGGAGTCATTTCCGGAGTTCACGGTGTCAGGGGTTGGGTCAAGGTGCATTCCTTCACCCAGCCACGGGAAGCGATATTGCAGTACCAGCCCTGGTTGCTGGGCCCGGAGCGACGGCAGGTGAAGATCGGCGAGGGTCGCCGACAGGGAAAATCAGTGGTTGCCGCGATTGATGGCATCAATGATCGCGAAACGGCACGCGCTCTCCTGGACCTGGAAATCGCGGTGCCGCGCGAGAGTTTGCCGGTATTGGCAGATGGCCAGTACTACTGGGCCGACCTGGTAGGGCTGGAAGTCGTCACGGTAACCGGGCAAACTCTTGGCAAGGTCGAGCGCCTGATGGAAACGGGTGCCAACGATGTCCTGGTGGTTCGGGGCGAGCGGGAAAGATTGATCCCCTATGTGCCCGGACAGTACGTGATTCGGGTCGACTTGCAGGCAGGTCGTCTGGAGGTGGATTGGGATCCGGATTTTTAACCGTGGAAGATCATGCGGATTGATGTGGTCACCCTGTTTCCGGAGTTCGTTCAGACGGTAGCTGGACAGGGTGTGGTTGGCCGTGCGGTGACCGACGGCAAGATTGATCTGCAGGCGTGGAATCCACGTGATTTTGCGCAAGACCGCCATCGCAGTGTGGATGACCGGTCCTACGGCGGCGGTCCCGGTATGGTAATGACCGTGGAGCCGTTGCGAAGCGCCATCCAGGCGGCTCGTGCGGCGCAGGGTGGGCAAGTCAGAGCCAGTCTGATGAGTCCGCAGGGGCGTTTGCTGGACCAGGACCTGGTTCGCGACCTGGCAGGGCGAAAAGGCCTGTTATTGGTCTGCGGGCGTTACGAAGGCATCGATGAAAGGTTGTTGCAACTGGAAATCGATGAAGAAATTTCCATTGGTGACTATGTCATCAGCGGAGGGGAGCTGGCCGCCGCGGTCGTGGTTGATGCGGTTGCGCGCCTGGTTCCGGGTGTATTGGGCGACGAGGAGTCGGCCGAACAGGACTCGTTTATGAACGGCCTGCTCGATCATCCGCATTATTCGCGCCCGGAAAGAGTGGAAGGCATGGACGTGCCGAAAGTATTGCTTTCGGGTGATCATGCCGCGATTCGACGCTGGCGCCGCAAGCAGGCACTGGGTCGGACCTGGCAGCGGCGACCGGAGTTGCTGCGGGACAGGGTGCTGAGTACCGAGGATCAGGACCTGCTGGAAGAATTCAAGCAGGAACTGAACACAGAACACGATGACGCCGGTGGTAGCCGGGATTGAAAAGGAAAGAGCAATGAACAGGATCATTGACGAACTGAACCAGGAACAAATGAGCCGCGAACTTCCAGAATTCGCGCCCGGCGACACGGTGGTCGTGAACGTCAAGGTCAAGGAAGGCAACCGGGAACGCGTGCAGGCTTTCGAGGGCGTGGTGATCGCAATCCGCAGCCGCGGCCTGAATTCTGCCTTTACCGTGCGCAAAATGTCGCATGGCACGGGCGTTGAGCGCGTTTTCCAGACCTTCAGCCCGCTGATTGACTCGGTGACGGTAAAACGTCGTGGTGCGGTGCGCCGTGCCAAGCTGTACTACCTGCGTGGCCGCGAGGGCAAATCGGCGCGTATTCGCGAGAAGCTCGGCTGAGTCCGCACCGGACAGGCTTGTACGAAAAGCCCGCCTTGCGCGGGCTTTTTTGTGCCTGTAATCCTGACCAGAACGCTTGAATCCCACCCGCCTGACCCTATCTCTCGGAGCATCCCCGGCTTTCTATTGAACAGGACCATGACCGAGAAAACACAGACCCAACCGAAAACACCCCAGCCAGAGACGCACGCCTTCCAGGCCGAAGTCCGTGAAGTCCTGCGGCTGATGATCCACTCGTTGTACTCGAACAAGGAAATTTTCCTCCGGGAACTGGTTTCCAATGCCTCAGATGCGTGCGACAAGCTGCGCTTCTCGGCGTTGAAAGATGACAGCCTGTTGGGCGGAGATCCGGAGTTGCGGATCGAGATCGAAACCGATCCGGAAGCAAGAACCCTGACCATCCGCGATAACGGTATCGGCATGAACCTGGCGGAAGTTACCGAAAACATCGGCACCATTGCGCGTTCCGGTACGCGGCAGTTTTTGGAGCAGGCTTCCGGGGAGGCTGACCTGGACGGCAAGTTGATCGGCCAGTTCGGCGTCGGGTTTTACTCGTCCTTTATCGTGGCTGATCGCGTCACCCTGTTGACCCGTCGCGCAGGCGCCCCCGCCGAGGAGGGCGTGCGCTGGGAATCCGAGGGTGCAGGTGAGTTCACCATCGCACCAGAAAAGCGGGAGCACCAGGGTACGGAGGTCATTCTGCATTTGAAGGAAGGCGAAGATGAATTCCTGCAATCCTGGACGTTGCGGCGGCTGATCGGACGGTACTCCGATCACATCGGTTTTCCCATCTGTTTGCGCAAGGACGCCGTGGAAGGCGAGGAGCAGGGAGAATGGGAGCCCGCCAACCAGGCATCGGCGCTCTGGACCTTGCCGAAGACCGATATCAGTGATGAGGAATACCAGGCCTTCTACAAACACGTCGGCCACGATATGGACGATGCGTTGGCCTGGGCGCATAACCACGTGGAAGGAGCCCAGAACTACGTCAGCCTGCTGTACTTGCCGGCACGCGCACCGCTCGACATCATGCTGCAACGAGATGAACGGCAAGGGCTGCGTTTATACGTCAAGCGCGTATTCATCATGGATGCGGCGGAACAGCTGCTGCCACATTACCTGCGCTTCGTACGCGGTGTGGTCGATTCCGATGACTTGCCATTGAACGTATCGCGCGAGTTATTGCAGGAGAACGACCTGGTACGAAAGATTCGCTCGGCGGTTGTGCGCCGGACCCTGGATCTGCTGGGCCGTTTGGCAGATCACGAGCAGGACAAGTTTCTGTCTTTCTGGGACGAGTTCGGCCCGGTACTGAAAGAGGGTGTCGTCGAAGACACGGCCAACCGCGAAAAGATTGCCGCGCTGTTGCGGTTCTCGTCGACGCATGATCCTGAGGCGGGCCAGCGCACCAGCCTGGCGGATTATATCGTCCGGATGCAGGAAGGCCAGGAGCACATCTGGTTCGTCACAGCAGAAAATTTCAAGGCAGCGAAGAACAGCCCGCACCTTGAGATTTTCCGCAAGAAAGGGATTGAAGTACTGCTGCTGTCTGATCGCATCGACGAGTGGATGATGGGTTATTTCACCGAGTTCGAGGGTCATACCTTCCGGTCAGTGGCCAAGGGTGAAGTTGGATTTGATGACACCCAGGAGGAAGGCAAGGAAGTCGAGTCGAGTCCGGAGCAGCAGGACCTGCTCAAGCGCATCAGCGGGGTATTGGGTGAAGAAGTCGCCGAAGTCCGCGCCAGCCAGCGGTTGACCGATTCAGCCTCCTGCCTGGTGATGGGGGAGCATGACCTGGCTTTGCACATGCGCCATATGCTGGAGCAGGCCGGCCAGCAATTGCCGGACAGCCGTCCGGTCCTCGAGGTCAACCTCGACCACCCGATGCTGGCGCGCGTGGCATCAGCCGAAGAAGGCCGATTCAACGATCTCGCTCACATCCTGTACGAACAAGCCGTGCTCGCTGAGGGTGGGCAACTGGATGACCCGGCCGGGTTCGTGCAACGGCTCAACCGGATCATGCTCGACGTCTGATTCCCGCCGCCGGGACCGCGTTCCGGTGGTGGCTCTGTTAATCTGGCGCCATGGAATCGACCGTTCGAATCGACAAGTGGCTGTGGGCGGCCCGTTTCTTCAAGACCCGCGGTAAAGCGCGGGAAGCCATTGTCGGCGGCAAGGTGCAGTTGAACTCTTGCAAGGTCAAACCGGGCAAGACCCTGCAGGTCGGGGATGAATTGCGGGTTCAGCGTGGCGTGGAGGAGTTCACTATCGAGGTCTTGCGACTGTCTGACAGGCGCGGGTCAGCCACCGAAGCCCAGAAAATCTACCGGGAACATGACGACAGTCGAGTGCGTCGGGAAGCTGCGTCTGCGGAACGTGCGCAACTCAGGCAGGCGCATTCAGACCGGGAGCGGAGGCCGGACAAGCGCCAACGCCGCAAGCTCATCCGTTTTCGCCAGGACCAGAGCAGCTGAATCAGTCCCCGGAAGGTTGCCCTGCCAGGCGCACCAGTTCGTAGACGAGATCCAGGGCGGCGCGCGGGGACAGGGTGTCGGGATCGATCTGTTCGAGCCGTTCCTGCACCGGGTCTCGGGTTGGTTCTTCCAGGTCGGGTTCCGGCGTGCTTTCAAACAGGCTCATTTGCGGCGTCTCCACGCCACTGGCCTCCAGTTGCCGCAAGTGACGCCGCGCACTGCTCAGAACCGGTGCGGGAATGCCGGCCAGTGCCGCAACCTGCAGTCCGTAGCTTTGACTGGCGGGGCCTTCGTTTACCGCGTGCAGGAATACGATCTTCTCCCCGTGTTCAACGGCCTTGAGGTGCACATTGTTGACGCCGTCTGCGAGGCTGGCCAGTTGCGTCAGCTCGAAATAGTGCGTTGCGAACAGGGTATAGGCCTGCACCTTTCGTGCCAGGTAATCCGCACACGACCAGGCCAGCGCAAGCCCGTCGTAGGTACTGGTGCCCCGCCCAACCTCGTCCATCAGCACAAGACTTTCCGCGGTCGCGTTGTGCAGGATGTTGGCCGTCTCGGTCATCTCCATCATGAAAGTAGAGCGGCCCCGGGTCAGGTCGTCACCGGCGCCAATACGCGTGAAAATACGGTCAATGGGTCCGATGCGGGCGCGGGTGGCCGGGACCCAACTCCCCGCATGAGCGAGCAGTACGATCAGTGCCGCCTGGCGCATGTAGGTCGATTTGCCGCCCATATTTGGCCCCGTAATGACCAGCATGCGCCGCTCCGGCCCCAGATGGATGTCGTTCGGCGTGAAGGGTTCTGACTGGACCTGCTCAATCACCGGATGGCGGCCGGCCTCGATGTCGATACCGGGCGTGTTGCTCATGCTTGGACAGCACAGATCCAGTACCGAGGCGCGCTCAGCGAAGCCGCACAATACGTCCAGGCGCGCCAGTTTGCCCGCCATGGCTTGCAAGGGTTCGAGTTGTTCTTGCAGAACCCCCAGCAGCGTCTCGTAGCAGTGCTGCTCTCGCGCCATTGACCGTTCCCGGCTGGAGAGCACCTGGTCCTCAAATTGTTTCAATTCCTCAGTGATATAGCGTTCTGCCGCCTTCAGCGTCTGACGCCGTGTGTAATGCGCCGGAACCTTGTCTGTGTGGGCGTGGGTGATTTCGATGTAATAACCGTGGACGCGGTTGTAGCCGACCTTCAGCCCGGCGATGCCACTTTCTTCACGCTGGCGCTGCTCGTACTCAAGCAAAAACTCACCCGCGTTTTCCGATAGTTTGCGGAGTTGGTCGAG
>JAHEFS010000085.1:8403-11404 GCA_024640045.1 Chromatiales bacterium | reverse complement strand
GAAGCCCTGCGTGACGAACATCCGCTCGGCAGCATCGATGATGGCCTTGCGCGTGGCCTCAGCATCCCGGGGTCTGCGGCTCATGGCTGAATTCCTTATTTACTGAATAGTCAGTATATTAATCTCGCGGACGCAAAAGTTCAAGGTGTACCGGTTCATTGCACAGGACTAACCGTGACAAATTCGGGGTAGATGAGTACCTCAGTTGGAGACGCAAATTACGCGAATAAAATCGAATTACGCGAACTTTCTGATTGCTTGGCCGTGCCAAGAATCCAGCGAACTTACTTATTCTCAGACGTTGCTGCGACGTTGCTGCAATGGCGAGCCAAGGGGTGACGCTTGCGGTCGAGTAAACAAAAACTGCAACCCTGGATCAATGTCGCGGCATGATCGGTTACCCCTGGTCCAAGTTAATGAGTTCCCGTAATTCGATTTTATTCGCGTAATTCGCGTCTCCTTTCTGCAATTGGCCTATCTCCCAAAGACCGCAGCAATAACCCTTGCAAATTCGTTGCATGGTGTTATACTTCACTACAACACTAGACAGAAACCGCGATAAACGCGGCAAGAAACCGGGAAAAACCATGATCAGACTGAACCCACAACGCAGGCTTCGCATCTCCAATCGGCTGGCGCTTACAGGAGCGCTGCTGCTCTCGATGACGCTGTTCACCGGATTTGAAGAAGACCAGTCCGCACTCAGTGACATGACCAGCCAGCAGGCAGCCCTCGTGCAGCCCGTCCTGGATGCCTCGGCAGATACCACGACAAACACGAAGAGCTTCAGCATCAGCCGGATGCTGTTCGGGCATGGCTGAAACCTTATGAGCAAAGAATGGAATGACAGCCAGCCGATCTACTGGCAGTTGAAGGAACGCACCATGGCGATGATCCTCGACGGTACGCTGGCCGAGGGCGATGCCCTGCCCTCCGTCCGTACGGTGGCTTCCGAATTCCAGCTCAATCCCATCACGGTATCGAAGTCCTACCAGGCGCTGGTGGACGAGGGCCTGGTCGAAAAACAACGCGGCCTCGGCATGTTCGTCAAACCCGGCGCGCGCGCCCAGTTACTGGAAAGTGAGCGGGCGAAATTCATTAACGAAGAGTGGCCAGCCATGCTCAACCGCATCGAACAGTTGGGCCTGGATGTAGAAGAACTGCTCGCAAAAGCACAATCGGAGAAATCTTCATCATGACCAATGTCATCGAAGCCAGGGGGCTGACCAAACGCTACGGCCGCGCCGTGGCCGTGGACCATATCGACTTCGAGATACCGGCTGGCCGGATCGTGGGACTGATCGGCCCCAATGGTGCGGGCAAGACTTCCGCACTCAAGGCCATTCTCGGCCTGACCACCTTCGATGGTGAATTGAGGGTGCTGGGCAAAAACCCTTCCGCAGACCGAGCCGCCTTGATGGAAGACGTTTGCTTCATCGCCGACGTGGCCGTGCTCCCACGCTGGATCCGGGTCTGGCAATTGCTCGAATTCACTGAGAAAACCCACCCCAGGTTTTCGCGGGAAAAATGCCTCAAGTACCTGAAACTGACCAAGGTCACACTGGACCACAAGGTCAAGCAATTATCCAAGGGCATGGTCGCGCAACTGCACCTGGCCATCGTCATGGCCATCGATGCACGTTTGCTGGTGCTGGACGAACCGACCCTCGGGCTGGACATCCTGTATCGGAAGGAGTTTTACACCAACCTGCTCAACGACTATTTCGATGAGCACCGCAGCATCCTGATCACCACCCACCAGGTGGAAGAAGTGGAACACATCCTCAGCGACCTGATGTTCATCAAGGAGGGCAAGATTGCTCTCGACTGCACCATGGAGGAAGTCCAGGAGCAGTACGTCGAACTGATGGTGCCGCCAGACCGTGCCGAGGCCGCGCGCGCCCTGAATCCGCTGTTCGAACGCGTTTTGTTCGGACGCCACATATTTCTCTATCAGAACGCTGACCGGGCGAGTCTCAAGGAACTGGGTGAGTTGCATACGCCCAGCGTGGCTGACCTGTTCGTCGCGACCATGAGCGGAGGTGACGCATGAACCGCCTGATGGCGCTGATCAAGCGCGAGTACTGGGAGAACAAGGGTGCCCTGCGAACCACACCCATCGTGATCGGCTGTGTCTACGTGCTCGGCATGTTGATGGCCATGATCACAACGGTGCATTTTGACAACGAATTCCACACCCTGAAAGATGCTTTGCGTTTCATCGCCTCACAGGATGAGGCGATACGCGCCAAGATACTTTATGAAGGTGCCCTGAGCAGTGCCAACCTGTTCACCGTGGCCCTGGCTTTCGTGGTGTTCTTTTACCTGCTGGGTTCGCTTTATGACGATCGCAAAGACCGCAGCATCCTGTTCTGGAAATCACTGCCAGCGTCCGACACGCTGACGCTTGGTTCCAAATTGCTGACCGCCATGGTGGTGGCGCCACTCCTGTTCTGGCTGGTTTTTGTCGTCACCATGCTGATCATGACGCTCATCGCCTCCATCATCGTGATGAGCCTGGGCGAGAACCCGTGGACCTTGTTCATCTCGCTGGTCAACCCGTTCAAGGCCTGGGGACTAATCCTGGCCTCCTACCTGGCCCAGAGCATCTGGGCACTACCGCTGTACGGCTGGCTGATGCTGGTGTCCTCGTTTGCTCCGCGCATCCCGCTGCTGTTCGCGGTGTTACCGCCAGTGATCTTTGCGGTCTTGCAATTGTGGATCGACTTCCTCAAGACGTTTACCTGGCACGACAGCCTGTTCGGCGTGATTGGGGAATGGTTCGCCAACAGCCCGCTGATCATATCCGCCGATTCGCACGAGAATGATGGATTGGGAGCGGCGCTGGGAATTCCATTAACCCACACCTTTGACCATGCGGTGACCATCGGTAACATGCTGGACCGGATCTTTTCCTACCAGATGGGTATCGGCCTGATCTTCGCGGCGGTCTGCCTGAGCGGCGCGCTGTACCTGCGGCACCGGGCGACGGATAACTAGG
>JAHEFS010000085.1:0-8303 GCA_024640045.1 Chromatiales bacterium | reverse complement strand
CTGATCCTGTCCGATCGCACCTGGAACCCGTCGATGGCAGAATCCGCCAGCGCCCGGCTGGCGTTGGCCAGCAGGTCGATACTCTGCAACAGGTTGTAGGCCACCATCGGCAGCATCACGTTGAGCTGAAAATTACCCGCCTGTCCGCCGATCGTGATGGCCGCATCGTTGCCGATGACCTGCGCGCAGACCATGCACACAGCCTCGGGGATGACCGGGTTGACTTTACCCGGCATGATGGAAGAACCCGGCTGTAAAGCGGGCAACTCGATCTCGCCGATTCCGGCCAGCGGGCCCGAATTCATCAGGCGCAAGTCGTTGGCGATCTTCATCAGGCTGCAGGCCACGACTTTCAACTGGCCAGACAAGGCCACGGCGGCATCCTGTGAACTGATGCCTTCAAAATAACTGTCCGTGGACTGAAACTTGAAACCGGTGGCCTTTTTCAGCGCCTTGGCCACTCGCGGGCCGAACTCGGGGGGCGCATTGATGCCGGTACCGACCGCCGTACCGCCCTGCGGCAACCGACGCAGGTGATTCAGGGCGCTCTCGATGCGCTCGATCCCGGATTCGATCTGGGTGGACCAGCCGTGCAATTCCTGTCCGAAAGTCACCGGCATCGCATCCATCAGGTGGGTCCGGCCGGTCTTGACGACTTCGGTCAATTCATCCGCGCGACGATCGATGGTATTGCGCAAATGCACCAATGCCGGCAGCAGTTGCTCGGAAACGGCCAGGCAGGCACTGACCTGGATGGCGGTGGGAATAACGTCATTGGAGCTTTGGCCCATGTTTACGTCATCATTGGGATGGACCCGGATTCGTCCGCCCGAAGTGTTGACCAGGTTGGCAATGACCTCGTTGGCGTTCATGTTGGAACTGGTGCCGGAACCGGTCTGAAACACATCCACTGGAAAGTGTTCATCGAACTCGCCGACCGCGACCCTGCCGGCCGCCTTGATGATGGCCTTGGCCTTGCCCCTCCCCAGTAACTCCAGTGTCCGGTTGGTGCGGGCTGCCGCCACTTTGATCAACCCCAGCGCCCGGATGAATTCCCTGGGCATGACCAGCCCGCTGATGGGAAAGTTCTGAACCGCACGCTGGGTCTGCGCGCCCCACAGGGCATGTTCCGGCACCTGCAGTTCGCCCATGCTGTCCTGTTCGGTCCGGGTTGGCTGATTCATGCTCCACTCCAAATAGCTATGACTAATCGCGACCAGTACCTGCGGCGCTGGTCTCTGGTCCCCAGTCCCGAGTCACGAGTCCCCAGTCCCCAGTCCCCAGTCCCCAGTCCCTAGTCCCTAGTCCCCGCCCTATTATAGTTCCCACCACAGCCATTTGGCCGTGTCTGCGCCAACCGTGCGGTGTATCATTATGGCACCCCGAGCACCCGTCAAACCGGGCTTCCGCACACCGAAACACAGGCCACCAACATGGATCTTTCCCCGCTCACCGCGATCTCCTCCGTTGACGGACGCTACGCTTCCAAGACCGCCGCGCTGCGCCCTTATTGCTCGGAATACGGTCTGATCCGCTACCGCGTTCTGGTGGAGGTGCGTTGGTTCCAGGCTCTTGCCGGACACCCGCAAATGCCTGAATTCCCGGCCATCAGCGAGGCCGCCAACCGGTTTCTGGAAGATCTCATCGAACACTTCGGCGAGTCCGATGCTCGCCGGGTCAAGGAAATCGAGGCCACCACCAATCACGACGTCAAGGCAGTGGAGTATTTCCTCGGCGAACGCTTTGCGGACTTCGACGAACTGGCCGGGCTCACGGGTTGGCTGCACTTTGCCTGCACCTCGGAAGATATCAACAACCTTTCGTATGCGCTGCTGGTGCAGGAGGCCCGCGAACAAATACTGCTGCCCTCGTTCACCGCCATTAATGCCCGGCTGGACAACCTGGCCCAGGAACACGCCGAACTGCCCATGCTCTCGCGCACCCATGGCCAGACGGCCTCGCCCACCACCCTGGGCAAGGAGGTGGCCAACCTGTCCGATCGACTGCGCCGGCAAGCAGTCCAGGCCATGGCCGTCACCCCGCTGGGAAAGATGAACGGCGCCGTGGGCAATTTCAATGCACACCAGTCGGCCAACCCGGATATCGACTGGCCGGCGCTTTCACAGCAGTTCGTCGAATCGCTCGGGCTGGCGTTCAATCCCTACACCACCCAGATCGAACCGCATGACTGGATGGCGGAGTTGTTCCACGCGCTTACGCGTTACCACACGGTGATGCTGGATCTGTGCCGTGATACCTGGGGCTATATCTCGCTGGGTTACTTCAAGCAAAAGACTGTAGCCGGCGAAGTGGGTTCGTCCACCATGCCGCACAAGGTCAATCCCATCGATTTCGAGAATGCCGAGGGCAACATCGGGGTTGCCAACGCCCTGCTTTCCCACCTGGCGGAAAAACTGCCGGTCTCGCGCTGGCAGCGCGACCTGACCGACTCCACCGTCCTGCGCACCATTGGTACAGCCTTCGGGCATGCCCTGATTGCCTATTCCTCGCTGCTCAAGGGCCTGGGCAAGCTGGAGGCCAATCCACAGCGCCTGGCCGCTGACCTGGATGCCGCCTGGGAAGTGCTGGCCGAACCCATCCAGACAGTGATGCGCCGGTATGGTGTTGAGAACCCCTACGAACAGCTCAAGGCCCTGACCCGGGGCAAGGCCATCACCCGCGAAGCGCTGCAGGAATTCATTGCGGGCCTGGACATTCCCGAACAGGCCCGGGACGAACTGCTCGCGCTCACACCGGGGACCTATACCGGCAACGCGGCGGACATGGCGCGCCGCTCCGGCCGCTGACCCATGCCCGCGCCGCTGGGCAAACTGAGTGTCGAACATTTCCTGGCCGAGTATTGGCAGAAACAGCCCTGCCTGATCCGGCAGGCGTTTCCGGGCTTCACACCAGAACTGGAAGGTGACGACCTGGCAGGCCTGGCCTGCGAGCCGATGGCCGAATCGCGCATCGTCACCGGCAGTTTTCCCGAACACGACTGGTCCCTGCGGAACGGCCCGTTCGGGGATGCCGACTTTGCCGGCCTTCCCGAAACGCGCTGGACCCTGCTGGTGCAGGACGTGGAGAAGCACTACCCGCCCCTGATGGAACTGATGGAGCAATTCTGTTTCCTGCCCGGCTGGCGACTGGACGACCTGATGATTTCCTACGCGGCGCCCGGGGGTTCGGTTGGCCCGCACGTGGATCAGTACGACGTTTTCCTGCTGCAGGCGGAAGGGCAACGCCGCTGGCAGGTTTCGGGGCAGTACGATCCCGCGCTGCTGGAAGACTGCGCGCTCAATGTTCTCAAGACGTTCGAACCCGAGCAGGAATGGCTACTGGAACCCGGCGACATGCTCTACCTGCCGCCTGGCGTCGCACACCACGGTGTGGCGCTAACCGCCGGCATGACCTGGTCGATCGGACTGCGCGCACCCGATGTCGCGGACCTGCTCATGGCCATGGGAGAGCGCCTGGCCGGAGATACCGTGGCGCGTTACCAGGATCCGGACCTGAAAGCTGATGGCCGGTCCGGAGAAATCGATTCCAAGGCCCTCGAACGCTTGAAGCAACTGATGAGCGCACCACTGAACGACGAGCCGGGTTTCCGACGATTTGCCGGCGAATTCCTGACCCGTTTCCGGCTGGCGCAGGAACCCGCGCCGCCAGACGAGTCGTTGTCCGCTGATGAACTGGTTACTCAACTCGCAGCCGGCGCCCAGTTGTTCCGCAACCCCTGGACCCGACTGGCCTGGGTCGAGACAGCCGATGGCGCGCTGTTATTTGCGGCAGGCACCGGGTTCGAGTGTTCCATTGCACTCGCACAACGCCTGTGCGCGCGCACGGAGCCCGATTTGTCTGGTTTTCCATTGGATGACCGGGACTTCGCGACTCTCAGCGAACTGGTCGATACCGGCCATTTTGCGTGGATTGATTAACCGCAAATTGCGCAAAAAAAAATCGAATTACACGAATTTTTCAACTTGGATCAAGGGTAACCGGCCACTCCACGCCATTGATTCGGGGTTGTGTCGTGTCAGTGGTAACGTACTGGCTCGAAACATAATTTGAACTCTCTGCGAACGCTCTGGAAAAATAGAAGTGCGTGGGTCTTGGCACGGCCAAGCAATAGTTGCCTTCGTGTAATTCGATTTTTTTCGCGTAATTTGCGTCTCCCTTCTCCTGTCTTAAGCCTTAACCACCCAAACCCTTGAAAAACCGTGCCGTGCGTAACATGTCCGTTTATAATAAACGGCTTTGCCGGGACAACCGGCCAGCCTCCACCAGACCAGCGAATACGGACAATTCAGTGAGCTCAAGCCTGGAGCAGTTGTACGCTTCTTCCCACTTGTACGGTGGCAATGCCGCCTACATCGAAGCCTTTTACGAGGCCTGGCTGCAGGACCCGGCCAGCGTGCCCGCGCAATGGCGCCAGCTGTTCGAGTCCCTGCCCGGTGAGGTTAGCGACGAGCGCGGCCATGCGGATGTCATTGAGCGTTTCCGGCATCTACGTGACGGTGGTGGCATGGGCGCGCAGCAATTGGCTGACTGGACCGCATTCACCGATCACAAGCAAACCGGCGTCCTGCGCCTGATCACTTCCTACCGGACACGGGGCCATGAAAACGCCAAGCTCGACCCGCTGGGCATCCCGCACCACGAGCCGGTTGAAGACCTGACCCTGGCCGTCCACGACCTGGACGAATCCGACCTCGATCGCGAATTCGACACCGGCACCCTGAACGCGCCAAACCGCATGAAGCTGCGGGACATTGTCGAGCTCTGCCGGCGGGTCTATGCCAGCAGTATTGGCGTGGAGTACGTCCATATACAGGACACGGTCAAGCGACGCTGGTTGACCGAGCGGCTGGAGGAAAACCAGGGCCGGTTCGTTACCGGCCAGGAAGAAAAACTCCGCATCCTGCAATTGCTGACAGCGGCCGAGGGGCTGGAAAAATTCCTGCACACGCGTTACGTCGGCCAAAAGCGCTTTTCCCTGGAGGGCGGCGACAGCCTGATCCCGCTGCTGCACGAATCAATCCAGCATGCGGGCAGCCAGGGCGTTGAGGAAGTGGTCATCGGCATGGCCCACCGTGGCCGGCTGAACGTGCTGGTGAATATTCTTGGAAAATCGCCGGATGTGCTGTTCGCCGAATTCGAAGGCAAGGTGCCGCCAGAGAGATTGGCACGCTCGGGCGATGTGAAATATCACCTGGGTTATGCCTCCGATGTACAGACCCCGGGCGGGCCGGTGCACATGGCGCTGGCGTTCAACCCCTCCCACCTGGAAATCGTCGACCCGGTGGTGCTGGGTTCAGCCCGCGCACGCCAGGTGCGGCGCCACGATGACAACCACGACCAGGTCATGCCCATCCTGATTCACGGCGATGCCGCATTTGCCGGCCAGGGCGTGGTGATGGAACTGTTCCAGATGTCGGAGACACGCGGATTCGCGGTTGGCGGCACGGTTCACATAGTCATCAATAACCAGATCGGCTTCACCATTAGCCGGCGTGACGACGCGCGCTCGACCCTGTACTGCACCACCATCGCCAAGATGGTGCATGCGCCCATTTTCCATGTGAACGGCGATGACCCTGAAGCCGTTCACCACGTCATGAAGATCGCCCTCGATTTCCGCATCCGGTTCAAGCGCGACGTGGTCATCGACCTGGTGTGCTACCGCCGCCACGGCCACAACGAGGCCGACGAGCCAGCCGCCACGCAGCCGATGATGTACAAGATCATCCGCAGCCTGAAGACCACGAGACACCGCTATGCCGACCAGTTGATGGAAGAGGGATTGATCACCCGCGACGACGTCAACCACCTGATGGGTGAATATCGCCGCAAGCTCGATGCCGGCGAACAGGTAGCCGACGTCGATGGCCAGACGCGTACCAACGAACACGCCGCCAAGTGGCACGCTTACGACGAACCCGACTACCACAACGATGTGGACACGGCTATCTCGGCCGAGAAGATCCAGAACCTGATGGGCCAACTGCTGGACATCCCCAAGGACTTCAAGCTGCACTCACGGGTCCAGAAAATTATCGACGACCGCAAACGCATGGCCGCCGGCGAACTGCCGATGGACTGGGGTTTCGCCGAAACCCTGGCCTATGCCAGCCTGATCGACCAGGGCACCGGCCTGCGGCTGGTCGGCCAGGACTCCGGCCGCGGTACCTTTTTCCACCGCCATGCGGTACTGCACAATCAGCTCAACGGTGAGGTCCTGGTGCCGCTGGAGCGGCTCAACCCCGAACTGGATGTGACCATTATCGACTCCCTGCTATCAGAAGAAGCGGTAATGGGTTTTGAATATGGCTACGCCACCGCCGCACCGGAAACACTGGTGATCTGGGAGGGGCAGTTCGGTGACTTCGCCAATGGCGCCCAAGTGGTGATCGACCAGTTCCTGACCTCCGGCGAGGCCAAGTGGGGACGGCTGTGCGGGCTTACCCTGCTCCTGCCCCACGGTTACGAAGGCCAGGGCCCGGAACACTCCAGCGCGCGGCTGGAACGCTTTCTGCAACTCTGCTCCTTCGGCAACATCGAAGTTTGCGTACCTTCGACCCCGGCACAGGTATTTCACATGCTGCGCCGGCAGATGTTGCGCGACACGCGCAAGCCGCTGATCGTGATGTCGCCCAAGAGCCTGCTGCGCAACAAGTCGGCCACCTCCCTGCTGAAGTTCGCCACAGAGGGCTGGTTCCAGCTGGTCATCGACGATCGCAAGGTCGAGGCGAAAGAAAAGGTCAAGCGGGTGGTGTTGTGTTCGGGCAAGGTCTGGTACGACCTGGACGAGGCGCGCGATGCCGCGAAAAATGATCAGGTTGCCCTGGTCAGGGTCGAGCAGTTGCACCCCTTCCCCGAGGAAGAGCTGGTCGAAATACTGGCCCGCTACCCGAATGCCGAAGAAGTCATCTGGTGTCAGGAAGAGCCCAAGAACCAGGGCGCCTGGTACCAGATTCGCCACCATTTGCAAGCTTGCCAGGGCGAAAATCGCGTGCTGCGCTACGTGGGACGTGCGCGTTCTTCCTCGCCCGCCACTGGCGTCAACGCCGTGCACGTGGCCGAACAGGAAGCGCTGGTCGAACAGGCACTGACCGATGGTTACGGTGAACTGACCTGAATCCGAAATAACCCAATTCCGAGAATACTGCTGAGAATCCAAAGATGAGCATTGAAGTCAAAGTCCCGGTTCTGCCGGAATCCGTCGCCGACGCCACGGTCGCCACCTGGCACAAGAAACCCGGCGATACCGTTTACCGTGACGAGAATCTGGTCGATCTTGAAACCGACAAAGTGGTGCTGGAAGTACCTGCCCCGGCCGATGGCGTCCTCAAGAAAATCGCACGTGACAGCGGTGAAACCGTGCTCAGCGAGGAGTTGCTGGCCGTGATCGAGGAGGGTGAGGTTGAACAGCCTGCAAAAGCCGGGCAAGAGCCCGCATCCGAGCCGGCCGAGCCCGTCAGCACACCGGCTGAAGAAACCCCGGCGGCAGCCGGTGGCAAACTCAGCCCGGCCACCCGACGTATCGTGGAAGAAGAAAAAGTCGACCCGGCCCAGGTCCCGGCCACCGGACGCGGGGGGCGTCTGACCAAACCGGACGTGGTCAACTATCTCAAATCCGGCGGGGCCGTCGGCACCCGGCCGGAAGAGCGGGTGAAAATGACCCGCCTGCGCTCACGCATTGCCGAACGCATGAAAGAGGCGCAGAACACCGCCGCCATCCTGACCAGCTTCAACGAAGTCGACCTGAAGGCAGTGATGGACTTGCGCAGCAAGTACAAGGAAGACTTCCAGAACGCCCACGGCGTAAAGCTCGGCCTGATGTCGTTTTTCGTCCGCGCGGCCTGCGAGGCCTTGCGCAAATACCCGGTTGTCAACGCCTCACTGGAAGGGGACGAGATCGTTTACCACGGCTACCAGGACGTTGGCATCGCGGTCTCTACCGAGCGCGGCCTGATGGTGCCGGTGCTGCGCAACGCCGGGCACATGACCCTGGCCGAGATCGAGGCTGGCATCCGCGACTACGCGGTCAAGGCGCGCGAAGGCAGCATTGCACTGGAAGATCTCCAGGGCGGGACGTTTTCCATCACCAACGGCGGTGTTTTCGGCTCGCTACTGTCCACGCCCCTGCTGAACCCCCCGCAGAGCGCGATCCTGGGCATGCACACGATCAAGGAACGCCCCGCGGTGGTGCAGGGTGAAATCGTAGCCCGGCCGATGATGTACATAGCCCTGAGTTACGACCACCGGATCATTGACGGCTCTGATGCCGTCCAGTTCCTGGT
>JAHEFS010000084.1 GCA_024640045.1 Chromatiales bacterium | reverse complement strand
GACAGCCTACCCAGGCGGCCAGGACAGCGCCCTGCCCCCCAGCAGGTGCAGATGGATGTGAAAGACCGTCTGCCCGGCAGCTTCATTGCAGTTCATGACAACGCGGTAGCCTTCTTCTGACAACCCCTCGGCTTCCGCGATCTTCTTTGCAGCCACGAACAGTTTGCCCACCAACTCGGCATGGGCATGCTCAATGTCGTTGATGGTCCGGATATGCAATTTTGGAATGATCAGGACATGAACCGGCGCCCGAGGATTGACATCACGAAACGCCAGCACATCATCCGTTTCATAAACGATATCAGCGGGAATTTCCCGCTGGATGATTTTCAGAAATAGGTCTTCAGACATGGCCGCCTCACATGGACAGATCGCGCGTTATAAACGTCGAATTCTATGGTGCAAGAATCGGGTGGTATTGAGCAACTACAGTACTACAATTGCCACATGAAACAAGCAAAGCGATATGCACTGGTTTCGGAAATGCTTCACTGGCTGACCGAACATCAGGAGGTCCAACCAGGGCTGCAGGAAATCTCCAAAAACTTTGGTTTGAGCGAATCTTATTTACAAAGAACTTTTCATGAGTTCACCGGGGTGAGCCCGAAGCAATTCCTCAAGCACCTCACCAAAGAGCAGGCGCTTGCGAGGCTACGCAGCGGAACAAATGTTTTTGACACCAGTCTCGAGTGCGGCTTGTCCGGTCCCGGCCGCCTGCACGATCTGCTGGTCACCACGGAAGCGGTAACCCCCGGTGAAGCCCGCCGTGGAGGAAAAGGCCTTGAGATCAGTTACGGGAATGGCATGACACCTTTTGGACCCTGCCTCATAGGCTGGACCGAGCGCGGCCTGTGTTTCCTGGGCTTTTCACGGTCGATGGGCAAAGCCGCCGCGGTAGACGAGTTACAGGGCCAGTGGCCAGCTGCCCGGCTGGTTGAGGACATCACGAAGGCAGAGCGTTTTCTTGATGCCATTTTTTCCAACGCATCGCCAAATCCGACAACCGTCTGGCTGCGAGGCAGCCCGTTTCAACTTAAAGTATGGGAAGCGTTGTTGCGCATACCCGTTGGCAGTCACTGCACCTACGGACAAATCGCAGATTTCATCGGGCAGCCAAAAGCCTCCCGTGCCGTGGGGACAGCGATTGGCAGCAACCCCGTATCACTATTGATCCCCTGCCACCGCGTCATCACCAGCCTCGCCACGCCGGGCGGCTACCGTTGGGGCATCCCCACCAAACTGGCATTGATCGCCTGCGAGGCAAGCTCTGCAGCCGAAGGAATCAACCACCGGTAACCTGGTCCAGAATCCGGACTGCAATCTCTTCCGCGCAGATTTCAGGGTCAGGCTGGCTGGCCGGATCCTCTGCCAGGTAGGCTTTGGCACGCAGGGCAGTCCGCATGGGGCCGGGCTCGATGCTCTGAACGCGGATCCGGGTGGGTTCAAGCTCTTCCTGCAGTATCGCAGCAAGGCTGCCAATACCGGCTTTACTCACGCCATAGGCACCCCAATACGCACCGTGCGAGCGTGAGCTCGCATCCTGCAAGAAGGTGATGCTTGCTGCAGAAGAAGCGCGGAGCAGGGGCAGGCAGGCGACACTTAAAGCCCAGGCAGCGGTCAGGTTGACTTGTATCGATTCCATCCACTGACCCGGCGCAATCTGGTCCATGGGTGCAAGGCCTTCAAAATGTGCTGCGCAGTGCACCAGGTGGTCGAGACCGCCGAATTCAAGTCGGACAATTTCCGCCAGTTCCAGGTAGGCTTCCGGGCCTGCACTGGCCAGGTCCAGGGGGCACAAGGCCGGTTCCACCTGCCCCCGCGCGACAATCTCGTCGCTGATGCGGTCCAACCCTCGCGAATTCTTGTCCAACAACATCAATTGGCCACCCGCATGCGCCAATTTCAAAGCAAGTGCGGCGCCTAGCCCCCCCGCCGCGCCGGTCAACAGGATGATGGGATTACTCATGCGATTCATACCACGTCAGGTTTTGCAGAAACCGGTCCAGTGTAAACCCCCAGGGCCAACAGCAAAACCTCGCCACCCCCGGGCCGTTCACGCGCGACAATTGACTTCGCCCTCGAAACGCAGGATTCTGTCAACTTACCGAACGTCCCTGCCGCCAGGAACCTGTTCAGGGAGAACGAATTTGCCCATCTACGTCTACCAGTCAAATCCTGGAAGCGGTTGCGACCACTGCCTGAACGGGTTTGAAAAATTACAGAAGGTCAGCGCGCAACCCTTGCTGCGCTGCCCACGCTGCGGCGTGCCGATACGCAAATTGCTTACGGCGCCAAATCTGGCCAGCAAAAGCCCCGACCTGGGCGAGCGTAACATCGAAAAACATGGGTTCACGCAATATCGAAAACGGGAAAAAGGCGTCTACGAGAAAACCGTCGGCAAGGGACCCAAACTGATCGGAGAGAAAAACTAGCGGGTTGCCGCTAGTTGTGGATGCCAATCGCCAGGCCAATGGTGTAGCGCGTTTGCCAGGTTGACGGGTCACGCGGCCACAAGTGAACCTGGCTGGATCGCACCAGCGGCAGATCAAAAGGCTGACCTTCGTGTGACCATGCATCCGTCAAGCCCGCCAGGTTTCCCGCCAGGGTCACGTAGCGGCCCGGCGCAAAGTCCTCGGGCTCCAGGTAGCCAGAGTGGGTGGCGACGAATCGACCGACGGACGGCTCATCGATTTGCGGCACATTGCCGCTATTCAATGGCAGCGCCAGTATCAACAACTCGGTACCCGATTCCAGGTTGGCGATCTCCAGAACTTTTCCGCCCCAGACAACCGTGCCTGCAAAGTCACCTTGCGTCACATCCCGCGCCAGCAAGTCGAGGCGATTTTCGGTGCCCGCAAACTCAACACTGGTGCATGCGACCAGCCCTGCCGAGAACAAGGCACACAGGAAACAGGTCTTGACCCAGTGCCTCACCGGGGGTGCCTCTCGTCAGTCTGTGACTGGAGCGCGGCGATACTTCGCGACCAGTGCCGTCCGTCAAATTCACCCATTTGCACCTCGATTCGCTCACTCAATTCAAGACAGTTCAGGTTGATGCTGAAGCCGTCGGGGTGGGATCTGGGCACGTAAAAAGACTTGATCCCACAAATCCTGCAAAACAGATGCTTTGCCGTCCGGGTATGGAACCGGTACTCGGTCAGCTCATCGGCACCGGCCAGCAGTCGAAACTGTTTCCGCGCCACGAAAACGTGCACAAACCCGCAAGCCCGGCAAATGGAGCAATTGCAATGAAATGCCTGAACCCGTGCCGGCAGGTCAATTTCGAAACGCACCGCTCCACAATGGCAGCCACCCCGGCAAACCGTCAGCTCATCGATCATCGTCGCAATTCCCCTGGAGCCTCACGCACTTGGTTGCTCTGCGCTCGATCAACCTGAACAGCCAAACGGACTGCCGGTCTGCATTATGCAAAGCCGTGTCGAACCCACTGTTTCGCAGAGCGAAGTGAACACGCCTGGTCACGAAGAAGCGGTCAGGCGTTGCGCGTGGACTACATAGTTCACGGCAACATGACCACCCAGGCGGGCGGTTCTGGTCACCGGGTTGTAATGCAAACCACGAACTTCGAGGGCTTCAAAGCCGGAGTCCCTAAGCCACGCCAGGAGTTCTGAAGGGCGAATGAAGCGTTCGTACTGATGCGTACCCCGCGGTACAAGGCGAGCGACATGTTCAGCCCCGACGATAGCCAGGGCAAAAGCTGCAGGGGTCCGGTTGAGCGTACTGAAGAAAGCGTGGCCGCCGGGCTTCAGCAAGCTGGCGCATGCGCGAATCACCGAGCGCGGGTCCGGCACGTGCTCCAGCAATTCCATGCAGGTCAGCACATCGTATTCGCCAGGATGATGTTCGGCGAAGCGCTCGGCCGTGCACTCCTGGTAGTCGACTTCCAGGCCCGACTCCAGCAGGTGCAGACGAGCAACACCCAGGGCTTGCTCGGCTACGTCAATGCCGGTCACGCGGGCCCCGGCAGCGGCCAGCGCTTCGGATAAGATCCCACCCCCGCATCCAATGTCGACCACGCACTGACCGGGCAGAACTGCCCGCTCACTCACGAATCTCAGACGGGCAGGATTGAGTTCGTGCAGCGGTCGGGATTCACCCTCCGGGTCCCACCAGCTGGCGGCGATCCGGTTAAACTTTTCACGCTCGGAATGATCGACATTCTCTCGGCCGGCTTGCATTTTTCCGTTCTCCCGTTGTTCTACTGGACCGCCATGCGCTGGTTCCAGGCCTTCGCTTTTGCCATGATGGCAGGTAAGTCCAGCGTCGTCAGACTGCCATTATCCAGCAGTCGACGCCCACATACCCAGACATCACTGACCTGACGGCTCGAAGCCGCGTAAACCACCTGCGAAACCACATGGTGCACTGGCTGGGTCTCGGGCCAATTCAGATCCAAAGCCACCAAATCGGCTGACTTGCCGGATTCGATACTTCCCAACTCATGGCCCAGCCCGAGTGCTTTGGCCGCATTGATTGTCACTAACTCCAACGCGCTCATGGCGTCGACCACGCAGGGATCAGCGGCCAGGCCCTTGGCCAGCAAGGCTGCGGTGCGCAACTCCCCGAACAGGTCCAGGTTGTTATTACTGGCGGCCCCATCGGTGCCAACGCTGACATTCACCCCCGCCCGCAGCAACCCAGACAGCGGACAGAAGCCGCTGGCCAGCTTGAGATTGGATTCCGGACAATGGACCACGTTCACGCCCGTTGCGGCCAGCAGTTCAAAATCGTCCTCTCCAAGATGCGCCATGTGCACCGCCAGGAAGCGATCATTCAGCAACCCGAGTTGCTCAAGACGTTTCAGCGGCCGAACACCATACTCCTGCAACGAGTGCTGAATCTCCCAGGCAATTTCCAGCAAGTGCATATGTACGGGCAATCCATGCCGCGTGGAGTAATCAGCGATTCGGGTCAGCATCTCATCCGTCACGGTATAAGCTGCGTGCGGAGCCAGGGCCACAGTCAGGCGGCTGTGTCCTTCCAGGACCCGGTGCAAACGCTCGGCCTTGTCGAAATAGTCGTCGAAACCCGAGGCCCACGCCGTTTCGAATTCGATGACAGGCGAGCCAATGCAGGCCCTCAACCCAGCGGCATCCACTACTTCCGCAATGACTTCAGGGAAGAAGTACATCTCGTTAAAGCAAGTAGTGCCGGAGCGCAGCATTTCCGCTACCGCCAGTTCGGTTCCATCCCGGACAAATTCAGCGCTCAGCCACCGTCGCTCCGCGGGCCAGATGTGGTCGCGAAGCCAGGTATTGAGATCCAGGTCGTCAGCGTAACCGCGCAGCAGCGACATGGCCGAATGCGTATGCATATTGACCAGCCCCGGCAGCAAGACATGGTGTGGTAATTCGAGCTTATCAGCGTCCGGAAATCGCTCAATCGCGGTCTCACGCGGCTCCACTGCAGCAATTCGTCCGTCCAGGACAACCACGGCATGGTCCAGCAGAACCACGTCACGCGGGCGCACCGGCACCAGGTAGCGCGGCAGTAGCATGGAGGTAACCGGCTTGTTTTTCATACTTTGGCGGTTTCCCGGAATACAGCGCATCCCTGACAATTGGCGCACACCTTTAGCGCGGTGGTGTTACTCCTTGACGCGCGATACGTACTCACCAGTTCGGGTATCGACCTTGATTTTTTCATTTTCCTGAACGAACAACGGCACACGAACCACGGCACCCGTCTCCAGCTTGGCTGGCTTGCCACCACTACCAGAGGTGTCGCCACGCAAACCGGGGTCGGTTTCCACGATCCGAAGCTCAGTGAAATTGGGTGGCTGGACGCCAATTGGCTCACCATTGAACAGGGTCAGGTGACAGGTATCTTCCTCTTTCATCCACTGTGCCGCGTCACCCACTGCATCTTTGCTGCAGGCGTACTGTTCAAATGAGTCCGGGTGCATGAAGTGCCAGTGTTCGCCATCGGTGTACAGGTATTGCGCATCGGTCTCGAAAACGTCGGCGGCTTCGACCGATTCGCCGGAGCGGAAGGTCTTCTCGATTACTCGGCCGGAAAGCAGGTTACGCACCTTGACCCGGCTAAATGCCTGCCCCTTTCCGGGTTTGACAAATTCATTTTCGACAATGGTGTACGGATCGCCGTCAAGGATAATCTTAAGCCCACCCTTGAATTCGTTGGTGCTGTAAGTGGCCATATTAACTCCGGAAATTGTGGAACAGTCCAACCCCCTGTGACGTGACGCCGTAATGGGGGTGAGATGGTCGTAGTGGGGCTGCATTTTACCTTGAACCAGCTCCCAACGTCAGCTATGGGCCGTTCTTCCTTTTCGCACAAATTATTTTGGGTTTTGCAGACTGTTAAAACCCAACCAACTGGTTCATAATCAATCCGTCGAATTTGCTTGCCCACCGCGAGCTCAAACTTGACATTTGTTTTCAAAGTGAGTCTTAATAGATTGAAATAATAATATTTTTACGATCAGCCCAAGGATGGGAAGAGAGAGCAGACTGCCATGGATAGCGTCCAGTTACTGATCTTCAACGAGTCACCGGAAACCGCAGAACAAGTCAATAACCAGGCGCGTAATTCCGGAATAAATATTCGCATTAATTTAATACAGTCTCTGGTGGAGCTGGAGTTTCACCTGAGCCAGGAAGTCGATTGCCTGCTACTACTTGGCGAAAATACCTTAAACACGCCAGTAGTACACCAGGTCATGGAGCTGCTCGCTCAGTATCCCGTCCCTACCCTGTTCAGCATCAACCCCGACAAGTCCGACATGATTGGCGACGCGATCAGCAGCGGTCCCTGTCTGGTCATCGACAAAGGGTCGGACAACCAGTTATGCGAGGTCCTGCGGCAGCAACTCAGCATGATGGAGCGCGCGTCGAGCGAACAGGCGATTGACGAACAAGTCCAGGATTTGAACCAGCTTCTTCACGCCCTGCTGGAAAGCAGCGTCGAACCCATCGCATACCTGCACCAAGGGCTGCATGTCCACGCGAATCAAGCCTACCTGGAGTGCTTACAACTCAACTCGACGAATCAGCTGACAGGCGTCTCTGTGCTGGAGATCATGCAGGGCGTCGAAACAGACCTCAAACAGGTATTACGACAACTGGGCAATGGTACGAGCTCAACAGCCAGCATTCCTGTATCCGTGCAGGCGCCCGGGGGCGTCGATTTTCTCACCGAGATGTCACTGTCACCGGTTCGTTACGAGCAGGAAGATTGCGTACAGATCACGTTGCGCCAGGTGGATCACTCGGCGCGAATCAAGGCAGAGCTGGAAAGCTTTCGCTCCATCGACCCATTGACCGTCATGATGCGCCGAGAGTCTTTCATACCGACGCTGGCTGATTACCTGCAAAACCCGTTAACACGTAGCGCTTCGAGCGCCCTGCTCTTCATGCAGCCCGATGGATTCGAGGAATACCTGAACACGCTGGGTCATGTGGGGGCCGACCAGTTCCTGACGGAGTTTGCTGCTGTTGTGCGGAAATGCCTGGGTGAAAAAGACCTGGCCTGTCGGTTTTCCGATCACGCCTTCGCCGTGCTGGTTCGCCGTGAGGAGGAAACCAGCATCGACCGTATCGCGCATGCAATCCTGGACGCGTGTTCACACCATCAACTCGAACTGGAACATCTCACCTTGAGCACTTCCTGCAGCATTGGCGTCGTGAAACTTGGCCTTGCGGTTACCGATGCGGACGAAGCCATTGGTCAAGCGCGAACAGCGTGCGCCCGGGCGGCGGAACAAGGACAGCAAGTGGTTCGATACAAGCCAAGACTGTCGATGGTGGCATTGGACGAAAGCAGTGAACAAGGTTGGCGTGAACGACTGCGTTTCGGGCTGGATCACGGACGTTTTTACTCCCTGCAGCAGGAAATTGTGGATGTAGAGGGCAACCGGGAAGGTCTGTTTGAAAATCACAGCTACCTTCGCGAAGAAAGCGGCGATATCGATCAGGATGAATTCATGGGTGCGGCCGAAGTTTGCGAGATGGGCGGTGAAATCGATCGCATGCTGATCCCCGGACTGCTCAGCGCCATGAGTTGCGACAGCGAATATCGCCGTCACGTGGTCAACATCAGTCTCAACTCGATGCTGGACGAATCCTTCCCGGCCTGGCTCGGCCAGCAACTGGCTGAACGGGAAATCCCGGGGTCGAATCTGGTGCTGCAGGTGTCGGCAGAATCTGCACTGGCACACCAGGCCCGGGCAACTCGCCTGGTCAACGAACTCCGCCCATTGGGCTGCGGATTCGCGCTGACGGGGTTTGACGATGACCCCCAACATCTGCGACTGCTCGGCAAACTCGGCGTATCACTGATCAAACTACGGAAAGACCTGATCAGTGATCTGAGCAGCCAGGAATCGCAGAAAGAAGTCGCCAAGGCGCTGGTCAAGACCGCAGCCAGCGCGGGCGTCGACGTGGTTGCAGACGGTATCCGCGAAGCGACCCATTTGGCGGCGCTCTGGCAGGTCGGTATAACGTTGGTGGGCGGCGAATTCCTGCAGGAAACCCCACAGGTGGTTGGCCAGTAACGCTATTCACGCTTGTCGCCGGGCGACAAGCTGATACCCTGTGTTGCTGAACCGATTGAAGCGGCCCTTGCCAGGAGCCCGCACCGTCGCCCATGCCAAATCCTGATTACACCGGACGTTTTGCACCCTCACCTACAGGCGAACTGCATTTCGGTTCCCTGGTGGCAGCCATGGGATCGTACCTGCAGGCCCGATCCCGGCAAGGTACGTGGCTCATCCGGATTGAGGACATCGACCCTCCCCGCGAGGTACCGGGAAGCGCAAAAATCATCCTGTCCGAACTCGGCCGCCTGGGCATGCGCGCGGATAGACCGGTGCTGTACCAGTCCACCCGGATGGATGCTTATAACGGAGCCTGCCTCGCCCTGGTCGAAAAAGGCCTGGCCTACGCTTGCCGGTGTAGCCGGAAAGTACTGCGCACCGATGGCACCTATCCAGGCCATTGCCGCAAGCTGGCGCTGGATCCTGCTGAAGTCCCGCAAATACGATTTCGGGCCAGCGACGAATCCATAGACTTCGAAGATACAGTCATGGGGATGAACAGCCAAAACCTGGCCCGGGCAGTTGGCGACTTCGTGATTCGCCGTGCGGACGGCATGCCTGCTTACCAATTGGCGGTCGTAGTGGACGATGCCCACCAGGAGATTACCGAAGTCGTCCGGGGCGCAGACCTGCTGGACTCGACCCCGCGCCAGATCGCCCTGCAACGAGCCCTGGGCCTCCCAACTCCGGGCTATTGCCACCTGCCCCTCGCAGTGGCGGCCGATGGCAGCAAGCTCAGCAAGCGGGCCGGCACGGACCCTATCGGTAACGCCCGGCCGGAGACCGCGATCAGCATGGCGCTCGACTTTCTGGGCCATACACCGCCTGAGGGTCTGAATCTGGACGCCATCTGGTTCTGGGCCATTTCTCATTGGGACAGCGACAGAATACCCCGACGCCGTCGTTTACCGGCGCCAGTAGATGTGTTGCCCGGGTAAGCAAACGCTATACTATTCGCAAGGCCGCCCGGAAGGTTCAGCATGAATTCCAACTATCTCGATTTCGAACAGCCCATTGCAGAATTGCAGGCTAAAATTGATGAATTGCGCAATGTCGGTTCGGACAACGCACTGAACCTGGAGGAGGAAATCCAGCGGCTTCAGGCCAAAATGAGGCAAAAGATCGCCAGCATTTTCAACGACCTGAACCCGTGGCAGATGTCCCAGCTCAGCCGCCACCCCTTACGCCCCTACACGCTCGACTACGTTGACCTCCTGTTCGACGAATTTCATGAACTTCACGGCGACCGTGCTTTCGCCGACGACCACGCCATCGTTGGCGGTCTGGCGCGTTTCCGCGGCCGCGGCGTCATGGTGATCGGGCAGCAAAAGGGCCGCGACACCAAGGCCAAGGTATTCCGGAATTTTGGCATGCCTCGACCGGAGGGTTATCGCAAGGCCTTGCGTCTGATGCAAATGGCCGGTCGCTTCGGCCTTCCCGTTCTGACCTTGATCGATACCCCCGGAGCCTATCCCGGAGTTGGCGCTGAAGAACGCGGCCAGTCAGAGGCGATTGCACGTAATCTCGCGTGCATGGCGCGATTGCCAACCCCCATTATCTGCACGGTGATCGGGGAAGGCGGCTCAGGCGGTGCCCTGGCCATCGGTGTGGGTGACCGGGTCAACATGCTGCAATACAGCACTTATTCCGTCATCTCCCCTGAAGGTTGTGCTTCCATCCTTTGGAAAGATGCCAGCAATGCTGAAGAGGCTGCCACGGCCCTCGGCATCACGTCGGACCGACTGGCGGCGCTGAAGCTCGTGGACCAGGTCATTCCAGAACCCCTTGGCGGTGCACACAAGGACCCGGAAGAAGTCGCGCGCAGCATTGGCGATTGCCTGGAACAGCAGCTCAATGAACTGGTGCAGATGACCACGGATCAGTTGCTCGAGCGACGTTATCAGCGCCTGTTGTCCTACGGCGAATACAAAAGCTGATCGATGCCCTCCACGGCCTTGCCGTTCAGCCCGGAGCGGTTGCAGCAAGACCTGAAGGCGCTGCCCGAGGCAAGGCGCTGGTGGGTAGCATTCAGCGGCGGCGCTGACTCCACGGCTTTACTGCATGCCCTTGCGTGCTCGCGCGATCAGTTGTCGGCAAGCGTTCACGCATTGCACGTCGACCATGGACTGCACCCGGACTCAGGAACCTGGCTGGCTCATTGCCGCGAGTTCTGCTCAAAACTGGGGATTCCCCTGCACACGGAGAAAGTCATCGTTTCCCACAACTCGGGTCAGGGCACGGAAGCTGAAGCACGCAGGCTTCGCTACCAGGTCGCCACGAAATTGTTGACGACGGGAGATACTCTCCTGACCGGCCATCACTTCGATGATCAGGCAGAGACCCTGCTACTGAACCTCATGCGAGGCAGTGGGGTCGACGGACTGGCCGGAATGCCACGAGTGCGCACCCTGGGGGAAGCCCTGCTTGCGCGCCCTCTTCTTGACTACAGCGGAGCCAGTCTGCGCGCATACCTGGCCGCGCAAGACATCGACTGGATTGAGGACAGCAGCAACCTGGACCAGGCCTATGACCGAAATTTCATTCGACAAAACCTGCTGCCCGCGCTGGAGTCGCGCTGGCCCGGCGCGCGCCGCAACCTGGCACTCAGCGCCCATCACTGCCGGGAAGCCAGTGACTTTCTGGCGGCGTCGACTACCCAGTTGCTTGAGCCCTGCCTCGAACCGCTCGCCGTCCTTGATCTGGCCTGCCTGCAGCAGACTCTGCCTGCGGGCAGCTCCCACGCCACCCTGAAGCTAATCCTGCGCCAGTGGTTACGTCTGAACGAAGCGCCGCCCTTGCCCGGAGAACGGCTCGAAGAATTGCGGCGCCAGATAGCCAGTGAAGAACCAAGCGGGC
>JAHEFS010000083.1 GCA_024640045.1 Chromatiales bacterium | reverse complement strand
ACCTTATCGATCGCGACCAGTCGCCTTCGGCGCCTGATCCCTCCTACCATAGGCGTGACAGGTGACGGGTGACGGGCCAGTGCCGGTGCGGCAGGGCATGGTTTCAAGACCGTGAGCAGCAGGGATGCTGCGACCGAGCCCCCAGGGATGGGTTCATGGCGTGTCTTGAAAGCAGTCTTGGCGTGACGGCAAATGCGTGACAAGTGACGGGTGACGGTATTGCGGCAATCCTTGACATTCCTTCCCTTGATTCAATGAATTGCTTACCCTAGGCGCTGAACCGGCCATGCAGAAGCCAGACCGTGTCCCTATTTAACGAGTTGAAACGCCGCAACGTGATTCGCGTGGCCATCGCCTACACGGTGGTGGCATGGCTGATCCTGCAGATTGCCGATGTCATTCTGAACAACGTCTCGGCACCCGACTGGGTGTTCTGGGTGATCCTGCTGATGATCGGCATCGGCTTCATCATCGTGGTGGTGTTCTCCTGGGCCTTCGAGATGACACCCGAGGGGCTCAAACGCGAGCACGAGGTCGATCGCTCACAATCCATCACCCCGCAGACCGGCAAGAAACTCGATCGCCTGATCACAAGTGTGCTGGTGCTGGCGCTGGCTTATTTCATGGTGGACAAGTTCGTGCTGTCCACCGCCCGCGACGCCGCGCTGGTCGAAGCCACCACGCAAGCCGTAACCGAGCAGGTTGCATCAGAGCAGGCGACGATCGGCCCGGCGGCGGCTTCCCAGACTGCAACCGCTGCGACTGAGCCCGCAGTAACCAACAACAAGTCCATCGCCGTGCTGCCTTTTGTCAACATGAGTTCGGACGAGGAACAGGAATACTTCTCCGACGGCCTGTCGGAAGAACTACTCAACCTGCTGACCAAGATTCCCGATCTCAAAGTAGCCTCGCGCTCCTCGGCTTTTTCCTATAAAGGGAAAGACTTCAAGGTCGAGGAAGTCGGTCGCGATCTCAATGTCGCCTATGTGCTGGAAGGCAGTGTGCGCAAGGCCGGCAACCAGGTACGGATCACCGCGCAGCTGATCAAGACCGGCGATGGCTTCCACCTGTGGTCGGAAGCCTACGACCGTTCACTGGACAACATCTTCGCCATCCAGGACGAGATCTCGGCCGCGGTGGTGGATCAACTCAAAATCGAGCTGCTGGGCGAAGCACCCAGGGCCCACGTGGTCGACCCGGAGGCCTATGCACTGTACCTCAAGGGCCGCTACCTGCACATGAAGTACGGCAAGGACAATTTCGAGGGTGCGGTCAAGGCCTTCCGCGAAGCGCTGGAAATTGCACCCGATTATGCCGAAGCCTGGTCTGCACTCTCGATGACCTACAACAACCAGGTGGTGGGCGGCTACATCGCCCGGGAAGAAGGCCGCGCATTGTCCCGGGAAGCCGCCAGCAAGGCGCTGAAGATCGACCCGGCGCTGGGAACCGCCTGGGCGCGGCTGGCCATGATCCAGAGCGGGTTCGACTGGGACTGGGCCGGCGCCGAGGCTTCCATCGAAAAAGCCCTGTATTTTGCGCCAGAGGACCCGGTAGTGCTGGGCGCGGCGGCGAACCTGGCAGGAGCCAAAGGTCAGTATGAAGACGCGCTTGCGATCTATCGCAAGCACCTGGCAACTGACCCGCTCGACCTGATTTCGCAGTACAACGCCGGCAACATGCTGATCATGCTGGGCCGTCTGGATGAAGCAGCTGAGGCCTTCAGGCGCCTGCTGGAGCTCAACCCGGAGGACTGGGGCTCACATACCATGCTCGCGCAGATCTACCTCATGCAGGGTGAGCCTGAAAAGGCTTGGCAAGAGCTCGATCTGGAAGTTGACTCGAGCATGCAGGAGATCGGCCGGATCATCGTGCTGCCCTCGCTGGGACGGCAAGCGGAAGCACGTGAACGGCTGGAAGCATTCTCTCAGGAAAACAGCTCATGGGCCGCCATTGCCATCGCCGGTTGTCATGCCTACCTGGGTGAATTGGACGCTGCCTTCGATCGACTCGAACAGGCGTATGAGCGGCGCGATGCCCAACTCGGGATATTCATGACAGAACCCCTGTTGATCCCGCTGCATGAAGACCCGCGGTGGGCGCAACTGCTCAGCAAACTGGGCCTCACGGCCCAAACTGCAACGCGTTAACCGCGCTAGGCCCGTTTCGACGCAAACAGCCGCTTGAAGATATCGGACGCGGTCAGCTGGGCCAGGTCGCGAAACTCGCCGGCATCGAAAAATGAACCGTAGCAGTCGGTACAGGATTCGAACCAGATGTGACGCTGCTGCGGGTCCACGTGTTTCTCCATTTCCCCGCCACAACGTGGGCAAGGATAATCATCGACCGTATTGAATTTCTTGCCCGTGCGGGTCTGGCCCGTATCGATGGCGGCAGCCGCTTCCTTGTTACGCAGCGACTCGACTTCACCCGCGTCGAACCAGATGCCGTTGCAGGTCGTGCAACGGTCGATTTCCACGCCTTCGTGCACCACCTGTTCCATATCGGCACGGCACTTGGGACACCGCATGGCGCCGGAGAAGAACATGCCGCTCTCGCCGCCGCCCGTACTCATGGTGTAGCGCGCGGCACGGTGACGTTTGTCACCATCGTCGTCATCATGTCGATGACGGTGAAACATCAGCACCAGTACAGTGGCCGCGACCAGTGCCCCCATCAACATGTAGATTTCCACGTAGTCGGATCGCTCTGAAACCAGGCCGAACATTTTCGAGCCAAAGGAGTAGCCCAGGTTGGCGCAGGACATGTAGATGGCGAACTGGGTGGCCGAAGCAGTGCTTTTGCAAATGGTCATGGCCAGTGCGATTGCGCACACCATCACCACCGGCATCATCATCACCCAGAAGGCCAGCATGACCCGCACGTAGGTGCTGTCCTGCCACAGGGTCTGTGTCTGGGCCAACAAAAAGGCATGCACGGCCACCAGCACCAGGTTCACTGTCATCATTTTCTTGGAGCCGAAGCGATCGATGAGCGGCCCCATACCCAGGGCAACCCCGGCACCGACCAGCCCCATTACGGCGACCAGTTGCGACCACTGCGCAGAACTGAACCCGAATACGTTCACCGCCGCCACCGGCATCAGGGCGTGGCCATAACCGGACACCAGCCCATCGAAAAACATGATGAGCAGCACGACGATGCTGGCGCGCGACCACAACACCTGGTTGACGCCGCTGAAGACTGACCTGAAGCTGCCCGCTGCCATGCGCTCGGCTTTGGCTTCACCCGCACTCCACGGCAAGCGGCGCTCGCCTGTGCGCTCCAGCACGAAAATGAAATATACCAGGATGACTCCCGCCGAGGCCGAAGCTACTATCGCAGTGACCTCCATGCCAAACGTGACCAGCAGCGTGCCGCACACCGCCGAGGTGATACCCCAGCCGGCCGCCTTGCCGAAGCTCATGAAAGCATTCAGTCGCCCTTGCTCGCGCACCGGAGTGAGATCGATCGACATCCCATCTACCGCCACGTCCTGGGTCGCGGCAAAGGTATTTATCAGGACACCGATCAGCATCAGCAGCCCGATCTGCTCGGCAGGGTTTTCGATGACCATCAGCCCCAGCAGGGACAACGTCAGACCCAGTTGGGCGCCCAGCACCCAGGGCCTTCTCTGGCCCATGGCCGGAAACTGGTAGCGGTCCATGAACGGCCCGGTCAGCAATTTCAGCGCCCAGGGCAACACGATGACGGCGAGATAAGAGGCAATTTCCCCCGCCCCAACGCCCTGGCTGGCCAGCCAGGCCGGCAGAGCAATCGAGAGCAGCCCGGCGGGAATGCCCTGGGCAAAATACATCAGCGCGCCGGTGGCGTAGCGCAGTCGGGCACTGTCGGTAAGGTTGATGGTAGTCGCCATATCTCTGGTCTCGTTTTTCAGCGAGGCCAGATCATAACGGATTCAATGGATGGAATCATGGGGTGAATCATGGGGTCAGAGTCAAGTGCCAGAATCATGGGGTCAGAGTCAAGTGCCAGAGTCACGACTCTGGCACTTGACTCTGACCCCGCCGCTTCCTGACTCCGCCGCTTCTGAACCCGCCGCTTCTTGACTCTGACCCCGCCGCTTACGTTTTCCCCTACTCCGGCTCGATCACCACGGCAGTCCCCACCGCCAGTAACTCGGCCGCGCCAGCGGCCATCACCGAGGTGGTGAAACGGGTGGCGATGATGGCATTGGCGCCCAGGCTCTCGGCCTCGGCCGCCATCCGGTCCAGGGTCTGTTCGCGGCTCTCCGAAATCAACTTGGCATACTCGTGAATTTCACCGCCAACGATGTTTCGCAGGCCAGCCATGATGTCCTTGCCGATGTGGCGTGCGCGCACGGTATTGCCGCGCACCAGGCCAAGGGTCTTAACGATACGGTGATTGGCTACAGTCTCGCTGGTCACTATCAACATGTCAGATCTCCACGTCTTTGTATTTGTCGGTCTTACGTTCGATCAGCCTTTGCCGCAGTACCGAAAACAGCAGCACAGCCAGCCCGCCATAAACGCCCGTCAGGATGAATTTGGCGATAAACGGGGTGCCCGAATCAATCAGCACCACGTACACAAAGTAGCAGCCCGCAACCAGCAGACCCGCCAGGAACAGCAGCCAGCCAATACCGCGGCTCAGTTCAACTCCCGAATCATTCATGTTCTCTCTCCATTTGTCTTCGCCCAGTTCACTCAGGCGGGAACCCGCTATCCGTTCTTTCAGCGCACGCAACTCGGCCAGGTTGTCCCGGCAAGCTTCACAGTCTGCGCAGTGGATCGTCACCACCTGGCGCTGCTGTTGCGTCAGTTCGCCATCGAGAAAGCCCGACAGCAAATCACCTACGTGCTCGCTCACTTCAAGTCCTTTCCTATTCATGCTGGCTCAGCGCCTCCTTCAATTCCATGCGTGCCCGGTGCAAGCGCGACATCACGGTGCCCGGAGCGATATCCAGAACCACCGCAATTTCGGCGTAGCCCAAGTCCAGGTAATCGCGTAAGACGATGATCTGGCGCTTTTCCGCCGGCAATTGGGCCAGCGCTCGCTGCAGCCCCGCATCACGCTGTGCAATCTCCAGCGTGGCTTCAGGGCCTGGCCGCGGGTCGTTCAGCAAATCCACCGAATCATCTCCCGGCCGCCTGCGCCGGATCAGGTCGATGCAGTGATTGCGTACCAGGCGGAGGAACCAGGGTTTGAGCGGGCCCTTTTCGGCGCTGTAGGCCTGCGGCCTGCCCAGCACCTTGGCGAATGCGTCCTGTACCGCATCGGCCGCTTCGTCCTGGTTACCCAGGATTTGCGCAGCCAGGGCGTGGGCCCCGTTTCCCAGCAATACCAGTTGCTCTCGCATTTCCCGCCTCTTCATTGGATCTACTCTATATACGCAGTCACGGACATTTTATTCCCCCAATCCGCGGCAGTTTTGGCTTAATTATGAAAATCACTCTGGTAGCGGCTATTCTTTACGGAATTAGATTGAGATGCTGGGGGACAATTAGATGGAGCGGTCGAGCATAAACTCCGGGCACCCGGCAAGACCTCAACCGGAGGCTTAAGGCACGCCGATGTTGCAAGTCACCCCCCTTGGAGTCCTGTCACTGGTCGCTGTTCTGGCGTGCTGGATTTTCGCTGCCGTTCTGTTCCGTGCCGGTACGCCTGGCAGCATCGCGCGCAAGTTATCCCTGTTGCTGGTTTTCGAGGGCATTACGCTGGCCACCAGTGGTGCAGGAATTGGTCTTTGGCTTCCAGGCACCGACCAGCCATCCCAACAACTGCTCTGGCTGTACCCCATCATACTGGGCCTCCATACCCTGGGCGATTGCGGCATGCTGGCGCTATACCCACCTTTCCTGGCAGCAAGCCTGCGAACCCCGCTGACACACCCATTCGCCACCCGACGCGCCCGCCTGGTCCTGCTGGGTCTCGCGGCAGCACTGTTCCTGGCGGTGAATCTCGCTGAAAACCCGGTCACCCTCACGCTACTCTATCTCTCACTGGTTATGGTGTTTGGTTTTGCGCTGGTGGCCGCCATCCATGCTTGGAAGATCGCCTCCGGCATGGCCCGGACCCGGGCGAAAATATTCATGCTGGCCTTTGGTTTCCGTGACATCTGCTGGGGTTTCGTCTACCTGACAGCTTTTACCGCCGAGTGGTGGACAGAATACAACTGGGAAGGCCTTTTTGGCACGGTTCATGCGACCGCTTACATTTTCGGCACGCTGGTGGCGGTGCCGCTGATCGCCTACGGCATCCTGCGGACGCAATTGTTCGACATCGACCTGAAGATTCGCTGGACCCTCAAGCAGTCGACCGTGGCCGGGATGGTGGTGGCCATCATCTTCGTGGTTTCCGAAGGGGCCGCTCAGTTCCTGTCTGCCGAACTCGGCAACATCACTGGCTTGCTGGCAGCCGCCGTGGTGATGTTTTTCCTGGCGCCGCTACAAAGATTCGCCGATCGCGTGGCCACCGCGGCCATGCCCAACACGCAAAACACGCCCGAGTACCAGGCTTTTCGCAAGATGCAGGTTTACGAGGCTGCGGTCTCTGAGGCCCTGCTGGAAGGCGGCATATCAGACAAGGAGCGCTCGCTGCTCGGGCGCTTGCGCGAATCCCTGGGCGTTTCGGAAGGTGACGCAAGCGCCATTGAAACCGAACTCCGCAGTGCGGTCGGGTCAGGGTAGGCTACCCTGACCCGACCGGGTTGCCTCAGAACTTGTGGCCGCCTGCCCGCACCCGGTTGGTAGGCAGGAATATTTCCTTGTCGTACCGTTTGGCGAGGAATTCCAGGCCATCGATCAGGTCCAGTTTCGAAATCTGCCGGCCGATCGCGACAGGGCCAATGGGCGCACCAAAACCATTGATCATGGCCAGGTCGACTTCGTTCATGGTGTCAACAACGCCCTCCTGGATCAGCTTCGACGCCTCGTTGATCTGCACCATATAGGGCCACAGGAAATTGAATTTCCGCGTTGCTTTCGAGAGATCGATCTCCGGACGGCCGCCTTCCGGCCAGTCGAAATAGCCCTTGCCGGTTTTCTTGCCCAGGTCACCCCGTTCCATCATTGATAGCAGGTGTTTGGCCGGGCCATAACCGGACCCTAGTTTTTCCGCGAAGTAGTTGCTGACATTCACCATCACATCGATGCCGACATAGTCGGTGAGTTCGCACGGACCCATGGCTGCACCCATCCGGCGCACGAAAGCGTCCAGTGCCTCGGGCTCGATCTCGCCGCGTTCGATGATTTCGGTTACCAGCACGGCCGGCGCCTGGTTGACCCGGTTGGCGATGAAGCCGGGCGCGTCTTTTTTTACATACACGCCAACTTTCTTTTGCTTGGCCGCATACGCCATGCCGATCTGCATGGTCTCGTCCGAGGTTCCCTCAGCGCGGATGACTTCGACCAGCTTCATCAGAACAGCCGGGTTGAAATAGTGCAGGCCCAGTACTTTCTCAGGCCGCCTGGTTGCGCTGGCGATCTCGGTGATGCTCATGGTCGAGGTATTGGAAGCCAGCAGGGCGTGGGCCGGCGCTGCCTTATCGAGATCACCGAATACCTGCTGTTTCAGGCTCATGATCTCGGGGATCGCCTCGATCACCAGGTCGGCATCGGCCGCAGCTTCGGCCAGATCCGTGGTGGTCTTCAACAACTTGCCGCGAATGGCCTGGTCCAGCTCGGCCGGCACCCTGCCCTTCTCCACCAGCTTGGCAACGCTGGAAAAGATGCGGTCGCGGCCGCGTTCAACATACTCGTCCTTGACGTCATACAGATTCACCCGGGTCCCGGTCAGCAAGGCCACTTCCGCAATCCCGTGACCCATGTCGCCCGCGCCAATCACCGCAACAGTTTTGATGTCGTCGATATTCATGACTGGCCTCCCGCTTCGTTTTCAATAATCATGGCCACGCCCTGGCCACCGCCCACGCACATGGTGGCGCAGCCGTAGCGGCCACCCTCCTGTTGCAGAATGCGGGCCAGCGTACCAACCAGGCGGCCGCCGCTGGCGCCCAGCGGGTGGCCGATGGCAATGCCGCCGCCCTTGACGTTGACCTTGTCCGGGTCAATGCCAAGTTCCTTAATGGCATGCAAAGCCACCACCGCGAAGGCCTCGTTGATTTCCCAGAAATCAATATCAGCGGGTTCCAGCCCGGCTGCGGCGAGGGCGCGCTGCGAGGCCGGCACTGGGCCGATACCCATGATGTTGGGCTGCACCCCGGCAAAACCGATCGAAACCACTTTTGCCAACGGCTGGACACCCTTGGCCTCGGCCATTTCCCGTGACATCAGCACCAGCGCTGACGCACCGGCATTCAGAGGTGAGGAGTTGCCCGGGTGAATCACGCCATTTTTCTTGAAAACCGGGCGCAAGCCGGCCATGTCTTCCAATGAGGTGTCATCACGTACCGCCTGGTCGCGGTCGACCGTAATGACCGAACCGTCCAGTTGCGGGACTTCCAGCGGCAAAATCTCGCCGTCAAAGAAGCCTTCGTCACGCGCCTTGCTGGCCAACTGGTGGGAACGGACACTCCAGGCATCCATATCGGCGCGCTCATAGCCCATGTCCGCCAGCTTTTCTGCGGTCAGGCCCATGTTCATCGCGGTGAAGAAGTCCCAGTGCAACAGCTTCGGATCGGTCAGCAGGCGCAAGTTGAGCTCTATCTTGCCGTCTCCCCCCATGCCCAGACGACCCATGTGCTCCATGCCGCCGCACAAAACGACATCGGCGAAGCCCTGGGCAATCTCCATGAAGCCAATTTGTAGTCCCGCGATGGTCGAACCACACTGCTCGTCAACGAGCTTGCTGGAGGTGCGCTTGTCCAGGTTGGCCAGCAGGGCCGGGCTGCGCCCGCCAATGCTGAAGTTTTCACCCACCGCCTGGGCGCAACCCACCACGAAATCATCGACATCAGCCGGCTCGAGGCCGGCACGTGATATGGCTTCGGGCAACAGGCTGGCCAACAGTTCATCGGAACGCATCTTGAACAGCCAGTCACGGCCGGGGTCGTTTGGCCGGCAGCGCGATTGCGCGGTCCGGACGTAGCTCGCGATGACAACCTCGCGCATGGGGATTTCTCCTGGTGTTTAGGACAGAAGGCGAGCCTACGCAATCGCTGCGCAGGCTTCAATGACGTGCGTCAGCGACGGAGTGTCACGCGTCAGTTGTGGCTTCGACCGGTAGCCGGCCAACCCGTAAAAGAAGACCAGTCAATCCTGTGCCTGAGCCTGCAGCAAGTCGAATTCAGCCCCGAAATCATGCTCCGCATCAGCGGCCTCAACCGCAACTCTTTGCCGGTCGATATTCGCTTTAACCCGCTTCATCAATTCGTCAAAACCCGGACCCTTCAATGCCGCTGACCAGGTCGGGTTGTTGACGGCCCGGTAATAATCGGCCCAGCCGAGATCCACGGCGGCTTCGAAACTGCTCAGCGCACCGTCGAGATCTCCCGTCAGCGCGCGCTGCAGAGCGGTTTGGCCTAACCAGGTGGGGTGTGCCGCAGCCGGTTTTCCATCAGCCCAGTACAGTTCATCAAGCGCAGCCAGTAAGGCAGCCGCCCGATCAGGCTGGCCGACCTGCCGGTAGGCAAAGGCCATCTGGTGGATCACGTCGATCAGCAGGCCGGTCTCAGTAAACTCTTCCAACAATGCAAGGTCGATCTCGCCGGCCGGATGATCGGGTCGAATTTCAAGCTGCAACGCATTCAGACTCCATTCGAGCAGCTCGAGCCCACGCTCGAATCCACCCAAATGCAGATAGGACAGGCCTCCGTATAAGTTTGCGTAGGCGGGGGCATCTTCGGTCCCGATGATCGCGTCATTCTCCAAGTCTCTGAGAACCTTTGACCCAGGGGACGGATCACTCCATGTTTGAAAAACTCCATAGGCCACCTGTGGTCCGATGGGGCCAGCAAGGGCCAACCAGTCTTTCGCTGCCCGCTCCATACCCAGGCTAGCGTAGTCAGCCGCCAGCACCCAGATGTCCTCTCCCGTCAGGCGGATGTTGCTCTTGTCTGCTTCCACCGCCTTGTCATAAAGCCCCCATGCTCTGTACACCATTGCCATCCAGGCAAATGCCCGGGCCGGTGGTTCTGGCAGGTGGGTGAGACGCAACAGGAGTTGCTCTGCACGTTCAAAATTCCCATCACCGCTTTCACCGAAAGCAACGTTCCTGACCAATGACGAGTTCAGAGGGTCGATTTCAAGGCCGCTTCGCAGGTACTCGTCCGCCTCTTCCGGCAGCCCGAGCCGCCGCAGCGCAATGCTGATCCAGTTGTAGGCGATGGCGAGGCTGGGGTCGAGATCGATGGCCCGGCGCAGGGATTCCAGCCCTCGTTCCTGGTCTCCGAGCACGGTCTGGATTATCCCGAGAACTGCATGCGCATTGGCCAGCTCCGGGTCCAGAGAAACCGCCCTTTCAGCCAGTGCCCTGGCTTCATCCCAGTGGGGACCAAAGTCCGTATTGAGGGTCATCGCGGCCGCCAGGCCGGCGTAAGGTGGAGCAAACCCCTCATCCAGTGCGATGGCCTGTCTGAAAGCCGCCGAGGCCTTGGGCTGCCACTCGGTACTGCGCGCGTCAACCAGTGATCGACCCACCAGGTAGGCGTTGTAGGCCTCCATATTCTCGGTGGTGCGACCGGCCGGTAACTCGTGTTGCGGGACAATTTCGTTGATGATCTCGCTGCACACAGCCCGCGCGATTTCGCTCTGAATGACGAAGATACTGGCCAGCTTGCGATCGAAGGTTTCACTCCAGACCTGGAAGCCGGAGGCATCCACCAACCTTGCAGTCACGCGGACATGGTCGCTTTCCCTGCGAACGCTGCCCTGCAGCAGGTAGCGCACGCCAAGCAGCCGGGTGATGCTGGCCGGCCCCTCCTGGCTGTCACGGAACTGGAAGGAAGAATCGGAGGCCAGTACGTGCAAGCGCTTGAGCGTGGACAAGCGATGGAGAATCTCCTCGGTAATGCCATCGGAAAAAAAACCGGTTTCGGCATTGATGTCCAGGTTCTTGAACGGGAGCACGGCAATCGAATGTTCCAGGGCTTCACTCACCTGCGCCACTGGGGGCTGTGCTTCGATTTCCTCCTGCACCCGGCCAAATCCCTGGAAGAGAATGGCGGCGCCGACCGCAACCAAGGCAGCCAACACCAGGTAGTCGGAACGCTTGAGCCGGGTATCGTCAAGCTTGCCCTGCCCGGCGGGTTGGGTACGCACGATACCTTGCGCCGTGATGTCGAAGCGCCAGGAGAAAAACAACGCCATCGGTGAAAGCAACATCAAGCCGATCCACAGGTAGCGCAGTGCATGCATGGGGATTTCCCAGGCTTCAAATGCAGCCTGGGCCACCTGGATGATGACCCAGGCAGCCACGATATACAGCGCAAACGTCTGAAAGACCCGGCGCCGCTTGAGTTCATGTATCAGGGACATGTCATCTCGGGCTTTGGCTTTCGAGCTTCTTAAGCCTAGTTTCTCAGGCCGGAAAA
>JAHEFS010000012.1:12627-40291 GCA_024640045.1 Chromatiales bacterium | reverse complement strand
GGAAGGATAATCGCTTATATTTCAGCGGTAATTTCCCCGCGTCGCTTATGATTTGGCAGGTTTTGATCGCTTCGACCTCAGGTTGGATGCAAATGCAGGCTGTTGCACCGTCGCGCAATCCTCTCTAGTCTCGCGGAACTTGATATCACAAGGGTCATCCCGGGAGATTCAGTTTGTCGACACCTGTATTGTTGATTGGTGACATTGGCGGCACCAATGCCCGGTTCGCCCTGGCCGCTGCGAAGGGGGAGAGCTTTTCTCAGGAGTTGACCCTGGCCTGCGCGGACTACGAGACCGCAGAAGACGCCATGGCCGACTACCTGTCCACCACGGGTACGGCCAGCCCGGCCGTGATTTGCCTGGCGGTCGCCGGTCCGGTCATCAATCAGTCGGTCCGGTTCACCAACAATCACTGGAGCATCAATGCCCGTGAGCTGAATGAGCGTTTTCCCGCGGCGCATATCCGGTTGTTGAACGACTTCGAGGCCATCGCCTACTCACTGCCGCAACTGGCGGGGGACGATCTGGTTACGATCGGGCTCAAGCAGGAGAAACTCCGGGTCAAGGACGAATTTACGGTCGCGGTACTGGGTCCCGGGACCGGGCTTGGCGTAGCTGGCTTGCTGGCCCGGGGCGGACACCACTACGCAGTCGTGTCCGAGGGCGGTCACGTCGGCTTCGCGCCCGAGAATCAGATGCAATTCGAGGTGTTGCGCAAACTCCGGGAGCGTTTCGAACGGGTCTCGGACGAGCGCCTGCTGTGTGGACCAGGCCTGGAGAATATTTACTGGGCAATCCGCAGAATCCACGGGCAGCGCGGCGGTCGAAAAAAGGCAGTCGAAATCTTCCGCGCTGCGTTTGATAACAGCGATATTCACGCGACCGAGGCACTCAACCTGTTTTACGAAGCACTGGGCCAGGCGGCCGGCAATATTGCATTGTCGTTGGGGGCGCATGATGGCGTTTATATCGGCGGCGGAATCCTCAAGCGCTATCCCGATTTGCTGAAAACCTCCGCATTCCGTTCCGGCTTCGAAAACAAGGGTCGTTATCGATCACTCATGGAAAACATCCCCACGATGTTGATCACCCATTCACAGCCCGGCTTGCTGGGCGCCAGCCACACGGCTGGACGCATGTACCGCGCCCTGGACTGAAGCAGAACAGACATGCGTCAAAATATTCGATCCAGTCTGCCACGGCAGCGCATGGCGGGTGTGGCGATGCACATCACTTCGCTGCCCGGACCCTTTGGGATCGGTGATATTGGGGACAGCGCGCTTACGTTCCTCGACACGCTGAAACAGATGCAGTTGAAGGTCTGGCAGTTTTTACCCACGGGCCCGACGGCTTACGGGGATTCGCCCTACCAGCCTTTATCCGCCTTTGCCGGCAACGAGAATCTCATCGGAATCGAGCCCTTGGTGCGGCAAGGCCTGGTGTTGGCTGGCGAAACCCCGGAACTCGAGGCTTTGCCAACGGGATTCGTTGATTATGGCCGGCTGATTCCTCTCAAAAGCGCACTGCTCAACCGGGCGGCCGAGCGATTTGCCGGCGGGGTGAATGGCCGCTTGAAGGCGGGTTACGAGGAATTCCTGCACCGGCACGACCAAGCCTGGCTGGATGACTACGCGCTGTTCAGGATACTGAAGAGTGCGCACGGTGAGCGGCCCTGGCCGGAGTGGGAGCGAGCTTACGTCCACCGGGAAGCCTCGATGCTGGAACGGGTCCGACGGCAGTCGAGAGCGCACATCGAGCGCATCAAGCTTTTGCAGTTCCTGTTCGACCAGCAGTGGCAGGAGTTGCATCGCCGGGCGGGAGAGAAAGGGCTGTGCCTGTTCGCGGACATGCCCATTTATATCGCGCTCGACAGCGCGGATGCGTGGGCACACCCGGAAATGCTGACCGTCGACCGCGATGGCCAGCCCAGTTTCGTGGCTGGAGTGCCGCCGGACTATTTCAGCGAAGACGGCCAACTGTGGGGTAATCCCCTGTATGACTGGCCCTATCATGAGGCCAATGGCTACCAGTGGTGGATCGACCGGTTACGGCACGCGGCGGACATGGCGGACCTGGTGAGGATTGATCACTTTCGTGGATTCGAGGCTTATTGGGCGATCCCGGTAGATTCTGAGACGGCGCGCAATGGCACCTGGGAGCCGGGACCGCGTGAACGCCTGTTCGAAGCAATGAGCGCGGCGATGGGTGACCTGCCCATCGTGGCCGAGGATCTGGGGGTGATTACCCCGGAAGTGGATGCGTTGCGTCATCGCTACCGTATTCCAGGCATGGTGGTTCTGCAGTTCAAGGTCGGCGACCCGGCGTTCTGCCTGGACGCCATTGACGAGAACAGCATTTGCTATACCGGCACGCATGACAATGACACCACCGTGGGGTGGTTCGAAGGCAGCCAGGCCGATACGCGTAGCGCGGAAGAAGTGACGGCCAGCCAGGAGGCGGTATTGCGTTTGACCGGGGGCAGTGCCGAAACCATTCATCAAGACCTCGTGCGGCTGGCGTTTGCCAGCCCTTCGCGGCTGGCCATTGCACCCATGCAGGACTATCTCGGACTGGGGTCTGCAGCTCGTCTGAACATTCCCGGGACTACCCGGAACAATTGGCGTTGGCGACTGGAGCCCGGTCAGTTGACGGCGGAAGTTTGTGACTCGGTCAGTAAAATGGTGATGGCTGCTGCACGCGGTTAAACTAGGCGCTCGCCCACTGCCGGAGCACCCAACACATGATGAGCCAGTACCAGGCTGACCACAGCCGTTTCGTCAGTCGTCTGACCCGCAGCACGCTGGCCTTGATCCTTGCGGGCGGGCAAGGCTCGCGTTTGTATGAGTTGACCCGTTGGCGTGCCAAGCCGGCGGTGTATTTCGGCGGCAAGCTCAGGATTATCGATTTCCCGCTGTCCAATTGCATCAACTCGGGTGTCCGCCGTATTGGCGTACTGACCCAGTACAAGGCGCATTCGCTGATCCGCCACCTGGTCCGCGGCTGGACCGGGTTTCAGGCCCAGCAACGCGAATTCATTGAAATCCTGCCGGCCTCGCAGCGCACCGGTGGTGAGTGGTACCAGGGCACGGCCGATGCCGTGTATCAAAATCTGGATATCATTCGGACCCACGCTCCCGAACAGGTTCTGATCCTGGCCGGCGACCACGTCTACAAGATGGACTACGGGCCCCTGCTGGCATGGCATGCCGAGCACGAGGCTGACATGACCGTGTGTTGCATGCCGGTGCCGCTGGCCGAAGCGGCTGGGCAACTGGGGGTGATGACGGTAGACGAAAGCGGTCGCATTATCGGCTTCGAAGAGAAACCAGAAAACCCGACGCCGATTCCGGGTGACCCGGATAATTGCATGGCCTCGATGGGCAACTACGTGTTCAATACTTCGTTCCTGTACGAGCAAACCATCAAGGATGCCGATACACCGGGATCGGACCGGGATTTTGGTAAAAACATCATTCCTTCTGCTATCGACAAGTACCGGGTATACGCCTTTCCTTTCCAGGGTACCGAGACCGATGAAGAGCCTTATTGGCGGGATGTGGGAACCCTGGATGCTTTTTGGGAGGCAAACCAGGAACTGGTTTCGGTCAACCCCCAGCTTGACCTGTATGACCGTAACTGGCCGATTTATACCGCCCAGGTGCAGTTGCCCGGAGCCAAGTTCGTGTTCGACCAGCCTGGCCGACGGGGCGAGGCGGTCAATTCCATCGTCTCGGCCGGGTGCATCATTTCAGGTGGTTCGGTGCGGCAATCGCTGTTGTTCTCAAACTGCAGGGTCCACTCCCACGCTGAAGTCGAGGGTTCGGTCATCCTGCCGAGCTGCGATATCGGGCGTGGCGTGCGCTTGCGCAACGTCATCATGGACCGTGGCTCCAAGATTCCCGAAGGCACAGAGATCGGATTTGATCCCGAGGCCGACCGGGGGCGTGGTTTCCGCATCACGCCGGGTGGCCGAACGCTGGTGACACCGGACATGATGGGCCAAAGTCTGCATTACACGCGCTGAATCTGACGGCATATGCCAGTGCACCGGGGGTAACGATTTGATGCGCATTTGGATGGCGGCCTCAGAAAATGGCGCCCTGCGCGGCGGCAAGGTGGGCGGGATCGGCGACGTGCTGCGCGACCTGCCGTTGGCGCTGGCCGAAAAGGGTCACGAGGTGGCGGTATTTACCCCGGCTTACGGGGCCTTTCACAGGATACGCGGAGGCGAACGTGTGGGTTCTATCCGACTCGAATTCGCTGGGCGACGCCGGGTAGCAGCCCTGTACCGCTTGCCGGTCAAGAGTTCTGTGACCCATTACGTCATCGAGCATTCTCTGATGACGGTTGGGCATGCGGGGCGCATCTATCACGACGATGGTCCGGACAATCCTTTCGCCACGGACGCCAGCCGTTTTGCTTTTTTCAGTGCGGCCATGGCCGCATGGGTGGAGCAGTCGCCCGCGCCGCCGGATGTCTTGCACCTGCATGACTGGCACACCAGCCTGGTGCTGTTCCTGCGCCGGTTCGCCGATGGATTGAAGCGGTTGAAGCGGACCCGTTGCGTGTTCACGATTCACAACCTGGCCTACCAGGGAATCCGGCCTTTGGCCGGGCATCGTTCGTCCCTCGAGGCCTGGTTCCCGGATATTCCCTGCCGGAAAAAAGCCGTGGCGGATTCCCGCTACCCGGACTGCATCAACCTGATGGCCATCGCCGTGCGCCTGGCAGACAAGGTCAACACGGTATCGGCGGGCTATATGAAGGAAATTCTCGAGCCCAGTGACCCTGAGCGGGGCTTCATCGGCGGTGAAGGACTCGAGCGGGACCTGCGGGAGGCAGAGTCGTCCGGTCGGCTGATTGGAATTCTTAACGGTTGCACCTACCCCGGGCCGGCCGGCCGGCGCCCGGGGTGGTCCCGCTTGCTTGGGGCGATCGCCAGGGAGCGGCACCTGTTCCGTAATCAAGCGGAGGCCCGGCAAGCACTTGGTTGTTTGCCAGGTCGCCGGCCATCGTCTGTCCTGATCAGTATCGGGCGGGTGACAGACCAGAAGTCCGCCTTGTTCCTGCAGGAGGTCGAAAGGGGACGGACTGCCCTGGAGGCCATACTGGCGCAGACGCCTCGTGATTTCGTGTTCATCATGCTGGGCAGCGGGGACTCCGCGATGGAAGCGCAGTTCGAGGCAATAAGTCAGCAGTTCGGTCATTTCCTGTTCTTGCGCGGCTATTCGGAATCTTTGCCCGACCAGCTTTACGCTGCCGGTGACCTGTTCCTGATGCCCAGCAGTTTCGAGCCCTGTGGTATCAGCCAGATGCTCGCCATGCGCGCAGGGCAGCCTTGTGTGGTCCATGCCGTGGGCGGTTTGCGCGACACAGTCGTCGGTGGAAAAACCGGCTTTCGCTTCCGGGGCCGCACGCCGCTTGCACAGGCGCGGCAGTTCGTCAGGACGGTTGCCGGGGCACTGGAGGTGAAGCGCGCCGACCCCGAACGCTGGCGGGCGATCTGCCAGTCTGCGGCCGCTGAGCGATTCACCTGGGAAGCCTCTGCCGAAAATTACCTGGTTAAACTCTATGCCAACTGACGCAACTTCAAACAAGCAGGCACTCGATGCCCTGGCTTCCGGCCAGCACGGCGATCCGTTCGCTCTGCTGGGCATACACGTCATCGACGGCGTCCGCTCGGTACGAACCCTGCAGCCGCAGGCGAACGCGGTGTATTTGCTGGACCGCGCGGGTCGTGAAATCCAGCGCATGGAGCGGGTCCACCGAGGCGGGATTTTTGCAGCGCCATTGCCTGGCAAGGTGCGTACGTACCGTCTGCGCGTGGAAGCCGATCACGGCACTTACGTTCTCGATGACGCTTACCGGTTCTCGCCCGTACTGGGCGATCTGGATCTGTACCTGCTGACGGAGGGTTCGCACCAGGAAATCTACCGCAAGCTCGGCGCCCAGCCGCGCAAACAGGGGGGCGTGCAAGGCACCAGTTTTGCAGTCTGGGCACCCAACGCCCTGCGGGTGAGTGTTATTGGCGATTTCAACGGCTGGGACGGCCGGCGCCACGTTATGCGCCTTCATCATGGCAGTGGAATCTGGGAAATTTTCATTCCCGCAGTCACTTCCGGCGATCACTACAAGTTCGAGTTGCTGGACCAGCAAGGCAGGCTCTTGCCGTTGAAGTCCGACCCGCTGGCGCACTATTTCGAACCCCCGCCCGGAAACGCTTCGATCGTTTACCACAGCCACTATCGATGGTGCGATGCTGACTGGATCAGCCGGCGTAATGCCTCTCCAGGCCTGGATCGCCCGGTCAGCATCTACGAGGTTCACCTGGGTTCTTGGCGTCGCAGACCGGAAGAGCACAACCGCTCGCTGACTTACCGCGAATTGGCCGATGAACTGGTCGACTACGTGCAAGACATGGGGTACAGCCATATCGAGTTGTTGCCTGCGACCGAACACCCCTTCGATGGATCGTGGGGCTATCAGCCGATCGGTCTGTATGCCCCCACGCAGCGCTTCGGCAAACCAGATGATTTCCGCTACCTGGTCGACCGTTGCCACCAAGCGGGTATTGGCGTGATCATGGACTGGGTGCCTGCGCATTTTCCGCGGGACGAACATGGTCTGGGCCGGTTCGATGGCAGTGCGCTTTATGAGCACGAGGATCCCCGCAAGGGCGCGCATGCCGACTGGGGCACGCTGATTTTTAATTACGGTCGTCGCGAAGTCATCAATTACCTGATCGGCAGCGCGTTGTACTGGATCGATGAATTTCACATCGACGCCCTGCGTGTCGATGCGGTGGCCTCGATGCTTTACCTGGACTATTCCCGCGAGGAAGGCGAATGGGTGCCGAACGAACACGGCGGCAACGAGAACCTGGAAGCAGTTGATTTCATCCGCCAGCTGAATATCGTCGTGCATGGCCATGGTGCCGCCTGTTATGCCGAGGAGTCGACCGCCTGGCCGTCGGTGTCGCGGCCGACGGAGGCTGGCGGCCTGGGCTTTACCTATAAGTGGAACATGGGCTGGATGCATGACACGCTCTCCTACATGCGCGAAGAGCCCATCCATCGGAAATACCATCACGACAAGATGACCTTCGGGCTGGTCTATGCCTTCAACGAGAATTTCGTGCTGCCGCTGTCACATGACGAGGTGGTGCACGGCAAGGGATCGTTGCTTGGGCGCATGCCCGGAGACGACTGGCAGCGGTTCGCCAACCTGCGCGCCTACTACGGATTCATGTTTGGTCACCCCGGCAAGAAGCTGTTGTTCATGGGTGGGGAATTGGCGCAGTCCCGTGAGTGGAACCACGATGCTTCGCTCGACTGGCACCTGCTGGAGTATTCCAGCCACCGCGGGGTGCAGAGTCTTGTCAGGGACCTGAACCGATTGTATGCGGAGACCCCCGCGTTGTACGAGATGGATTTCGCTCCCGAGGGCTTCGAATGGATCGAATGGGGCGATCGCGACAACAGCGTCCTGTCCTGGATACGGCGTGGCCAAGATGGCCGCTTCGTGATCTGCGTCAGCAATTTTACGCCCGTGGTGCGCAAGGGGTTCCGACTCGGGGTTCCCGAGGCCCGCAGCTATCTTGAGATCCTGAACACGGACCGCCCGGAATACGATGGCAGTGGCGTGGTCAATACCGGCAAGTTGGCGGTGCAAAAAGAAGCCGCTCAAGGACGTGGTTGGTCGCTGTGCCTGACCCTGCCGCCCCTGGCGACATTAATCCTGCAACCTGAGAACTGAACACCAGAGAAATGATGGCAAAACCCAACAAGAAAAAATCGGTCGAGAGTCTTTCTGCGACTGGGCACATCGAATTGCTGCAGGCGCCGCCACTGGCGATGACATCCGATGCCCTGCTGACCGATGTGAATCATTACTTTTCCTGCACGCTAGGTCGGCGGACGGTTAACCGGCGTTCGCCTTTCCTCTATGAAGCGCTGGTTTACGCAACGCGCGACCGGCTGATGGAACGCTGGAACCGGACCAATATCACGGTCGAAGGCAAGGGCAAGCGGCGAGCTTATTATTTGTCGATGGAGTACCTCATGGGCCGCCTCTTGCGCAACGCGCTGCTGAGCCTGGATATCGACCAGCAGACCAGCGATGCGCTGGAACGGATCGGTATGGGCCTGGAGGAACTGGGTGATTGCGAACATGACACCGGTTTGGGCAACGGTGGTCTGGGCCGTTTGGCTGCGTGTTTTCTCGATTCCTGCGCCACGCTGGGTTTGCCGGTGGTGGGTTACGGGCTCCGTTATCAGTACGGCATGTTCAGGCAGCGCATCGTCGATGGCTACCAGGTGGAAGAGCCGGATGCCTGGCTGAGGGATGGTTTTCCCTGGGAAATTCGCCGTCCCGACCTGACGCGGGTGATTCGCTTTGGAGGACACACCACGCATGAGGTCGGCAAGGACGGGCGCGCGCGGCATGGCTGGGCGGACACTCAAAATGTGCTGGCTGTCCCCTACGACATTCCCATTCCAGGCTACCAAAACGATGTGGTGAATACGCTGCGACTGTGGTCGGCGGCGGCCACCGATGCCTTCGACCTGGACGAGTTCAACGCCGGTGGGTACGCCGAGGCGGTAGCGGCCAAGAACGAAGCCGAAAACATCACCATGGTGTTGTACCCCAACGACGCCACGGAAAGCGGGCGCGAACTCAGGCTGCGTCAGCAATATTTTCTGGCTTCGGCCAGCCTGCAGGACGTACTGGCCGACTGGCACAAACGTCACGACGGCAATTTCAGCGAATTCGCAGCCGGCAACTGCTTCCAGCTGAACGATACTCATCCTGCGATTTCGGTGCCTGAGCTGATGCGCCTGCTGATGGACGAATACGGCATGGAGTGGGAAGAGGCCTGGGACGTAACCAGTGGCTGCATGGCCTATACCAACCACACGCTGTTGCCCGAGGCTCTGGAAGTATGGCCTGAAGCCATGATTGGGTACCTGTTGCCACGCATCATGGAAATCATTCACGAAATCAACCACCGGTACCTGGAACAGGTGGCGGAGCGTTGGCCGGATGACTGGGACCGGCTCGACCGGATGTCGTTGATCCAGCAGGGACACCAGCCCATGGTGCGTATGGCCTACCTGGCCATTGTCGGCAGCTATTCTGTCAATGGCGTGGCCGAGTTGCATTCGCGGCTGCTGCGGGAAGGCTTACTACGCGACTTTGCCGAGCTGTGGCCTGAGAAATTCAACAACAAGACCAATGGCGTCACTCAGCGCCGCTGGCTGGCAGCCTGCAATCGTGACCTGTCCGGGCTGATTTCTGAGCGGATCGGTGACGGTTGGGTCACCGATCTCGAGCAACTGGGCCGGTTGCGCGAATGGGCGGACGATGCCGCTTTCCAGGAGCAGTGGAGGTTGGTGAAGCAGGCCAACAAGCGCACGCTGGCTGGATTGATCGAGACCAGGACCGGGCTGCAGGTCGATCCGGACATGCTGTTCGACGTTCAGGTCAAGCGCATTCACGAGTACAAGCGCCAGTTGCTCAACCTGCTGCACGTCATTCACCTTTACGACCGCATTCGCCGCGGCGAAGGTGAGTCGCTGCAACCGCGCCTGGTTCTGATAGGTGGCAAAGCCGCGCCGGGCTACGTGATGGCCAAGAACATCATCAAGTGCATCAATAACGTCGCTGATCGGATCAACCGAGATCCGGCCACGAAGGGGATTCTGCAATTGGTGTTCCTGCCTGACTACAACGTTTCGGCCATGGAAGTGATCTGTCCCGCTGCCGAACTTTCCGAGCAAATATCCACTGCCGGCAAGGAGGCATCCGGTACGGGCAACATGAAGTTCATGATGAATGGTGCGTTGACCATTGGCACGCTCGACGGCGCGAACGTGGAAATCCGAGAGGCCGTGGGCGAGGAGAATTTCTTTCTGTTCGGGTTGACCGTGGAGGAAATCCGCGCCCGGCGCCCGGGCTATAACCCCCAGGCCATCATCGAGGCTGACCCGGACTTCGTGCGTGTCATGCACCTGCTGGAAGGCGGGCATTTCAGTCGCGGTGAGCCGGGTATTTGTGATGCGGTGATCCGCGCCATCCGCAACCCCAGTGATCCCTGGATGACGGCCGCGGATTTCCGTGCGTTCGTCGATGCGCAGGCCCGGGTCGAACAGGCGTACGGGGACCGGACCCATTGGACCCGGATGAGCATTCTGAACACGGCGGGCTCTGGACGGTTTTCTACTGACCGGACCATCGCTGACTACAACCGGGACATCTGGCGTCTCGAACCGGTTATGCCATGACAACAAAGGTCCACCCGGCGCCGCTCGGTGCCGATTGGGATGGAGCAGGAACCCGTTTCGCGTTGTATTCCGGCTGTGCCGAAGGCGTGGATTTGTGCCTGTTTGACTCCACGGGACGGGAAACCGCCCGGCACGGCCTGGGACAACAGCGGGACGGAATCTGGCATATCCATCTCATGGGCATTGAGCCTGGCCAGCGGTACGGTTATCGCGTGCATGGAGTGTACGAACCCGGGCTGGGACTACGTTGCAACCCGCACAAATTGCTCCTCGACCCATATGCGCGCGCCCTGGCCGGCCGTTTCATTTGGAGCCCGGCTGTCTATGACTTTCTGCCGGGCTCGAATCCTCAAAACCTGAAAATGAGCCACCTGGACAGCGCTGCCTGCGTGCCGAAGTCGGTGGTGACTGGAAGGGCGCCGGAGCCACCCGTCCGGCCGAACATCCCCTGGTCGGAGAAGGTCATCTACGAGGCCAACGTCCGGGGTTTTACCATGCGCCACCCCGAGTTGCCCGAAGATGAGCGCGGCCGGTTGCGCGGCCTGAGTAATGCGAAAATCATTGCTTATCTGAAAGCCTTGGGAATCACTTCAATCGAACTTCAGCCGGTGCAGGCCTGGCTCGACGAGTCGTTCCTCTCGGCGCGGGGAATGCGCAATTTCTGGGGCTACAACCCTCTCAATTTCTTTTGTGTAGAAGGCCGTCTCGCCGGAATCGATGCGCAGGCGGAGTTTCGGGAAATGACCGACGCGCTTCACGAAGCCGGGCTCGAAGTCATCCTGGACGTTGCCTACAACCACACGGCCGAGGGTGGAGCGCTGGGGCCGACCACCAGTTTCAGGGGTATCGACAACCTTGCCTATTACCGTACCGAGGAGAATGATCGCGGGGCCTACGTCAACATGACCGGTTGCGGGAATTCGCTCAATGCCGATCACCCGGTGTTTCAGGACCTCGTCGTCGATAGCCTGGCCTGGTGGCGGCAGGGGCTGGGTGTGGATGGTTTTCGTTTTGACCTTGCAGTCACCCTGGGCCGATCCGCGGACGGGTTCGATCCGGGCCATCCCTTGCTGGAGCGGATTGGCAGCGATCCGCGCCTGGCGGGAGCGCCCCTGATCGCGGAGCCCTGGGATATCGGCCACGGCGGTTACCAACTGGGCAATTTTCCCCAGGTGTGGTCCGAATGGAACGACCGGTACCGGGATTGTGTGCGGGCTTTCTGGCGAGGTGACCGGGCGCAGACGGGCGCTTTCGCTGAACGTTTGCACGGCTCGGCCGACGTGTTCGAGGGCAGCGGCCGCGGCCCGCGGGCCAGCATCAACTTCGTCAGCAGCCACGACGGATTCACCTTGGCCGACGTGGTCAGTTATGAGCAACGGCACAACCTGGCCAATGGTGAGGACAACCGGGATGGGCATTCGCACAATGTGAGCCGCAATTACGGGGCCGAAGGCCCGACCTGCGACGCGGCGATTCAGCAATTGCGCCACAAGCAGCGTTTGAACCTGCTGGCCTCCTTGCTGCTGTCACAGGGTACGCCCATGTTGCTGGCGGGTGATGAGTTCGGAAATTCGCAAGCGGGTAACAACAACGCCTATTGCCAGGATAACGAAACCGGCTGGCTGGACTGGCGTGGTCTGACTGAAGACCGGGCCTTTACCGAACAGGTAGTTCGCCTGATTCGGCTGCGACGGGAAACGCCCCTGCTGCGGCAGGCTGCGTACATCCATGGGCACGACGGCCCCCGGATCGACTGGATGCACACCGATGGTACCCCGATGGGTTCCAGGGAGTGGGAGCAGTCCCGGAGCTTTGCGTTGATGCTGTCGGACGCGGCAGCGAAAACCGCCGTGCTGATTCTCATCAACCGGGGCCGGGCGGGGCGGAGATTCCGGTTGCCCACGGCACCTGGCGGTCAGGGCTGGCAGCTGGTCTTTCATTCCTCGGAACCGGAGCAGCCCCAGCTAAAACCGTCGGAGTGCCTGTTGGCCGACCGTTCCGTCGCCTGCTTGTTGAGCCCAGAGCCTGAAACCAGCGCTTAACCCGTGTTCTGGATGCCCAGTGCAATGCCATTGACCGTCGCTTTCAGGACATCGAGCAGATCATTGTCCTGGCGATCTCCCTCGCGCCAGCGCTGCAGCAATTCGATTTGCAGGATATGCATGGGGTCAACATAGGGGTTGCGCAGGCGGATATTACGCCGCAGCGTATGCTCGTTCTGAAGCAGGCCCTGGCTTTGTTTGAGCTCCATGATTTGGGCGGAAGCGAGTTCAAACTCTCGCGAAATGGTGTCGAAAATGCCCTGCATTCCCGGCTCAGCGAGGCCGGCATAGCGTTCTCCGATATCGAGTTCGGATTTCGCCAGCACCATTTCCACGTCATCGATCATACCGCGGAAAAAGCGCCAGTCGCGGTACAGCTTGCGCAGTGCGGGCATACCTGCCTCATCGGCGGCCTGTTGCAGGGCCGTGCCCATGCCAAATACCCCGGGTAGGCCGATGCGGGTCTGGGCCCAGGAAAACACCCAGGGAATGGCACGCAGGTTTTCTATTCCCAGCCCGCTCCGACGGGAGGCGGGCCGCGACCCGATATTCAATCGCTCGATGACGTCGACGGGTGTGGCGCTGCGGAAAAACAGCGGGAAGTCCGGTGTCTCGAACACCAGTCCTCGATAATGGGCTCGCGCCGCGTTTGCCATTTGTTCCATCAGTCGGCGCATATCGGAGTTCGGGTGCTGGCCGATGTCCAACAGTGCGTGTTCCAGAACCGCCCCCGTGACCAGTTCGAGGTTGCGCAACGCCAGTGGACGCATGCCATATTTCTGATTGATGACCTCACCCTGCTCGGTTACCCGCAGGTAACCGTTGACGGTTCCTGCTGGGGCCCCGGCGATCCCGTTGACGAGGTTGCCTGCCCCGCGGCTGACGGTGCCACCGCGGCCATGAAAGAAGACGACCTTGATGCCGTGTTTTCGGCCCAGTGCCGCCAGGCGAAACTGGGCCTGCTGCAGGCTCCACCGTGCGGCCACGATACCGCTGTCCTTATTGCTGTCCGAGTAGCCCACCATGATGACCTGGCGGTTTCCGCGACGTTCGAGGTGTTGGCGGTACACCGGGCGGGAAAGCAGGTCCTCGAGGATGGCGGGGCCGGCATCGAGGTCATCGACGGTTTCAAGCAAGGGGGCAATATCCAGCGGGATCTCACCCGAATCGTGCAGCCCGGCCAGTCGCGACAGCGCCATGACGGTGAGCACATCATCGGCCCCCTGGGTCATGGAAACGATGAACAGGCCGGTGGCGTCCGGCCCGAAGCGCGCCCGCGCATCCCGGATGGCGCGGAACACTTCCAGGCTTTGCTCGGCAGTCTTCGAGCTGGCCGCGGGTTGCGGCAGGCCATGGTCTTCCAGGAGCCGCTGCAGTTCCTCGCTTCGCTGCGACCGCTCGATTTTGACCCAGCCGGCCTGACTTAACAGTTCCCCCATGACACCACGGTGTAGCTCGGCGTCCTGGCGTACGTCGAGGGTGGCCAGATGGAAGCCGAACACACGAATCCGCATCAACAGGCGACGGACACCGAACCAGCCGGCATGTCTTCCACGATTGGATTCCAGGCTGGTGATCACCAGCGCGATGTCGTCATGAAATTCCATCGCCGACCCGTAAGCGTGCTGCCGGTCGGCGATGGTGGCTTCCAGTCGCGCGCTTACCAACAGCAGAAAGCAGCGATAAGGCATTTCACGGTGCCGTTCGGGTATCGCCCCCAGCACCTCCGGCAACATGGCCGAGTAGGCGCTCAGGCGCTGATCGAGCAACTCGAGAAAACCTGCATCGCCCCGGGTCTGGCTGAGGTATTGCGCCAACCGCCTGACGTCCGGTACGTAGCGACGGATGACAGAACGTCGTTGCGTTTCCAGGGTTTCGGTGATGGTCGCCGCCGTCACGTTGGGGTTGCCGTCCATGTCACCACCCACCCACGAGCCGAATCTCAACAGATCGTCACGCAGGCTTGCCGTGAGCGACTCGCCAAATTGCTCGCCCAGCGCATCACTGACTTCCTCGAGGTAGGCCGGAACAACCCGGTACAGGATTTCCGTCAGGTAGAACAGTACATTGTCCAATTCATCGGCGACCGTCGGCCGGGCGTGTGGCACCGACCGCGTCTGCCAACCCGAGGTCACCGCGTCACGGATTCTGGCTTGGGTCTGGATTCTTTCACCGGGTGTCAGGCTTGGGTTCAGACGTTCGACCAGCCGTTGGATGATCGAATACTCTTTTTGCAGAATGCTGCGGCGGGTGGCCTCGGTGGGGTGTGCCGTGAAAACCGGCTGCAACTGCAGCCCCTCCAGTTGGTCCGCCAGTTTGTCCGCGCTGATGCCGGCCTTTTTCAAGCCGCCCAGTACCGCCGCCAAGCTGCCGCGCTGCGGTGAGCCTTCCTGTTGCAAATACGCGCGATTGCGGCGGATACGGTGAACCTTCTCCGCCAGGTTGGCCAGTCTCAGGTAGGTCGAGAACGACTTGATGATCAGCAACAGTTGACTCGTGGGCAGCTCAGGCAGGGCGCTCTCCAGTGAATCTGCTTTTGCAGGATGACCTTCACGGCGCAGGATGGCTGCCCGCCTGACCTGCTCGACCTGCGCCAGCAGTTCCGGACCATGCTGCTCGACCAGTATTTCACCCAGCATCTGGCCCAGCATGCTGATGTCATCTCGGAGCGGACGGTCTTTTTCCGGTATGTCGACGCTGCGGATTTCACTCACGAATCGGCTGCCTGTGTGGTCCTTGCGGGACGGTCGAGTTTACACTGAACCGTAACCCCCGGCGCTGCGCTTTGCCTGGCGATCGGATATTCTTCCAACGATCACCAAGAACACTGAAAAGCCAGGGCATAATTCATGCGAACTCAAATTTCCCCTGAACGACACCGGTCTCCATTTTTCCGCCCCTCATTCCCGGCTCTTTTCTTGGCGTTTTGCATGATGTTCAGCGCCATGGGCTTCGCGCAGGACGAAGCAACCCCGGAAGCGAAACGGGCCGAGGCGGCAGAGGCGCTGGCGGGGATTTTGACGGGCGAAGAGGGACAGGGGTTCAAGGATCCACTGGATCGCGACACCCCCAGCTCAAGTGCGCAGGCCTATCTGCAAGCTGCGGAGCAGGGTGATTTCGAAAGGGCGGCCAAATACCTCGACTTCCGCAATTTACCCCCAGCCGTTCGGGACTTGTCTCACAGCGAGCTGGCGGAGAATTTGTACCTCGTTGTGAGCCGCACGATCTGGCTCGATCCTGGTCGGCTCAGTGACACGCCCATGGGTAATATTAACGACGGCCTGCCCAGCTATCTCGAACTGGCGGGTGAGATCCATGTCGGTGAAGACGTCACGCAACTCCTGATGCAGAACGTTCCGGCCGATGAGCCGGGCGAGTTCATTTGGAAGGTTTCCAATGCGACCGTGGCGGAAATACCGCGCCTGTACGAGGAGTACGGCTACCCGCGATGGGTGGAAGAGTTCAGGCAAAAATTCCCCTCCGGGATATCTTTCCTGGGGGTGGAACTGTTCAAGTGGACCATCCTGCTGGCCGTGTTTGTCGTGCTTTGGCCGCTGCTGTGGTTGGTGTTTTTTGGGTTGACACGCCTGATCAGCTCGCCCGGTTCCGGCTTATACCCGGATATCAGGAAGGTGCTGACGCGGCCGCTGCCTATCCTGATCGTGGTCGTCGTCATGGGACAGATGTTGCGTGAACTGGGGATGGGTGCAACCGCACAGAGGTTGTTTGAAGGCCGCACCCTGGGAACCTTTATCGTTGTCTGGTTGTTGTTCGGTGTCATTGACCTGGTCCGCGCTGTGCGTCGTGAGCGTTTTATTGCCCGAGGCAGGGACGACGCTGCAGTGCTGGGAAGGCCGATGGCCAATGCCCTGAAACTGATGATCGCCTTGTTGGGTGTATTGGTATGGCTGAGTAACATGGGCGTCAACATCTCCGCCCTGCTGGCAGGTCTGGGCGTAGGCGGCGTCGCCTTGGCTTTGGCGTTGCAGAAACCCATCGAGGACCTCTTCGGGGCCATAACACTGTATTCGCAAAGGCCGGTTGTGACCGGCGACGTGTGCCGGTACGGCACTCATTTTGGCCGAGTGGAAGAGATCGGTCTGCGTTCCACGCGCATTCGGACCCAGGGCAACACTGTAGTGTCTGTACCCAACTCCCGTTTGGCGTATGAAGACATCGAGAATATTTCGGCACGGCGCAACGTCTGGTATCGGCCGTTGATTCGCATGCGCATCGATACCACCCCGGATCAGATACAGGACATCGTCCTCCGGATGAGGCAAATGCTGATCGACGACGAACGTGTGCTCAATGACGTGTTGCGCGTACAGTTCCGCCAGTTCGGTGAATATTCACTGGATATCCAGGTGCACAGCTATGTCGATACCGTTGACTTCAACGAATACCTGCAAATCGCAGAGGAACTCAATTTTCGTATTCTGCGAATCATTCATGAAGCCGGCGCTCACCTGGCTATGCCAGAGCGAGGAGGGGGTATTTCAGCGGTTTAAACCTGTCACCGGCGCGCCCGCGCCGGGTTTCTGATCCCCTCCAAGTAACTATTTTCCCGTTCGGGACGTCTAAAGCATTAAGCAGACACTGAAAGCGGGTACTGACTTTTGGCCCATGTGAATCTGGAACGCATGTGGTCTTATAGGCTTGCTCCGACTTATCCGGCAGGTGACCAGACACGTGCCGAATGGACCAGGAAGCTTTGGGTGTTTGCCCGCAGTTGTAACAAGGATCAGGGCAAGTTGGTGGTCTGACAGAGGGCTGCCGCCGGGCTTCGAGGTCGATTCCGGGAATCTTCCCGAAACAAAACTTGAGAGGAAAGACAGTGAAAAAGCTTTTCAAGACGGCACTGCCGGTCATGGTGTTATTGGGGGGCATAGGGATTGTGCAGGTGCTGGTCGCCGCCAAGCCTGAGCCGGAAAAGAAGGAAGAGGCCCAGCGTCTGGTGTCGCTGTACGTGGATGAAGTGGCTTCCGACGAAGTCACGATCATTGTTAACACGCAGGGTGAAGTTCGACCCAAGACAGAAGTTGACCTGGTGCCTCAGGTCTCTGGCCGGGTCATCATGATCTCCGAACATTTTGCCGAGGGAGCGGAATTCGGTCCTGACACCACGCTACTCAAGATTGACGACTCCAATTACCGCCTGGCGGTTGTCCAGGCAGAGGCGCGCGTTGCCGCGGCGAAAACTGCCGTGCAGGAGCAACTGGCCACCGCCAAGATCAAGGAATCCCAGTGGGCCACCAAGGGGGGTTCCGCAGAGCCGACGCCCTTTGCCCTGAATGTGCCGCAGGTCGCGCAGGCGAAAGCGCAACTGCGTTCCGCCGAGGCTGAGTTGGAGGAGGCGCGGCTGAATCTGTCGCGGACCGAAATCAAGGTTCCCTTCCAGGGGCGTGTGCGTAGTCGCAGTATTGGCCTGGGGCAAATCGTCAGTGCCGGCAGTTCACTGGGCAAAGTCTTTGCTACGGACACTGTAGAAGTCCGCTTACCCCTGACCGATACGCAATTGGTCGAGCTCAACCTGCCCATGGGTTTCACCGCTGAGGCCAGCAATGGCCCTCTGGTCAATTTCAAAGCGTCCGTGGGTAACCAGACCTACTACTGGCAAGGCCAGGTTCGTCGCGTTAACGCGGCAGTGGACCAGGATACCCGTCTGATTTACGCAACCGCCGAAGTTGAAGACCCTTATGGCAAGGCTGCGGCGGGTGGAATGCCGATGGCAGTGGGCCTGTTCGTGTCCGCGGAGATCGCAGGTGCCGCACGCCAGTCCGTGTTCGTCATGCCGCGCAAAGCGTTGCGCAACGAAGACAAGGTTTATGTCATCAACGGCGACAGCAAACTGGAGATTCGCACGGTGGAAGTGCTTTCTACCTCCGAAGACCTGGTTTACGTCACCGGGGGCGTGCTGCCCGGCGAGAATGTGGTGACCTCGACGATACCAGCGGCTGTTGACGGCATGCAGGTGGAGGCCATCAAAAGCGGCCAGCGAAGCTGACGGGGGGCACCCATGAACAAGCTGATTGAATGGTGGGCCCGTAATACGGTCGCCGCGAACCTCCTTATGTTCGGTATTTTTGTAGCCGGCATCATTGGCTTCAATTCCATGGAACGGGAAATGGATCCGCACGTGCGGTTTCCCGGGCTGCAGATCGAGGTGTCCTGGCCCGGGGCTTCACCCCAGGAGGTCGAGGAGCAGATCGTCGCCCGCATCGAGGAAGCGGTCAGCGACCTGGATGCGATCGAGTGGGTTCGTTCCAGCTCTGGCGAAGGTTACGGCGGGGTTTACATCCTGGCCGAGCAGCAAGTCGATTTCACCCAGTTTATGAACGACGTGAAAATTCGGGTGGACGCGATATCTTCTCTACCGCGCGACATCGAGCCTCCGCAGGTCCAGCAATGGGTCAACCGCCAGGAATTCATCCGCGTGGCGGTTCATGGCGACCTCAGTGAGCGTGAACTGAAGCGGCTGGCCGAACAACTGCGCGGCGAAGCTGCGGTGCTGCCAGCCATTTCTATTGTGCAACTGTTTGGCACGCGACGCGAAGAGGTGTCGATTGAAGTCAGCGAGGAATCGCTGCATCGCTATGGCCTGACTTTCGCGGAAGTCGCGAACGCAATCCGGGTCAATTCGATCAACCAGTCATCGGGCGCGGTTCGAACCGAGGTTGGCACTTACCAGCTGAAAGTTCGCAGCCAGGCGGACACCCAGGCTGAGTTTGCCGACATCATTATTCGCCAGACGTCCGATGGCGGCATCATCCGCGTGGGCGATGTGGCCAACGTGGTGGATGGATTCGAGGACAATCCCATTCTGGCGACCCTGAACGGTGAGCCGGCGGTACTACTGCAAGTCATGACCACCGAGACCATGGACATCGTCACCGCCTCGGACTCCATACGGAAATGGATCGATGAACGCCAGGCGACGCTACCTTCCGGCGCCAAGCTCACCCTGTGGACCGACCAGGCGGAGGACTTCAAGGGCCGCATGAAGACCATTGGCGGATCGGCCTTCATGGGTCTGTTACTGGTGCTCACGGTCCTGGTTCTGACCCTGCGACCAGTGGTTGCGTTCTGGGTCGCGGTGGGCATTGCCACCGCATATGCCGGAGCGTTTGTCCTGTTGCCATCTGTCGGCGTGTCGTTGAACATGCTGAGCACATTCGCCTTCCTGCTGGTGCTGGGCATCGTGGTCGATGACGCGATCGTTGTGGGTGAGGGCATTCATTCCGAGGGTCATCGCATCGGCGGGGGAGTGGAAGCAGCCATATCCGGTGCACAACTGGTTGCGAAGCCAGTCACCTTTGGCGTCTTGACCACCGTGATGGCCTTCCTGCCCTGGATCTTCATCAGCGGCTCGACCAGCGAATTCACGCGACACATCACCTGGGTGGTGATTCTGGCGCTGGCATTCTCGCTGATCGAGTCTCTCTGGATCCTGCCAGCTCATCTGTCGAAAATGCAGGTACGAAAAGACCAGGCCATGGGGTGGTTCGGGCATTTTCAGAAGCGTATTGCCGAAAGCATCATCCACTTCGCGGAAAACCATTATCGCGGTATCGGACAGTGGGCCATCCGGCGGCGCTACCTGACTACGAGTATCTTTATAAGTGTGCTGATCATTGGTTTCGGCCTTTTCGGCACCGGTTGGGTCAAGAAGAGTTTCATGCCGGAGATCGAGTCGGATGAAATTTCAATCAACGTGGTTCTCCCGGAAGGCGCTCCCTACAGCCGCGCGCTGGAAATCCTGGCGCAACTTCAGGCGGCGGAGCAGGAATTGGTCGATGAAGTCAGTGACCGCACGGCGGGCGAGGGCCAACTGATCGAAAACTGGTATACGCGCTCGCGGCGCGACAGCGTGCTGGCCATCGTCAAGCTGGCCCCACCCGAAGTGAGGGACATGACGGCCAAGGATGCGGCTCTGCGTCTGCGTGAACTGATTGGGGACATTCCGGACGCACGCGAAGTTTCTGTCCGGCATACGTTGAGTGACAACGAGCCGGGCTTTGAACTGTCGATTCGTCATCCGGACCTGGATGTTTTGCGCAGAGCAGTGAGCGAATTGGAAAACCGTTTGCGCACCTACGAAACCTTGTACGACGTGCGCAACAACCTGGAAGGCGCCTCCGAGGAAATTCGGCTGACCCTGCAGCCGGGCGCGGCCAAGATGGGTTTGACCCTGGCCGAGGTCAACCGCCAGGTTCGCCAAGCATATTATGGAGAAGAAGTTCAGCGGTTGCCGCGCGCGGGCCAGGACGTCAAGGTCATGGTGCATTACCCGCTCGAATCGCGGCGATCCATCGAAAGCCTCAAGAATTTCCGCATCCGCACGGCCGATGGGCGCCAGGTTCCGTTGCTGTCCGTGGCCGATCTCGAATATGCGCCGGGCATTAGCCGGATCCAACGCTGGAATGGCAATCGTGCGGCCCGGGTCTCGGCTGACCTGAAAGAAAATGTCCGTGAGGACATCATGAAGGACCTGGACGAGAGCTTTTTCCCGGATTGGGAAAAACGTTTCCCGGGTGTGGTCCGCGGTGCAGTGGGCCAGGCTGAAGGTGAACAGCGCTTCATTAAAGAGGTGATGGGGCTGTACGTGATCGCTATTTTCGCCATGTACGCCATGCTGGCTGTGGCGTTCCGCAGCTACTGGCAACCCTTGTTGATCCTCGTTGCCATGCCTTACGCCTTTGTGGGAGCGATTTTCGGACACGCCACCATGGGCATGACCATGGCGATTTTCAGCTACTTCGGCATTGCCGCAGCTGCGGGCGTGGTGGTCAATGACAACCTGGTTCTCATCGATTACACCAACCGTCTGCGCGACAAGGGTATGGGTCCGACTGAGGCTGTGGTGGAAGCCGGTGTAGCCCGCTTCAGGCCCATCCTGCTGACCACGGTGACCACCATCGTGGGCTTGTCCCCGATGATGTTCGAGCGCTCGATCCAGGCTGCATTTTTGCAGCCGGTCGTGATCTCGCTGGCCTTCGGTGTGTTTGTGGCCTTTTTCGTGACCTTGCTGATGGTACCGGCCCTGTATGCGGTTGGCGCGGACATCAATGTCCTGCGGACGCGGGCCAGAGGTTGGGTCAAGAGGAAACTGTTCCGCTCCAAGGCCAACGCCGTCGAGGAAAGTGGCACGGCAATCTGATTGCTGCTTTGAACAGCCCGACCGGATACCGCCGGCCGCCGAGAGGCGGTCGGTTTTTTTTACGGCCACCTATGGCCTTATGTCACAATTGGCGCTGTATATTTCCCCGCTGAGCGTCATATGACTTGCACAAGACTCCAGACCGTTCGAGCCCTGACACGAGGTGCCTTTGTCCTTCTGCTCATGTCGGCCAGCCCGGCGCAGTCCATGGCCGCAGGCGAAAGCGAAGACCAGGCACGGGCCGTGGGCCCGCCAGTGAGGACGACTTACGGAACAGGTTTGCCACGGGATGGCGAGACGCTTTATATACCCGATTCGGAGTACCCGGACTGGCCAGTGACGACAAGCCATAGCGCCTACGCTGATGTGGATGGTGCGCGCATGAAGGACTGGGTACGCAGGATTTCCGCGATTTCCCTGCAAAGCCGAGATGACGGTAACGCTTACTGGGGACGTCTTCCGGGTACGCCCTATGACCGAATGACGATGGAACTGGTGGCGGAGGAGTTGGGGCGACTGGGCTTTTCGATCGATCAACAGAACTTTACGATCCCGCGCGACTGGACCCCACGCTCGTGGCAGGCGAGCCTGCACACTGGCAGTGAGTCCATTCCACTGCTCACTGCATTCCCGGCTGGTGAAACGGCAGCAACCCCGGCGGGCGGCATCAAGGCAGAGGCCGTCTGGGTGGGTATAGGCGCGGAGCCGGATTTTCTTGGTCGCGATGTGAAGGGCAAGGCTGTGATCATCTACAGCACTTTCGTTCCGGGCGGCCGTAGCCATTCGGCCAGTAGCCGGGCGAAACTCTTCGATGCCAACCAGCGTGCCACGGACCGGGGTGCCGCCATGGTGGTCAATGTCATGGGTGTTCCCGGCAACGGCCAGTTCAATCCGCTGGGCGCGCCGTCGGCCAGCCACGGGGTTCCCCTGATTACGCTCAGCCAGGATGAGGGCTTTATGTTGCGCGACCATTTGGGTGCAGGCGAGAAAGTCGAAATCACCTTGAGCCTGGACATCGAGATTCGAAAGAACGTTAAAACAGCCAATCTCGTGGCAACCTTGCCAGGAATGTCAGAGGAAGAGGTCGTCCTTGCCGCTCATACCGATGGATTTTTCGAGGGCGCCATGGATAACGCTGCCGGGATCGCCAGCGGACTCGAGATCGCCCGGCACTATGCCGCGATGCCCCGTGAGAAACGGCCACGAAAGCTCGTATTTTTCCTGTTTCCAGATCACCACCACGGTGAAGTCGGGCTCAAGACCTGGGAATCCACTCACGACTGGGGCAAGGTGGCGCTGGTACTGACACTGGAACATCCATCGCAGACTCAACTCTACTGGTATAACGACGATTTGATGACTGCCAACGCCATCGGTGCGTTCCGCTGGCACGTCACCGGCAGTGAGCAATTGCGCAAAATCGTGCAACGCACGCTGCGTGAACATGGCGTGTCGACTTACCGTGAAATGAACCCCAAGCCCAAGCTGACCCGGCAGGCGCCAGGTTTCCACATTATCGACCACGTGATTTACCACACGACGCTGGACATTCCCGAACTGGTGCCAGCCGAAGGGCTGGAGCGTTCCACCCGGGCCTTCCTGCACGTCATCGACCAGGTGAACGGCATGCCCCTGGATGATCTTCGCGCCAAGCCTTGAAGCCGGGCGGGGTTTGTTCAGGTTTTGCTCTTCGGGTTCTCGGCCAGCGCGTGGCGTTAATTTGTCGAATGGCGAGTTGAAACTGGCTGAACAGGTGACTGCATCACGGTTTGGCCTCAGTGCTTATTGTCTGGCAAAAAGGTAGAGACTCCCTCTATAATTGCGGGCTCGACGGTTTCAGGCTGTAAATATTTGAATACTAGAACAAACAACCCCCAAATTCTGAAGCGCCTGGAGACCACGCTGTTGGTGTCCGGGGCGGCGTTGTTGGCGGTGTTTTTCCTGGTTCGGGCCTGGAGCGACTCGAACAGCTCGGCGGGTATAGCCGCCTTTGAGCAAGCGCGGGCTGAAATCATTGAGGTACAGCCTGTGTCCACTGCGGCGGCCAGTCCTGCCCAGTTCGGGGGTCAATCCTTACCCGCGCCGGATTTCGAATTGTGGTCTGAGAAGCGTATTCGCGAGTACGAGGAAAGCCTGGCGGCCAGCGACAATTTGCCTCTGGCTGTCCTGTCGATTGACAAGCTGAGTCTGAAGGTGCCCATTTACGATGGTGCAACCGATTTCAATCTCAACCGCGGCGTGGCCAGGATCAAGGGCACGGCGCGAATTGGCGATGAGAGCAACCTGGGTATCGCCGGGCACCGCGATGGTTTTTTCCGTGGCCTGCAGGACATCGCCCTGGGCGACAACCTGTTGCTCGAGACGCTACAGGGAGCGCGGCAATATCGTGTCGCTTCGATCGAGATCGTTGATCCCGCGGATGTTCATGTATTGGCACCGACTGACGACAGCACGGTGACCCTCGTGACGTGTTACCCGTTTTACTTTGTGGGGCATGCGCCCCAGCGTTATATCGTTACGGCGAAAGCCGAACCCGTTCAGGCTAAATCCTAGAGGAGGAAATATGAAAAACCTGAAATTGAAAGCTGGTCTGGCCCTTGTGGCATGTATGGGCATCAGCGTGAACGCCAGCGCCCAGGAAGTGAGCTGTGCCGACCTGATGTGGAACGCGGAAGTCACTAACGGCGCCAATGCGGCCTGCAAGGAAGTGGTCATGCGCGATGGCGGTTGGTTTGCCAAGATGGAAGCAGAAGTTGCTGCACAACACACTGGCCGCACAGCCTACAGCTGGGTGATGCCCGACGGTGGCCTGTCCGAGCGGCAGATGGCAGATCATAACAACGTTGATTTCGTCACGATGATCGACGGCAAGCCTGTCAAATTACAGGACCTGGCAGTCAAGCAACGGGTCAACGTATACCTCGGTGACGCTTACTGGAGCCTGCCGGCGCCTGAGCCCGTGGCTGTAGCAGTTGCCCCTGAGCCTGAGCCTGTTGTCGAGCCCGAGCCGATGCCTGAGCCCGAGCCCGCCCCGGTGATGCTGCCGAAGACCGGTAGCCAGCTGAACTGGCTGGCCGTGATTGGCGGTCTGTTCCTGCTGCTGGGTGGCGCTGCGCGTTTCGCCCGCAAGTAAGATCAGTATTACCCGCCATTGGCGGGACTGGAAAGGGGCGCCGGGAGGCGCCCCTTTTTTGTGTGTATGATTGGTCGTTCAATCCGGGAGGAAAGCTGAATTTGGCCCTGTTCGAAGAACTCAAACGGCGTAAGGTCTTCCAGGTCGCGTTTTCTTATTTGATCATCGCCTGGTTGCTGACGCAGGTTTCTGACACCCTGGCACCGGCGCTGCGTCTGCCGGAATGGTTTCACTCTGGCGTGGTTTTTTTGCTGATACTCGGTTTTCCCGTGGCGCTGTTTTTCGCCTGGGCGTTCGAGTTGACCCCCGATGGCCTGCAGAAAGATCCAGGCGCCTCTCAGGCCACGGCGGATAGTCGCGGCAGCAGGTTGAACGTGCTCGTTATCGCCCTGCTGGCCGTTGCCTTGGGCTATTTTGTCTACGATGAGTTTTTCATAGAGCGCCATCACGGCTCAGCGCCGGAAGAGCTCGTCGCAGCCGAGCAAACAGCCCCGGATGCGGGAGATAAATCGATCGCGGTTCTGCCTTTCGTGGACATGTCGCCGGACAAGGACCAGGAATACATGTCCGACGGCATTTCTGAAGAGATGCTCAACTTGTTGGCCAAGCTGCCGGATTTGCGGGTCACTTCCCGCTCCTCGGCATTCGCCTTCAAGGGCAAAGATATTGACATCCCCACCGTGGCCGAGAAGCTCGGGGTCGCCTACATTCTCGAGGGCTCCGTCCGCAAAGCCGGCAACCAGCTGCGGATTACCGCCCAGCTGATCGAAACGAGCTCGGACTCGCACCTCTGGTCGGAAACTTACGACCGCACCCTGGAAGATGTCTTCGCCATTCAGGATGAGATTTCGGCGGCAGTGGTCGAAGCCTTGAAGCTCACCTTGTTGGGAGAAGCGCCGCGTGCGCAGGTTATTGACGAGGAGGCCTACACGCTGGTGCTGCAGGCGCGCTACTTCTGGAATCGCCGGGCTCCGGGGGATGTATCCAAGGCGCTCGATTTATATCAACAGGCCCTGGAGCTGGAGCCGGAATATGCTCTGGCCTGGACCGGCGTTTCCGTGGCGCTCGCGGTGCAGGCCTTTGCCAATGAGATTCCACGCGAGGATGGCATGGCGCGGGCACGGGAGGCGGCCGAAAAGGCGCTGGCACTCGACCCCTTGCTGGTTGATGCGCATGTTCGTATGAGCCAGGCCCAGTCCAGAGCCGAGGAATACGATGCCGCGATGAACTCCCTCCGCCGAGCATTGGAGATCGATCCCAACAGCGTGCTGGCCATGGGTGTCATGGGCCTCAGGCTTCGAAACCTGGGTCAGATAGAAGAGGCTTTGGAGTTGTTGCGGCGCACCGTGGAGCTGGATCCACTGGCCGCTGTGTATTCCGGAAATTATGCAACGGCCCTGATTCAGGCGGAGCGACTGGATGAAGCCGAGGCACAGTTGCACAAATATCGCGAATTGAATCCTGCGGGATCAATCGAATTAGATCTGGCCACGATTGCTCTGCTTCGTGGCCAGACAGACGAAGCCTTGAGATTGGCCATGCTGGCCCCGGAAGGTGATCGGAGTAAACGCGTGGAGTACATGGTGGCCTTTTATCACGCTGCGGGAAACCAGGAGCTGGCCGAGGCGACCTTGCACACCATGCTGGATGATCCCGACACATTCAAATACCAGCTTCCCGGCGCACTGGCCTCAATGGGCGATCTGGACGGGGCGTTCCAGGCGCTCGACCCGGTGCTGCCAGACCTGGATCACTTTGTCGGCCTGGTGCAATATGACCCGCTGCTGAAGAATCTTCGATCAGACCCGCGCTGGGAACCCTTGCTGGAAAAAATCAGGAACCAGAAATAGCGAGGGACGGACTTCTGGCTATAGGCCGTCGAACCGTTCACGCCGGTATTTCGATACCTGGTAGCCTGCAGGCAAGTCAGATTCAACGCCAAGCGCCAGGGCGGCCAGCATTTTCCCGGTTGCCGGGCTGTGCTTGAAACCGCTGCCGGAGAACCCGCAACCTACGACGACTCGATCCCCCAACCGATCGAGGATCGGTTCGTTGTCCGGTGACATGGTGTACATGCACGTTTCTCGGATGGCCGGCCTCTGGTAGTCCAGCGTTGGCAGGTGTTCCATAACGTACTGGCTGACTTTTTCGATGACGATGCCGCGATCGGGCTGGTCACGGGCATCCGGGTCAGCTTCAGGGCCACCGTGATACAGGACCTTCACCAGGTCGGGATATTCGCAGGCGGGCAGGGCGTAGATGTCTTTCAACCGCGCGTTGTACAGGATCGGAAAGCCGCTGGCAGCCGAGCAGTCGCCTCGTGTGTCGCGCCAATAGGTCACGGGTATGGACAAGGTCTTGAGCAGGGGCTGAAGGTCCGGCATCAGCTTCGACGTCCAGGGCCCGGCAGTCACGACGATGCGGTCGAAGACCAGCGGTTCCGTGGCTCCACCGATGGTGTGACGCACGCTGACGCGCACGTTTCCATTGTTTGTCTCTTCAATGGCCTCTGCCCGGGCATTGATCACGGTGCCGCCAAGTTCCCGATACCGCAGTTGCACTGCGCTCAGGCAGCGGTGCGCGAACAGGATGCCGCCATTGGGATCCCAGGCAGCCCCCCATTCGGCGGGATAACGCATTTGCGGAAAACGCGTTCGAATCACGCCAGCATCCAACCAGTCGCAGGGCTTGCCGGCGGTCTTGAGCACTGCCATATGTTGCTCCAGCCAGGGATCACCCGGTGGCCCGAAATTCAACAGCCCGGTCCGCAGAAAAAGTTGCCAGTCGAAGTGCTGTCCCAACGCCAGCCAGCGCTCCAGCGAGTAGTCCAGCCGGTCCATGGTGGCCTCACCGAGGAACCGGAATGCGCGTGAAGCACCGTGGGAACTGCCACGGGTATGGGGCAGGGGAAACTGTTCCAGCAGGGTCGTTTTGACTCCGGCTTCGGCCAGGTGCAGCGCCGTCCATGAGCCGATGATGCCTGAGCCAATCACGCATGCCGTGTTTGTTCGATTACCCAATTTCAGTTCCCCCAGCGCACAAGAAT
>JAHEFS010000012.1:0-12527 GCA_024640045.1 Chromatiales bacterium | reverse complement strand
TCCCGTCTCCCGTCTCCCGTCTCCCGTCTCCCGTCTCCCGTCTCCCGTCTCACTCTTCACGCTCCAACGCTTCACTGGCCTCTAGCCAGTCCCATTCCAATTGGCCGATCTGTTCCTTGAGTAACCCACGCCGCTTGATCGTCGCGCTCAGGGTGTCCTGCCGTTCCGGGTCAGTGTAGAGGGTTTCGTCAGCCAACTCTTCGTCCAGGCCTTCCAGTTCCAGGCGGTTTTCGTTCATTTCCGCCTCAATTTTCCTTACCCGATCGATCAGGGGTTTGAGCGCTTGCCGGCGTCGGGCCTCATCCTGTCGAATCTGCTTCTTGTTGACCGGACGTTCGGATGTCGTTTGGGTTTCGGTACTCTCCGTGGAAGCTGCTTGCTGCTCCCGCAACCAGGCAGGGTAATCATCCAGGCTGCGGTCGAAGCGATCGACGATACCGTCGTGCACGATCATCAACTCGTCGCAGACGCTGCGCAGCAGGTGCCGGTCATGGGAGATCACCACCAGTGCCCCGCCGTATTCCATCAGGGCCACGCTGAGTGCCTGGCGCATCTCCAGGTCCAGGTGGTTGGTGGGTTCGTCGAGCAGTAGCAAATTGGGCTTTTGCCGAATCATGAGCGCCAGCACCAGGCGGGCTTTTTCGCCACCCGAAAAGGGTGCCACCGGTTCGAAAATGCGTTCGCCCCCAAAGCCAAACCGCCCGAGGTAGCTGCGCTGGTCCGCCTCGCGGTCTTCCCCGGCCCATTCACGCAGGTGGTCCATTGGGCTTTGCTCCGGTTCCAACAGATCCAGTTGATGCTGGGCAAAATAGCCGACGCGGGTGTCCTTGCCCAGTACCCGCTCGCCGTCGAGCAAGGTGGAGCCGCTGGCCAATGCCTTTACCAGGGTGCTCTTACCGGCGCCGTTGACGCCCAACAGGCCGATGCGGTCTCCGGCAGTGACACTCAGGTTGACCTCTTCCAGGACTACGGTTTTACCGTATCCCAGTCGCGCGCCGCTCAGTTTGAGCAGGTGTCGGGGCTGCTTGTCCGGTTCGAAAAACTGGAACTGGAAAGGGGAGTCGACATGCGCGGGGGCTATCCGGGTCATGCGCTCCATCATCTTCAACCGGCTCTGGGCCTGGCGGGCCTTCGAAGCCTTGTAGCGAAAACGATCCACGAAACTCTGCAAGTGGGCGATTTCTTTTTGTTGCCGCTGGTGTAATGCCTGTTGCTGGGCCAGTTGTTCGCTGCGCAAGGCCTCGAACTGGCTGTAATTGCCGGTATACAGGCGAATTTGCAGGTGTTCGATGTGCGCAATGCGGGTGCACACGCCGTCCAGGAAATCCCGATCATGGGAAACGACCAGAAGGATGCCAGGGTAGCTGGACAACTTCTGTTCCAGCCAGAGAATGGCTGGCAGGTCCAGGTGGTTGGTGGGCTCATCCAGCAACAGCAGATCTGAGCGGCACATCAGGGCTTGTGCCAGGTTCAGCCGCATGCGCCAGCCACCGGAAAATGAATCCACCGGCTGCTGGATGCTGTCGGGCGAAAAGCCCAGACCATCCAGCAGGCGAGCGGCGCGGGCTTCAGCGCTGTAACCGTCGATGGCCTCCATTCGCTCATACAGATCGTGCAACTCTGCACCGGCCTCCCGGTGTTCAGCCTCGCCAATGGCGGCTTGTATGGCCCGCAATTCCCCGTCGCCATCCAGCACATAGTCCAGCGCCGAGCAACGGTCGCTGGGGCTCTCTTGCCTGACGTGTGCCACGACCAGCCCCTTGCCGATTGACAGTGTGCCGGCATCGGCCTCGAGTTCACCCAGCAACAGGGCGAACAGCGAAGACTTACCGCTGCCGTTGGCGCCTACCAGGCCCAGGCGCTGTCCGGGGTACACCTGGAAACTGGCATCCTCGAACAGCAGTTTGGGCCCGCGCCGCAGGCTGATCTGGTTCAGGTTGAGCAAGCTGGAACTCCATCGATAATCCTGGTCGGCGATTATAGCCGCCCCGGTCAGCGCTGACCGTACTGGACTTTGCCGCCCCGCTTCGGTTTTACTACGCAGCCCGGCGGAGGAAGATGGCATGTTGACCCTGATCCAGAATGCGGAAGTTTTTGCGCCCGAGTCACTCGGGCGGTGTAACGTGCTGGTGGCCGGTGCGCAGATTCTGGCCGTCGGGCAGGACAATATCGACCTGGCGGGTGACCCCCTGCAGGTGATCGACGCCGGGGGGCGTTGGCTGCTGCCGGGGTTTGTCGATGCGCTTACCCACCCCTGCGGCGGCGGTGGTGAAGGGGGTTTCGGTAATCGAACCCCCGAACTGGAGGCCGCTGACTTCATACGGGCCGGGGTTACCTCACCCGTTGGCGCCCTGGGCACCGACTCCATCGTTCGCAGTCTGGATGTCCTGTATGGCAAGGTGATGGAATTGCGAGCCAAGGGGCTTTCCGCCTGGATGTACAGTGGGTCCTACCGGATCCCGCCACTGACTTTGACGGGTGATCTCGCGCGTGACATGGTCCTGATCGACCCGGTGATCGGGGTCGGCGAGGTGGCCATTTCAGACCATCGTTCGTCACAACCCACCGTCCAGGAGTTGCGCCGCCTGGCCGCGGACGTGCACCTGGGCGGGACGCTGAGTGGCAAGCGCGGCGTGGTTTTTCTTCACCTGGGAGATGGACAATCCGGTTTGGGTCCGATCGAGGACGTGCTGCAGGGCAGTGAACTGCCGCGGAGGCTGTTCTATCCCACCCACATCAATCGCAACCCCGATCTGCTCGAGCAGGCCATTGCGTACGTCAAGCGCGGCGCCTTCGCCGACATCACGGTGTCGACCACGGATGAGTTGGTACAGGCGGGGGATACGCCAGCACTCGCGGCCTTACGCGCAGCACTCGAAGCCGGTGCCCCAGCCGAACACCTGACCCTGTCTTCCGATGCCGGTGGTTCGCTGCCGCTTTATCAAAAAGGTGAGTTGGTTGGCCTGCAATCGGCCTTGCCGGTGGCCATGCTGGAGACCCTGCAGTCAGCCATGCGGGATGAGCCCGACCTGGTTCAGCCTTCGATTGCGGCGTTGAGCGCGAACCCGGCTGCTGCGTTGGGGCTCGTGCGAAAAGGCAGGATCGCCCAAGGTCTGGATGCAGACCTGTTGCTGCTCGACCCGGCCAGCGGTGAACTGACCGACGTCATGTGCCAGGGGCGCTGGTTGCTGCGCGAAGGTGTTCTGCAGTAGCAGGAATGACCTTTTCGGCTGGGTAAACCCGGTCGGACTAGAACGTTACCCCGGCGGTCACCGTGAACGTGGAGACCCCACCCAGGTTGCCCTCGATGATGAACCATTTGTACTTGAAGCCCAGCGAGGGAACGATCACGGGTGCAATGCCCGCGCCATTGAAGGGGATCTTGTCTTCATAGGGTTCCTTGTAGCCGTGCAGCAGGCCTGCCATCACCTTGCCATACCAGTGTTTCGAGCCGAACAAATACCAGTATTTGCCCATGTAGATCAATTGGGAGTTCTGGCCGAAGGAATTATCGAAAACCGCACCGCCGATCACCCAGTTTTTCTCGAACCGGGCTTCGACCCCGATCAGTTTCTGGTTGTTGTTATGGTCCGGGTCCGGATCGAAGTGCTTGGTGTAAAGCGAAGTCTGCAAATTCCAGCCTTCAATGCCCCACTTCTCTGGCAGCGAGTACCAGGAATCACCCTCCCCGGCGAGTGCTGGCGTCGCGGTGATCATCAACAGGCAGATCAATACGCCGTACGTTATTGAACGGCGCCATTTCGGTTGTGTTGCTCGCTGCATTACGATTCCCTTGTGGGCGGTCGGTCGGCACAAGCGGCGTAGTTTACTCGTCCGACCGGTTCCGGGAAAGTTCAATGGCCATCTGCATCCTGTTTTCGGCTTGGCCAGAATGCGTCAAATACGGCAACGGTCACAGTTCCGTACACGGCAATGACGCCGAACAGGAACAGGCGCCACCAGAATGCGCTGCCCGCATCGCTGCTGAAGGAGGAATCCAACACGGCCGGCGCCAGCAGCACAATCATGGTCAGGTAGGCGTAGGACCATTTTGAGAAATCCGGATGCACAGCGATGCCGTTGAAGATTCTGCGGCCGAATAAAAGGCCTGCCAGGGCCACCAGCAAAGTGTAAAACAGCAACGATGGCCAGGCGCTGAGCAGGTGCCAGCCGATGACAGCAGCCAGGCCGCCCCAGAAGGTCGATGCGAACAGCGAACGTCCCATGGCGCGGCTTTGCTCGGTACTCGCCTCCTGACCCATGGAAGCAACCTTGATCATGACCACCGTGTAGGAAGGACTGCCACTGACAAACAAAAAGACCAGGGTCAGGGGCAGCACAACCAATAACGATCGCAAGGCCCTGCGCCGCGCCTCGGTAAGCACAGGTTTGACAGGGTCCGGTGGTTTGCGGGCAACGGCCTGGCCGGGCACAGAAATATCGGGCAGAAGAGCGTGGGCAACCCACACGAATATCACCCCGAATGCAGTGTTGAGTGCCAGCGCCTTGATCAGCAGGATGAGTAAATCACCGTTGACCGAGCCGATGGTCACGACCAGGGTCAACCCGATGGTCATGAATGAACCCAGCACCTGTGAACCGCCGCGCGCGGTGAAGTAAAAGCTGTAGAACAGTGCCAGCGCGACCAGCATAACCCCGACCCAACGGGCATGTTGCAACAAGGGCACAAGTCCAAGCCCCAGGGTCACTGGCGCCAACAGAGCGATGATCAGCACCAGGCCTTTCTTGAGACCGGGTGCCGGCAACGGTAGCGCCAGGATCATCAGTGTCAGAACAGGGGCTATGAAAGACAATGGCCAATTCAGGATTTGCGAAACCAGCAGGCACAGTGAAGTGCCCAGCGCCAGGCGGAGGATTCGCCTGGCGGCGACCGGGTGCATGATCGGGGCGGCAGCCGCCATCGCAGCTGACTCAATAGGCATAGGTCAGGATTGCCACTACCCGCATCCAGATACCCGCCAGGGGGTTCATCAGGAAATGCTCGCCGGTATAGATCACGACCGAGGCTTGTGAGCCCACTTTCAGTAGGTTCCCGCCCGTTCCCGCAGCCAGGTCGAAGTCCACCAATACGGGGTAGCGTTGGGCAGAGCGCAGCCAGCTCGGGTCGTTCTGGATGGTGGGCAGGCTTCCGAGCGGCGCCGTGTCCACGGCCACCCCGAAGCCGACCTCCCGTACCCGGCCCTTGATGACCTCGCCGGGCAAGGTATCGAACACGATGGCGACCTGGTCTCCGGGTTCGACATGGCCAAGGTTGTTCTCGGTAAAGTCCGCCTGCACCCAGACGTTATGAGCGGCGATAAAGGTCATCTGCGGCGCGCCAGCACCTGCGAAATTCCCCTTGTCCAGTCGCACTCCGGTGACGACCCCGTCCTCGGGCGCCCGGACGGTGGCTCGTTCGAGGTTGAGTTGGGCCTGGTCCAGCGCCGCCTGCGCCTGCAGAATTCGTGAATTCCGGTCACCGTCCGCGCCAAGGTCTTCGAGCGCCCGGTCACGACTCGCTTCCGCAGCCACCAACTGACTTTCTGCAACCGCCAGTGAAGCCTCGGCTGATTCGATACGGCGCTGGGAGATGGCGCCTGGATCCTGCTCACGGATATTCCGCATGCGCATGGCATCCTGCCGGGCCCTGAGTACGCTTGCCCTGGCGGCATCGATCGAGGCCTCAGCCGCCTGCACATTGGCTTTTGCCGCCCCCACGGCCTGGCGCGCCGCCTCCAGGTTGGCTTCGGCAGTCTGCACCGCCAGCCGATAACGTTCGATATCGATCTGAAACAGTTCCTGGCCTTGCTTTACAGCCTGGTTGTTACCGACCAGCACTGCGGTCACGGTACCCGAAACTTCCGGTGCAATGGGGATGACCAGGGCGTTGACACGGGCCTGGCTGGTGAAGGGGGTGACTCGGTCGGAGCGCAAATACCAGGCAAAAAGAACGACGCAGACGGCGATGACGATCAGCGTCCAGCGCCGCACGGGGTCACGGCCCCGGGTGCCTGGTTTTTCCTCGACCTGTGGTGGCTGTTCGTCCGGGGTTTGCGCTGCGTCGTTCGCTGTCGTTTCGTTCATGGATTTAGTCCTGCCTGTTTTCGCCCGGGGCTTCGGGCTGACTCGCCGGTAGCAGGTCCCCCCAATCGGTGCGGCTCTGCATTTGCTCAAGCGTTTCCGGGTCGAGTTCGGGTAGCCCTACACGGCGCTGCCAGCCACCACCAAGCGCCTTGTACAGCCCGACCAGGCTCTGCACAGCTTCGCCCTGGGCCACTACGTATCGCTGTTGTTGGGTGAATAAAGCCTGCTGCGCATCCAGCACGCGCTGGTAGTCGGAGAAGCCTTCCTGGTAGCGCAGGGTGGAGAGCGAGTTCGATCTTTGCGCCGAAGCGACCGTGCGCGCCAGGATCCCGCTCTGGGCTCGTGCCCCGATGTACCCTGCGATGGTGTCCTCTGCCTCGCGGGCGGCCTGCAGCACCGTTTCGCGGTAAGCCACCAGCGCTTGCTGCAGCCGGGCGTCCTGTACGCGGACATTATTCTTGATACGACCATAGTTAAGGAAAGGCCAGACGAAAGAAGGCCCGATCGAAAAGCTCAAGGCATCGCTGCTGAACAGGTCGCCAAAATCGCTGTCGCCGGGGCCACCTGCTGACAACCCGATTGATCCGGTCAGGCTGAAACTCGGGTAGAGATCCGCTTCGGCCAGCCCCACCAGGGCATTCTGGGCCATGGCCAGCAGTTCCGCCTGGCGAACATCGGGGCGCCGCCGCAGCATGTCGGCGGGAAAGCCAATGGCAATATCGGCCGGCAAAGCGGGAATGCCCTGGTGACCGTCCAGGACGGCGGCAACCCTTCCCGGTGGCAGCCCCAGCAGTGTTGAGAGCGCATTGCGCGCCTTTTTCAGCGAAGCCTGCAGAGAGGGTATGCTCGCCTGGGTTGCCAGCAGCAGGGTATTGGCCTGTTGCATGTCCAGTTCGGAATCGGCCCCGTTGCGGAATAGAACTTCCGTGATCTCGTAACTGCGTTGCTGCAGTTTGAGGTTCTCGTGCGCCAGGCGCAGTTGCTCTTCCAGGGTCCGGATGACCGTGTAGTTCTGCACGACCGCTGCGGTCAGTAACACCATGGCCTGGTCATAGGCGGCAACGGATGCCTGAAAGGCGGCATCCGCGGATTCAATTCCCCGGCGGAATCGGCCCCAGAAATCGATTTCCCAGGAGGCGCTGGCGCCCAGCCCGTAGGACCAGTAGTTGCCTTGGATGCCCGTGTTGTCCGGGGGTGAGACCCAGTTGGCTTCGCCGGCGGCCGCCTGAACCTGGGGATACTGGAGGCCGGTCGCGATACCGAGTTGTGCCTGGGCCTCCAGCACGCGCAGGCCGGCGATCTCGAGCGAGTTATTTCCGCGGTGAGCCGTCTCTACCAGCTCGTCGAGGACCGGGTCTTCGAAAACCTTCCACCATTCCACCAACTCCATCGTTGAAGTCTGGATTTCTTCCCCGATTGATTCCGACCACTTTTGCGGCGCTTGCAGATCGGGTTTGACGAAATCAGGACCGACGGGCGCGCAGCCGGTGAGCATGCTCACCAGCAAAGCGATTGACAACAAGACCAGCCTGCCGGGATATGGGGTTCTTTGCATGGGTGTCTTCAGCCCAGCTTGATCTTCCGGCCAGTCCGGTCCTGTACCTGCCGCGCGAACATCCGGTTCATTACCGACAGCACGCTGCCAGCGGATAGCCCGAACATAAGGACGCCGTTGGCGGCCTCCATAGCGCCCAGCAGGCGGTGGTCATCAGACATGACGATGTCGCCGTAACCCAGAGAAGTGAAGTTCACGAGCGAGTGATAGAGCGCCGTCTGCGCGTCAGAAAACTCATTGAGCCAGAGAAACAGCACAGCCCAGGTCGAGGCTTGCAGCAAGTGTCCAAGAAACAGCACCAGGATGACCAGGCTGAGCATCTTGATATCCGTTGCGATGCCGGCGCTGAACCGGCCCGACTCGACTCTTCGAACGAAGAAACTGATCAGCAGGACCACGGCAACCACCTGGATGCCAAGATTGATAATCAGGGCAGCGCTACCGATAAGCAGGTTGCTCAGCATTTACGCGCCCTCCGCTCCCGCGTTCCCGGGCTCGCCCTGTTCCAGCCAGGCCATCACCAGTTTATAGCCCAATGCAAGCACGACGGCGCCCAGGAACAAGCCGATGATGCCGGACATGAGCATGCCACCGATGGCGCCCAGCAGGATGACCAGCATTGGCGCTTCAACTCCACGGCCAAGCAGCATGGGCTTGAGTGCGGCATCACCGAATGAAACGATCAGGCTCCAGATGGTAAAGATGACGCAGACGGCAGTATTGTCATTGGTGGCAAAGACATAGAAGACCGCGGGCAGAAGCACCAGTAGCGGCGGCAGCTGCGCAATGGCCAGTACCAGGATGAATAACGCCCAGACGCCCGCGGCCGGCACGCCCACGGCCCACATGCCGGCACCGCCGAGCAAGGCCTGGATGAAGGCAATACCCAGTACGCCAACCGCCACTGAACGGATGGTGGCCGAGGATAGTCTGATCATTTCATCTGCTCTCTCGCCCGCCAGTCGTTGGCAGAAGCGCTGGATCATGGCGCGCGTGGATTTCTCGTTGGCCAGCATGGCCGCAGCCACCAGCGTGGCGGCCAGGAACTGGAGAACAGACAACCCGATGCCAGCGGCCTTGCCAAGCAGAGTGCTGCTCACGGATTTCAGCTCTTCATGGTGGTCTTCGAGGAAGTCTTCCAGATTAGTCGATGCAGAGGACCAGCCCTCAAATAGTCTTTCCCCCACCAACGGCCATTCCCGCACGCTCTCGTTGGCGGGTGGCACCTGGAACTGTCCGGATTCGAGCGCACCGCGGAACTGTTGCACACTGTCGAGCATCGAGCCCGCGAACATCCATGCAGGTACCAGGATGGTCGTGAGGCCCAGCAATACGAAGACGAGCACAGCCGGCTTGTTGCGCTCACCCAGTGATTTGCGCAGTTTCAAAAAAGCGGGGTGCAAGGCCACCGCAATGATGGTGCCCCATGCCAGGAAAGACACGAAGGGCATCACGATCTGCAGGCACCAAGACAGGATCGCGAAGATCAGTAACAGGTAAACGGCAATTTCAATCGCGTTGCGCACGGGCGTTGTGAGGTTGTTTTGCGACATGGGGGTTCCTTGGTTTTTGTTCGCCGGTAGTGTGTGAATAATACAACGGTACCAGTGAGGTCGCTTCGTTGGCGAGGAATTGCTCAGGCAACCGATGGTCATCGTCATTTGGAAACCGCATAATCGGCGCATGTGCATGCTCGCCCGCATCCTGCTCGCGTTGGCGCTGTTGGCAAGCGCCGGTCACGCCAGCTGCCAGGACAGCTCGTTCAGCCTGGACGTGGGTGCTCTCCTGTTCGGGGATCTCTACTACGTACCCAGTCATCACGACCCCGATGATGAGGAAGCCTCTGGTGCCGTTCTGCGGCGTGGTTACCTGACCCTGGACTCGAAATTCGGCGATGGCTGGTCTGGGCGACTGCGTTTCGAACTCAATCAGGCCGGTGCCTTCGAGACCTACACGTTTGAATCGAAGGTCAAGGACCTGTCCCTCAGCCGCAAGCTGGGTTCCCATAAGCTGTCCATGGGGCTCACCCCGACCATCACTTATGACCTGATCGAATCGGCCTGGGGCAAGCGTTACCTGGCGCGAACGCCGATGGACTTGCAGGGCGTGCCCAGCCGGGACGTCGGTGTCTCGCTGAAGGGTCCGTTGAATGAGTCAGGTTCCCTGAGCTATCGCGTGATGGCGGGGCTGGGCGTTGAATTTGGTGCTGACAGCAATGATCACGACAAGTGGATGGCGGCGCTGACCTGGAAGCCAGCAGATCGGTGGACAGTCGATTTCTACCTGGATTTTGAACAAGTGGGAGGGCCCAGGGACCGAGCGACCAGCCAGGTTTTCGTGACTTACCAGGCCGATCGTTACCGATGGGGTCTCCAGTACTCGGACCAGGACCGGGAGGACGACCCGCCGCTGGAACTCGCTTCAGGATTCGTTGTGGCTGATATCCGGGAAAACGTCAGCCTGATCGGGCGTGTTGATAGGCTTTTAGAGCCCAGCCCGAAAGGAGACGGTATCTCATACTTACCCATGGACCCGCGCGCAACCGCGACTCAATTTTTTGGCGGGGTGGAGTTCAGGTTGAGCCCGCAGGTTGCCCTGACGCCCAACGTGGTGCGCACCCACTACGACCGCAACGATGAGGGCATCAAGCCCGAAAACGACCTGCACCTTCGCCTGACCCTGTTCATCGACTTCGAATAGGCGCGCTTGGTCGGCAAACCTCGGCAGCTAAACGCCTGTTTCAGTCAGAAAAAGGTGTTCGAGGCTTTTCAGATGGCCCTTGAGTTCGAAGGTCAGTACCTGGCTCAGAATCTGCAGGATCACGATGGCGTTTTTGTCTACGTCCCCGCGTTTTTCCATCAACTGAATTCTTTCTATCAGGCGATTATTGACGGTTTGCAGGGTGACATAGTTCGCGTTCAGTTGATCCAGGTAGTGGTCAAAGTCCTGTTGTGGACCGTCTTCGAAATATTGACGCAGCAGGAAAAAAGAAACGGATCGGATCACCGTTTCCTGGAGGCTTGAAAACGGCAGGTGATACCGGGCCATTGGCCTGAGGAAACTCAGGGCGGGACAGCCGGAGGCAGGCATGATAATACCCATCATCGACGCCACCCCCTCCTGCAGGTCTGTCTGCTTGACGTAAGTTCTCTCGGCGGTGTGGACTTCGACCTCGATTCTTTCAATAGAATCGTGGTCCTTGAACTGAATCAGGAGTCCGGAAATACCCAAGGCCGCCGGGCAGTGTTTTGCCTGGGACGAGTCGAGGGTGCAATTGGGGCACTTTCGGACCTCCAGTTCTGTCCACTCGGGCAGTTCACTGTTTTCGGGGGGATTGATCAGCCGCAGGTGTTCATCCAGCGTGATGTTGAATTCCTGCCGATCGCCGCTTTCGAAGCGAAAGACATATCTGAATTTAACCGGTTCTGCCATTGAGGGGTTCCTGTGCGAGGCAGTTGATGGCCAATCTCCGCAACACTTTAAGGGTTTTCACACGCAAGGGGTAGGTGGGCACGATGGGGACCACTGGCCTTGCACGCGCAGATTGTTGAGCGAGCGCATGCGAAAGTCAGCCCAGCCCCCACGCCCGGGTATCTTCCGAGGGAGACAGAAATGCTGACCAGTAAGCTACCGGTCGTGGCGACGGTTTGGGCGAACTCGATCTGTTGGAGGAAGGCTTCTTCCCGGGGGGCAAATGCCAGTTTTGCTTTGCGTGACTAATGGTCCTGTTCCAGGCCTTCGCCAATGTTGAAAGCCTGCCCGGTGGGAAGAGGGCTGGAAAGCTTCATGCTGAAACCGTCGGTCAAACAAACCCTCATGCGAGAACTTGAAGCCGGGGCGTTCACCGGGCTACCAGCGCAACGCTCTTGATCTGAACAAAGACCGGGGTGTCCGCTTCGAGAGCCAGCGCTTCCTGCGACTTGCGGGTGACGCGACCCAGGATGTGCGCGCCTTGCCCGTTTTCCCCCAACGCCGCCACCACGTTGACGTAAACATCGTCGGCCTGCTGGTGGTTGACCGATATGATTTTTGCGGCAAGGCAGTTGAGGATGGACGTCCGGGTGGGGCGCGCACGTGTAAAGCTGACGTCCGATGCCTTGATGCGCAAGCGATGTTCATCCCCGAGCCTGGCCCGCGGGTCGGGTACGATAATGAGGCCGCCGTTGACCGAGATATGGCTGAGGCCGTAGGAAGCATCAAGGTCAGTCACTTGCCCGGCCAGCGTCACTGCTGCGTCGGGCGCGCGCATCAGCGGCAATGCGGGGTCGGCTTCGAGCGAGGAAAGCGGGCCACTGGCGAGCACCCGCCCGTGTTCCATCAGGACCAGCGTGTCGGCCATTCGCTCCAGTTCGGTCATGTCGTGACTGACGTACAGGCAGGGGATCTCGAGCGTCTGGTGCAGCGATTCGAGATACGGATAAATGTCTTCGCGGGCGGTCCGGTCCAGGGCTGACAGGGGCTCATCCAGCAACAGCAGGCGGGGCTGGGACATCAGCGCCCGGCCGATGGCGACCCGCTGGCGTTCACCGCCCGAAAGTGCCGTCGGTGCGCGTTTGATCAAGCCGGCCAGGCCGAACATGTCGATGATCTCACCCAGGCTGAAGTGGGTACCCCTGTTGATGTTGCCGGCTCGGCTGGATCCGAACAGCAGATTTTCCCTGACCGTCAGATGAGGAAACAAACTGGCTTCCTGGAAGACGTAGCCAATGGGGCGTTCATGGGCCTTTCTGAAAATACCTTGCGCATCGTCCTGCCAGGTTTCACCTTCGACGGTCAGTCGGCCCGGCAGGCGCTGTAGTCCGGCGACGCAGCGCAGGATGGTGGTCTTGCCACAACCGGACGGTCCGAACAGGCCGGTAACGCCTGTGCCCGGGACATCAAAAGCAGC
>JAHEFS010000206.1 GCA_024640045.1 Chromatiales bacterium | reverse complement strand
GTGCCGGTCAGGCCGGCAGCATCGACCAGGCCGATCAGGGGCATGGAAAACTGCCCGGAACCATCCAGCACGTATTCGCCGCTGAGGTCATCCTGGTTGAAAACCTCGATCTGGATCTTGTCGCCCGGCCCCAGCTTGTAGGTCGCATCGGTGCCGCTGGCGGGCTCAGCCTCCGATTGTGCCAGCGTCGGGGCACTGGCCACGGCCAGCAGCAGCCACAGCAGAACCTGGCCGATTACAGCGGTCAGTGCAGGGGCGGATAATCGACGCAGTTCAGGTGCGGGCTGTGCTGTCATAAAAGCCGGGTATGCCTGGGATTCTCGGTCACGATTATACGAGTCCGCCGCTGGATGACCAACGTTGGCTGAACCGGGCGCTATGGCCCGGGGACGAATCGGCAGCCTAGAGCTCCAGGCCCAGCACCAGGTAAATTCGGTTGGCCTGGTAATGCGAGGTTTCCAGGTTGGCGTCCTGGTCTTCGAAGGTGTAGCCGAAGGTCAGCTTGGCATGGCGATTGACGAGGTAGCTCAAACCCAGGCCGGCGCGCACGATCTGGGTATCGGCCAGGGCGTCGGCCGGGGCGTCGGCCGCGAGGCCGTACTCGTTGTCTGTGTAGGAAATCCGCGCGTGAAACAGCAGCCAGCGGCGCAGTTCATGCTGCAGCCGGGCCGCGTACAGTGTGCTCAGGTAGCCCGAAGAGAACTCCTGGGTGGTTTCCAGCACCGACTGCTCGATGCGAAAACTCACACCGGTCAGGCGCGAAGGCGACCAGTCCAGCCCGAGGCCGAAGGAGGCTCCGCTCTCGTTTGGGAAACGGGGGTCATCGTAGTCCTGCGAAAGGTATTGGGCATAGATGTCCCCGGTCAGTACGCCGCTGATGTCCATGGCCAATCCGCCGCGCACCTGGTAACCGTCGCTGTCGCGCGCGAACCCGGCCTCGTCCGCGGGCAGGTCGTATTTGACCGTATTGCTGTTGAGGGCGAGGAACACTTTACGCTGGGGCGCCACCAGGTAATCCATGCGCAGGCCCAGGCTGTCGTTGGTCCGGTCCCGGTCGGTGTTGTCGATGATCTCGCCATCTTCGTCGATATTGTTGTCGTAATCCCATTCGTTCCGGCCGAAGGACAGGGCGGCCGTGAGCCGGTTGAAATTGTGGTGATAGCCCAGCTTGTAATTGCGGTAGCTGAAATCAGTAGGCTCTGACCCACCCGGGTCTTCGGGTGAACTGCGGTCTTCGTGCAGCAGCAAAACGCCTGTGGCCGCCGTGAAGTAACTGCCGCGCTTGACATCGATGCGGCCATCCAGCGTCAGCATCAGGTCGTCGTAATCTTCGGAACTGTTGTCCTGGAAGCGCGCAAAGTCACCGATCACCGCCATGCTCAGGGCATGCCGGCTCCAGCCGCTGCTCAGGCCGACCTTGGGCCGGATGTGATAGATGACGTCGCTGACTTCATCCTGGTTCTCGTAGTAGATGTTGTCGTGGTCTTCGACCGCCAGGTCCAGTGCCGGGGTCAGCACGAAGCTGCCCAGCCGGATACCTTCCGCCGCAAACCCCGAAGGCATGCTGGTGATGGGCGTTTGCAGGATGCCGGGGTCGTAGTACTGCTGCGCCCAGGCCGGCAGGGCCAAGAACGCCAGCAAAGCAGGCAGCCAGCGGGTGTAACGCCTTGAACTTTGCCCCCGGTTGAAATTGTTATTTACCATACTTCTGCGCGATCAAAACCCGCCAATTGAATCAATTGGCTCGATTTTTTATCCTTTTAGTTGAGCTCCGCAGCCCACAGCACAGTATCCGCATCTTGGCGGTTACTTGCAACTAGTCATCAGAGCGGCGGATCGGCCAGCTTTTTCCGCCCGCGCATGTAACTCTTGAGCGTGTCCCATTCCAGCCCGGAATCCTCGTCTATCCGTCTGCCTTCGAATCCCTCGGGCCAGTAGTAACTGCCGCTCAGGAAATCGCCATTCAGGAAGTGGTGAAGCACCGGCGGCGCTCCGCGGTTGATGTACCACGGAGCGATGTCAATGCCGCGGTCGGCGATCAGTTGGTGTGAGGTGGATGGCGCCATGTAGACGGGAACCTGGGCGATCCGGCCTGACATGTCCATGTGGCTGTGGCCGCACACCACGAGTCTCACCTGCGGGTTGCGCGACAGGATTTCGGCCATGCCGGCAAACCACTCCGGGCCGACCATGTCGACGAAAGCGATACCGGTGATCATCGGGGGGTGGTGTATGGCGATCAGCGTGGGGCGATCGGACTGCGCCAGTTGTTCATCCAGCCAGGCCAGCCGCGTGTCATCGAATTCCGGCAACTGCGAATGACCGCAGTGGCTGTTGAGTCCGAGTATCCGAAACGGAAGATCCTCCACCGCGTATTGGAAAGTCGCATCGTCAACCGGAAAATAGGGCATGCCGGCAAAAAATTGGGCCATTAACTCCGGACTGTCGTGATTTCCCGGAATGACGTAGGTGGGTTGTTTCAGGGGTTCGATCAGGGCGAGAAAGTGGGTATAGCACTCCTCGTTGGCCTTCTCGACCAGGTCGCCGGTAATCAATACAACATCAGGTTGCGGCTCCATGACATTGATTTGCTTGACAATGGATGCCAAATGGGCGGCCGAATTGGTCTTGCCGTAAAGCAATTCTCCCGGCGGCAAGACGTGCGTATCGGTGATCTGAACAAGCAGGCTCACGGGTGGCGTCGCCCCTTTTCCATAAATCAATGAACGCTGATGGTAGCAAAATAGTACTTTGGGTGGGGGTGAAATTGCGCACAGCCACTTCCACCCTGAATATGAACATGGCTCTGGCACCCTGCAAAGTGCGATAATTCGGAGCATGAATAAGAAAGCGATCATCACCGGTATCACGGGGCAGGACGGTGCCTACCTGGCCGAACTCCTGTTGGAAAAAGGTTACGAGGTTCACGGCATCAAGCGCCGGGCTTCCCTGATCAACACGGCGCGGATTGACCACATCTACGAGGATCCGCACCTCGACGACCAGCGGTTTCACCTGCATTACGGGGACATGACCGACGGCTCCAGCCTGCAGCGGACGATCCAGGCCGTGCAGCCGGATGAAATCTATAACCTGGCCGCGCAAAGCCACGTGGCGGTCAGCTTCGAGGAACCGGAGTACACCGCCGAAAGCGACGCGGTAGGCACCCTGCGATTGCTGGAGGCCATTCGTAACCTCGGGATGGAAAAGCAGACCCGCTTTTACCAGGCCTCGACCTCGGAGATGTTCGGCAAGGTCCGGGAATCCCCGCAGCGCGAGACCAC
>JAHEFS010000011.1 GCA_024640045.1 Chromatiales bacterium | reverse complement strand
GCGCTTGCTGCCCAGCAAGGATTGCCCGGTTTGTGGCCGACCTTTTAACTGGCGGCGGAAATGGGCTGCCAATTGGGAAATGATTCGCTACTGTTCGGAGCGTTGCCGCAGAAATCGCCGGGTTTCAAATTGATCTGAAAAGCCACACCATCCCCGTAAACACTTGATCTTCCATGGTCTATGCTAGGAAGAGATGAGCCGAATTAACAGAACACTCGCCTTTGTGGTGCTCTTCTTGTGCCTGGGTGCTTGCGCGGTTCAACCGAGGGTGCCGCCTTTGCCCGGGTTCGAGAAGATAGCCGTGCTTGCTTCCGCGGAGTTCGAGAAAGAAATGGGGATGAGCACGGCGGCGGCTATGGCTGCAAAAGGGGGAGCGGCCGGGGCCCTTGGTGGCGCGGCAATGGGAGCCTTGCTGGGTCTGTTTTGTGGACCGTTCGCACCCGCTTGTGTACCGGCGTTCGCGGCAGGCTACGGGGCGTCCTTAGGCCTGGCTGGTGCTGTGGCCGGCGGGGTGTCCGGTGTGAGTAGTGAGATTGCTGAAGGGGTCAGGCCTTACGTCGATGATTTGATGAAGACGGACTGGAATGAAGTATTGCGCCAGGCATTGATCGCTGGTTTACCCGAAGTCTTGCCAACCCGCGAGGGCGCCGATGCCGTTGTACACGTTCGGATCAATCGGATTGATTTACGGGAAAGAGGCAAGGGTGAGACTGCGTTTTGGATAAATGCTGACCTGATCGTTCTACAGGCAAACGACCCGAATGCCCCGGACAAGCCAAATACTCGGTACGCAGGAAACAAAGGCATCGAGGCGGCTGAATTTGCCGCCAACTGGTCGACGGATGCGATGAGCAAGAGCAACGGAAAAACCATCCGTTACAACATTACCACGAGCTTCGGCCTGGTTGAGGAGCTCTCGGCCCAAGGAGGGGATGGGTTTAGGCGCCAACTGCGTGAAGGATTGGAAGAACTCGTCAAACTGATGGTCCGGGATCTCGGTCATCGCACACCGTTGGGCAACGGGCACATCAGCCATTCCCCACTGGCTGCTTCTGGCCATTGGAGACACATCGTCATTGACGACGGCTCGACTGGCCCGGGTATCAGAAAGGGATAGATGCTCCATCCCAGTTGACGAATCGACCTGATTCTTCCGGTTTGCCGTTCAGAACGACCTCGATGATTCGTGCGGCGCTCTGCTCGGGCGAATACAGTTTTCCTGGCTTGACGTTGCCCTGAAAGGGTTGGGACAGAGCCGTGTCGGTGGTGCCCGGGTGGATCGAAGTGACGCACAGCCCGGGGTGAGTGCGTCTGCACTCAATTGCCAGTGTCCGCATAAACTGGTTCAGTGCGGCTTTGGAGGCGCGGTAGCCGTACCAGCCCCCCAGCCGATTGTCACCGATACTGCCGACCATGGCGGATAAAGCGGCGAAGTGGGTTGGCTGGCGCCTGGGCATGAGCGGGATGATGGCCTTGGCCACGAGGAGCGGACCGATGCTGTTGACGTCGAACAGGCGCCGCAGTGAGCTGGGGTCGCACTGGCGCATGGATTTTTCGGGCTGGAGCCCGGGTTCATGCAGGATCCCGGCGCAATGAATGACGAGTTCCGGGTGAACATTCCGGTTCTGGATGGATTGTGCCAACTGCCGTAGGCTATCTTCATCAGTGACCTCCGCCGGAAACCGGTGCAGGCGCGGGTCATTGATATCGAAGAGTTCGCCAGCTGAATCGGCGTTCCGGTAAGTGGTGCACAAGCACTGCAGAGATGGCCATTCAAGCAAGGCTTTTGCGATTGCCCTCCCGATACCCCGGCTCGCACCAATCACCAGCGCCGACTGGATTTTTGTCACTCCGGGGTTTCTCTGGGTGCCAAAAACTCGATGGCACGAATTTCCAGTTTGAATCGTCCCGGATTTTTATCCGCCAGCATGAAGCCCACCTGCGTGATCTGGGCCGGTACCACGGGGCCGGCGCTCCGAACGGTTCGCCCTCGAAACACCGGGACAAACGCCGCCAACGGCAAGTCCACCGTTTGCCAGTCATCCCCGGAAGGCAACATGGCGCGCCAGGCCACGCCGTCGAAATTGCGGTCCTGGCGAATCCTGAACTGGTAGGTGCGGCCGTCACCCCGGATCTGCAGTCGTACCCTGTCTACGTCGGTAAGGTCTTCAGTGACCAGGCGACGTACCGACGCGAAGCCGCCGTTATTCTCCAGTGAGAGTTCACCGAGGAATACCAGTCCGTCATCTGTTGCGGACATGCTGCTTTGGGAAATACCGCCCATGACGCCATCGTTGATTGGCAACCATGCTTCGGGCTCGAGACTCAGGGCGATGTTGGTCATCAGGAGCGCGCTACCCATGAGGATGGAGAAGACTACGGCCACCTTGCGTCAGTCTCCGCGGGCTGTCAATTGCCCGCTGCCTGGTTGGCGGCCTTATTGTCGGCCAGCGCCGTCAGTGCACGTTCCCGGCCAGCGCGGTGATCGATGATGGGTTTGGGGTAGTTTTCCCCCAGCCTGACGCCGGCCTTTGACAGTACCTCATTGGGCGCTTCCCAGGGCTGATGAAGGTAGCGATCTGGCAGTTCCGCCAACTCGGGCACATATTTGCGAACATAGTGGCCATGGGTGTCGAATTTTTCGCCTTGCAGAATGGGGTTGAAGATTCGGAAGTAGGGCGCCGCATCGGCGCCACAGCCTGCTGTCCATTGCCAGCCCATGGTATTGCTCGCGAGGTCGGCGTCCACCAGGGTGTCCCAGAACCAACGCGCGCCCGCCTGCCATGGCTGCAGCAGGTGTTTGACGAGAAAAGAGGCAGTGATCATGCGCACCCGGTTGTGCATCCAGCCCGTGCGCCACAGCTCCCGCATGCCTGCATCAACTACCGGGTAGCCGGTCATCCCGCGCTGCCAGGCCTGCAGATAGCCTTCATCGGGCTGCCAGGGAAAATGCCGGTAACTCTCGTTCAGCGCCTCTTCGGGGGTCTCAGGAAAATGGAACAGCAGGTGGTGGGCAAATTCCCGCCAGGCGATCTCGCTCAGAAAGGTATGGCCACCCTTGCCGTCGGCCGCTCCGGCTTCCAGAACGGCCTGCCATACCTGCCGTGGACTGAGCTGTCCGAAATGCAGGTAAGGCGAAAGGCGTGATGTGCCGCTGACGCCGGGCCGGTCGCGATTGGCCTGGTAACGATCGATGCGATCCTTGACGAAGTCGTCCAGGGCGCGGGCAGCATCTTCCAGGCCAGGTTTCCAACAGGCATAAAACTCGCTGTCCCAGCGGGTCTCGGGCATCAGGCCCAGGTGGTCCAGTGGCTGGCTCACTGGCGGATTGGGGGAGCGGTTCAGTTGCCGGGTCTCGACCCGGACCGGCCCGCGTACGGGCAGGCTGTGCAGATGCTTCCAGAACGGTGTGAATACCCGGAAAGGCTGACCTGACCGGTTGGCGATCTCGTGTGGTTCATAGAGCAGCGCAGAATTGTGCGTCTGAACTTCGACACCTGCCGCCTCGAGGGCCCGCTCGACGCCGCTGTCCCGTTCGATAACGGAAGGCTCGTAGCGCCGGTTCCAGAATACTGTCCGGACGTGATACTCGTTGACCAGGGACTGCAACGTTTCCAGCGAAGGCCCTTTGCGCAGGACCAGGGATAAACCGAGGTGACCGAGCTCTTCGTCCAGTTCCGCCAGCGCGTGATACAACCACCAGTTGGAAGCAGCGCCCGGGGCCCAGTCGCCTTCTTCCCCGGGGGCGTGAATGAACAGGGGTATGACCGCAAGCGAGCTGTGCGCGGCGGCCGCCAACGCTGGATTATCTGTAATGCGAAGATCCTGACGGAACCAGACGATGGCGTGTTCTTGCATCTCGAGCCTGTCTTGCTGACTGAAGCAGGCAGTTTATACCAGCCCCAAACAAAAGGGCCGCAAGCGGCCCCGGACGAGACGAGAAGAATTAGCTCAGCGGCTGTACGAAGCCGGACGCACCACGTGTACCGAGCTTTGTTTCTCGACAGCCATGTTTTCCTGGCATAAACGCCGCCACATCGCGCGCAGCGTCAGGTTGTCGATACGGATAGTGGGGCTGAGCCCCATTTGCAGCTTCAACCGGTCTGACTCGATTTGCTGGCTGATCATCTGGATGGCGTTCATGCGGTGAATCCTTGCGGGTTTTGGTGATGGATATAAAGGATAGACGCGAATTGTGTCGCCAAGGTTACACATCCGAGCTGAATTGAGTCACTTGCCAGGGGGGTGTGGCGCGCCGCCAGGGGCAATTCGGTTAAAATCCGCGCCATGTCGGAAGCCTTGGTCATATTGTGTACCTGCCCGGACGAGACCGTGGCGGAAAGCCTCGCGCGCGGCCTGGTGTCCGCCCGGCTGGCTGCATGCGTGAACGTGTTGCCCCGAATCCGGTCTATTTACCGGTGGCAGGCAATGATTGAGGATGATTTCGAAGTTTTATTGGTCATTAAGACGACCCGGAGTGGATTTTCCGGAGTCGAGCAATGGCTCGATACCCATCATCCTTACGAGGTGCCCGAGATCGTTGCATTGCCAGCCAGTCCGGTGGCTGCACCTTACCTGGCCTGGCTGGAAGAGAGCGTGATTCCAAATGCGAAGGCATAGGACGGAGACAAGAATTTCAATGGTCAAGAAAATCAAAAACTGGTCTGCAGGGGTGCTTTACTCGGCATTACTCATATTGGTTCCCGCCTGGGTGCATGCCATCGAATTCGACCAGATCAAGGATTATGGTGATGTTTTTCGTGTTTCGGCCCGGGTCGTATCTCAAAGTGAAATCGAAGTGCGTTGGGACATCGAGCCCGACTACTACCTATACAACAACAAGTTTCTGAGGTTTTCGACGGATACCCCGGGCGTGAAGCTGGGCGATCCCAGGGTTCCGGAGGGTAAAAAGCAATTTGACCCCCTGCTGGGGCAGGAAGTAGTCAAGTACCACGACGAATTGGCGGTCAGAATTCCGCTTGCATCGGTGAAAGCGGGTACCCACGAACTGCTATTGAAGGTCCGCTCGCAAGGTTGCCTCGAAAACGTCCTGTGTTATCCACCGACCTACCAGGAAGTCCGGCTGGCGCTGGAGCCACCGTCTGCGTTGGAGCAGCCCTCAGGGCTCGAGGCTGCGCTTGGCCTGCGCGCCGAAGGGTCCAACCTGGACCTGGGCGGTGCGGCGGAACTGCTGCCGGTCGAGGCAGCATTTGTCTTCGAAGCGATCGGCCTGGATTCGGAAACCATCCTGGTCCGGTTTACGCCCCAGCCGGGTCACTATCTTTACCGGGACAAGTTCGAATTTCGAATCGAGCGAGGGACTGGGTTCTCGGTACGCTCCGCGGAACTGCCAGAGGGCGTCATCAAGGACGACCCGGAATTCGGGCCGGTGGCGGTGTTCTTCGATACGGTTGAGATTCCCGTCAAACTTTACCGCTCTGCGGGCCCGGACCAGTCGCTGACCCTGGCAGCGAGTTACCAGGGCTGCAAGGATGGTGAGGTTTGTTACCCGCCGCAAACCGCCCTGATCGAGCTGGATATATCCGGTTCGGATCGCGCGGTCCAGCCAACGCTCAAAAACGCGGCAGCAAGTTCTGCCGCCCCGGTCAGCGAGCAGGACCGGCTGGCGCGTTTGCTGACGGATCAGCCGCCGGCAGCGATCCTGGCGTTTTTCCTGGCCGGTCTCCTGCTAGCGTTCACGCCTTGCGTGTTCCCTATGGTGCCGATTCTGTCCGGCCTCATCGCCGGGCAGGGCGACAAGCTGACCACCGGGCGCGCTTTCACGCTGTCCCTGGTTTACGTGCTGGCGATGTCGGTCACTTACACCGTTGCCGGGGTGCTGGCGGGGCTGTTTGGTCAGAACCTGCAGGCAGTCTTTCAGAATCCATGGATCATCGGTAGTTTTGTCGCCGTCTTCGTGTTGTTGGCGCTTTCCATGTTCGGCCTGTTCGAACTGCAACTACCCAGTCGCTGGCAGACAGCCTTGACCGAGCGCAGCAACAGCCAGAAGGGCGGCAGGCTCGGTGGTGTAGCGGTGATGGGCTTTCTGTCTGCCCTGATCGTCGGGCCTTGTGTTGCGCCGCCATTGGCAGCTGCCTTGATCGTGATTGGTGCGTCCGGAAGCGCGGTGCTGGGCGGTGCTGCCCTGTTTGCGCTGTCTTTGGGCATGGGATTGCCATTGATCCTGTTCGGGGTCTCCGCCGGCAAGCTCATTCCACGGGCCGGGGGCTGGATGAACACCGTCAAGGCATTTTTCGGGGTGGGTTTACTCGCCCTGGGCATATGGATGCTGGAACGGATTCTTCCGGGTGGGTTCATCATGGTGTTGTGGGGAGTGCTGGCGATCGGCTGCGGGGTCTTTCTTGGCGCGCTGGAACGAACACCACCGCCAGTTTCCGGCAGGAAGCGTCTGTCGAAAACGCTCGGACTGGTTCTACTGATTCTCGGGGCGATCGAGTTGACCGGTGCAGCCTCCGGAGGGGACCGTTGGACCGAGCCCCTGCGGCACCTGCGCCCGGGCGCTGGAACGGTTCACGAAGAGGGCCCGGAGTTTCAGCGGATCAAGTCGCTGGCGGACCTGGACCAGGCAGTCCAGGCAGCCAGTGCTGCCTCACGGCCGACGATGCTGGATTTCTACGCTGACTGGTGCGTGGAATGCATTCGCATGGAACGCAAAACTTTTCCGGACCCGCAGGTCGCCGCATTGATGAGTCAGATGTACCTGTTGCAAGCTGACGTGACGCCGAATGATGACATCGATCAGGCGCTGATGAAACGCTTCGGCATCATCGGGCCGCCTGCCATCCTGTTCTTCGACCGCCAGGGTCGCGAACTTCGCGACTACCGCCTGGTAGGGTACTTCACGCCCGAGGAATTTTCCGGGCAACTCGAACGCATTCTGGCTCTGCCGTGAATCGATTGGTGCTGCTGTTTTTGCTGGCGGGACTGCTGGGCGGCGGCGGCGGTTGGTTATTCAACGCGCTGGTCCTGGACGAGCCTGAGGTGCCAGTGGTTAAGCAACCCCCCACACCCGAGAGCGTCCTTGGCCTGAAAAGGCCGGATTTCACCCTGGGTAATGTCGATGGCCAGCGGGTTTCCGCTGCCGACTTCAACGGCGAGGTGTTGCTGCTCAACTTCTGGGCGACATGGTGTGAGCCCTGCAGGGCAGAAATGCCCATGCTGGATCAGCTCCACGCAGAACTCTCCGACCAGGGCTTTCAGGTGGTGGGCATCGCCCTTGATGACGTCCAGCAGGCTCGAGCCTTCGTCGAGAAACTGGGCATCAAGTACCCGGTACTGGTCGGCATGGCTGATGTCATGGCCACCGGACGGGTTTATGGCAACCGGTCGGGGTTTCTGCCTTACTCCGTGCTCATCGACCGGTCGGAAATCATTCGTTGGACGCACCTGGGTGAGATTTCCCGCAGCGAAGTTATGGAGCAGGTACGGCCCTTCCTCTGAGCGCAATCTGCGCTCCATTTAACATTCTTGTAACGAAACTGCTGCTATCTTCGGCAATACGGTGGCGAATAGTGGACAAAGTCCGCTGTAGGAGGCAGACTTTCCGTCCCCGGATGCTAGGCCGGGCGAGGCGAGTCACCGCCCAATTAGAATAATGGAGAAAATGTGACCACCATTCTTGTCCTCAATGGGCCGAATCTGAATCTGCTCGGACAGCGCGAGCCCGGCCAGTACGGTTCGCGGACGCTGGAAGATATTGTCAGCGACATGCGAGAGTTTGCGGCAGCTTGCGGGCTGCAACTCGAACACGTGCAGAGCAATTCCGAAGGCGCCCTGGTCGATGCCGTCCATGAGGCGGGCCGCCAGGGTGTGGGTTATATCATTCTGAACCCCGCGGGCTATACCCATACCAGCATCGCCTTGCGCGATGCGCTGCTCGCGGTCGAGATCCCTTTTATCGAAGTCCACCTGTCCGCCGTGAGCGCGCGTGAGCCCTTCCGGCAGGTGAGTTATTTCGCCGACATTGCGCTTGGAGTGATCAGCGGCTTTCGTGGTGAAGGATATCTACTGGCCCTGCAGGCCATCATCAACCGGATAGACCCTGAGAGGGAGTAAGCAGCTTATGGATATCAGGAAAATCAAGAAACTGATCGAGTTGCTCGAGGAATCGGACTTGACCGAAATTGAAATCGTCGAGGGCGAGGAGTCGGTACGCCTTACTCGCGGCGCAGCGGCTGCCATGCACATGATGGCGCCCCCGGCGGCTGTTGCGCCACCGCCTGCAACGGTAGCCGTCGCCGCACCCGTCGGTGCCGCTGAGGTGCCAGTCGATGAGACTGAATCGGTTCCGGACGGGCAAATCGTGCGTGCACCGATGGTCGGCACTTTCTATGCTTCTTCCAGTCCCGAGGCCGAACCGTTCGTGGGCATGGGACAAAAGGTGGCCACCGGCGACACCTTGTGCATCATCGAAGCCATGAAGATGTTCAACCAGATCGAATCCGATTTTGGCGGCACCGTGGTGGCCGTCCTCGCTGAGAACGGCCAGCCGGTTGAATTCGACCAGCCGCTCTTCGTGATTCGCTGATCCGCGGAGGACTCTGCGATCGTGGCCATTCTCGATAAGATCGTCATCGCCAATCGCGGCGAAATCGCCTTGCGAATCCTGCGTGCCTGCCAGGCCATGGATATCAAAACCGTGGCGGTGCACAGCACGGTGGACCGCAACCTGAAGCACGTGGCCATGGCCGACGAGTCCGTCTGCATCGGGCCACCCGCAGGCACCGAGAGTTATCTGAATGTGCCTGCCATCATTGCTGCGACCGAGGTAACGGACGCGGTCGCGGTGCATCCGGGGTACGGCTTCCTGGCGGAAAACGCTGATTTTGCCGAACGGGTAGAGCAGAGCGGGTTCATTTTCATCGGCCCGCGGCCGGAGACCATTCGCCTGATGGGTGACAAGGTTTCCGCGATCAAGGCCATGCAGAAGGCAGGGGTGCCCTGCGTGCCCGGATCGGATGGCCCCTTGCCTGAAGACCTGCCGTTGTGCATGGAGATTGCCCAGAAAATCGGTTACCCGGTGATCATCAAGGCTACCGCGGGTGGTGGTGGCCGCGGCATGCGGGTGGTGCACACCGAGGCGCACCTGGCCAACGCGCTCCAGTTGACGAGACAAGAGGCGCAAACCGCCTTCGGTGACAGCACGGTCTACATGGAGAAGTATCTGCTGAACCCCCGGCACATCGAGATCCAGGTGATGGCCGACCAGCACGGCAACGCCGTTTACCTGGGCGAACGCGATTGCTCGACGCAGCGCCGCCACCAGAAAGTGATTGAAGAGGCCCCGGCGCCGGGAATCACGGAGAAGCAAAGGCAAGAAATCGGTCACATTTGCGTGACGGCCTGCAAGCGGATCAATTACCGCGGCGCTGGGACGTTCGAGTTTTTGTACGACGAAGGCAGTTTCTATTTCATCGAAATGAATACGCGAATCCAGGTAGAGCATCCGGTTACCGAGTGCATCACAGGATTCGACCTGGTGCGGGAGCAGATTCTGATCGCGGCGGGTGCGCCCCTTTCCATCCAGCAGAAAGACATCGAGATCCGGGGTCACGCTATCGAGTGCCGCATCAACGCTGAAGACCCGGACACCTTCATGCCCTGTCCCGGTACCGTGGAAAAGTTCCACGCGCCGGGCGGCCCCGGTATTCGCGTGGACTCGCACATATACGACGACTACCGGGTTCCCCCGAACTATGACTCCATGATCGCCAAGGTCATCGCTCATGCGGAAAGCCGTGATGCGGCCATCGCGCGTATGCGAGTGGCGCTGGATGAACTGGTCCTGAGTGGCATCAAGACCAACGTGCCCTTGCACAAATGGTTGTTGTGGGACGCAGGATTCATCAAGGGCGGATTCAATATCCACTATCTCGAAAAGCGGTTGGCCGAACGGGCCGATTCCCGATCCGGCTGAGCCGCAGATTGCAGGGCTCATGGCGCCTGGCGAAACCTACATCGAGGCACGCGTCGCCGTGACGCGTGAGCAGGTGGCTGCGGTAGAGGCGTTGATGGAAAGCCAGGGCGCCGTGGCCGTGACACTCTCCGATGTGGCTGATGTTCCGGTACTCGAACCTGGCGTTGGCGAAACGCCATTGTGGCCCGAGGTCGAGGTTTGCGGTCTGTACCCGTCAGCGACATCGAAAGTTGATCTGAAAGCGGTGCTAAGCCTCGCGCCCGGCGTGGAGAGTGCCGATCGCGTGCATGTCTCCGCCCTGGTGACAAAGGACTGGGTGACCGCGTGGCGTGACCAGTTTGGTCCGATGCAGTTCGGCCCGACCCTGTGGATCGTCCCCACCGAAGACGAACCGCCGGATCCACATGCCACGCTCATTCGACTCGATCCCGGGCTGGCGTTTGGCACCGGAACCCACCCCAGCACACGCCTGTGCCTGGAGTGGATCGAAACCACCGACCTGGTCGGCAAACGGGTAATCGATTTTGGTTGTGGGACCGGCGTGTTGGGCATTGCAGCGGCGCTGCGCGGCGCGCGCGAAGTCTTATGCGTGGATAACGACCCGCAGGCCGTTCTGGCCGCTGCAGAAAATGCCAGGCGCAATGGCGTGGCGGACCGACTGCAAGCGATATCGGCGGAAGACTACGATGGCAGCGAGGCCGATGTCCTTTTGGCCAATATCCTGGCTGGCATCCTGATCGACCTCTATCCTGTTCTCGGCAAAGCGGTCCGGCCTGGCGGACACCTGGTCATGGCGGGCATACTGGCGGCACAGGCGGAGGCGGTTGCGACGCGCTACCGTGCACGTTATCCCGACCTGCGATCCGCTGCCCTGGACGAGTGGGTGCGGCTTTGCGGTCGGGCGGAGCAGCGAAGCGATGAGTGACAAAGTCAGTATCAACCTGGGTTCGGGGCACTGGAAGCTGGAGGGCTGGGTCAACGTCGACCTTGACCTGGACAGCGAACCCCAGGTGTGCGCCGATCTGTCGGGCGGTCTGCCCTTCGCGGATGGTTCGGCCGATCTCATGCATACCGAGGATTTTATCGATCAACTCACGATTGAAGGTGCGCGGCAGTTTCTGTGCGAGTGTCACCGGATTCTGCGCCCGGGCGGGGTCTTGCGTGTGCTGACCCCGGACTTGGCTGAACTGGCGCGGCGCTACATCGAGGACGCGGAGGGCCTGGTCGCGCTGTGGAAAACGTATGTGGGCGTTGGGCTGGAAACGGGATCGGCCGGCGAGGTGTTTAATCTCGGCATGCGCTTTGCCGGCCATACCTTCATATACGACGGTGAAACGTTCACCCGGTTGTGTCAGCAGTGCGGTTTCGACGCGCGCAGGCAATCCTTCAATCAGAGCGATATCTCCGAGTTGAGAGGGCTCGACCTTCGGGGCCCCGAAAACTCGGTCAGCATGTACTTCGATTGTTACCGGCTCGAAACGTAAATCCTGTTCGGGGATTCAAGCCCTGTCCGCAATGCCATGGCAGGTGCCTTCCCCAATGGCCGATGCGTATCGCAGGGCGGTTTGCATCGGGTTCGACGCCGGGTGCAGCCGTGATCAGCCCCTGATCACGCTAGGCGGTCGCATCGCTGGCGACTGCGGGGGTAATTGGCCGAGAGAGTTTCTGGGCCATATGTGAGGACAGCACTCCGTTGACCGCTTGCTTGATGTTTTCGGATTTATCGCACAGGGCCTGCAAGTCAGACTTTTTCCACTGAACCGTCAGGCAAGGCTCCGTACTGATTACCGTGGCCGAAGCGGGTCTCTGCAACTGGTAGCTGACCTCTCCGATGACGCTGCCCTGGGTCATCACCGCCGAATTGCCGTCGTCGAACTCAGCCTCGGCCCGCCCGCTGACCAGGTAATAGATATGCGATAAATGCTCGCCTACCCGTGTGTAGGTGTGGCCGGGTCCATCGAGGGACCATTGGCCAATTTCGAGCAGTTTCCTGAATTCAAGCCTGTTCAGGGCGGGGAACTCGCTTTGGTACAAAAACTGCTCCCGCTGTGTGAATTGAATCCTCGAGTTGCTCCAGTACAGGTACATAAGCATGAACAGGTTGACCAGAACGAAGGCGAATTCGGTACCCACATCCATCCACAGGGGCTCAGCCGGGAAGCCGTAATAGTAGACGACGTAACCGGCGGAAGACAGGACGACCAGTATGCGGAGCAGCTGGATGTTGGTCATCATGAACGCCACGATCGAGATGATGTACGAAACGGCGTAAAGCGCATAGAAGCCGATCGAAGTAGGGTCACCATCCATGGTTGTCTCGCTTTTCGCTGGTCAAACTCGGGTCGGCCCAAGCTACCATAATGTTGCGATAAAGTGTCTGAAAAATACCTGAATTGAATTTAGACAGGGCTGGCCTGAAGATTTAACAGCCTGTTTTCGCTCATGCCCGGATGAGGCTGATCAACTCCTCTGGTGAAGACCAGTCGCGTCCGCAAACATAACGGGGCAGGTTCCAGCGGTTGCTGGAGCGGGTGACGGGACCCGGCTCGGTGCCAAACGCCGCACGGCAGCCATGCAGGCTAGTGAACTCTGGAAAGAAGACGTCCCGGATGTATTCGCTGGATTCGCCGAAGGGGTAGGCGAACAGTTCTGGCCACTCCCCGGCGGTCGCTTCGATGTAGCGGGCTGCCCGAACCACCTGGCTTTCGCACAGCGCCCGGTTGGAGATTGTCTTGAATCCGCCGCGCGGTCCCGTTTCCTCGGGCAGGTCTGGATGGTTATGATCCCAGCCGTGGTTCCCGACCGAGATGAGGCCCGAGGCAATCGCTGCGCTCCACCAATCGTCCCGGATCCAGTCCCGGCCAAACAGGGAGCCGCGGTCGATGACGCTACGGGCTTCCGGAGAGGCGATGACAAAGGTGGTTGCATGAAGACCAGGCTGGGCCGATGCGCCGTGACGCGAACGAAAGTCCTGCAGGATGCCCAGCATGCTGCGCTGCACACCTACGCCTGGCCACTCCAGGTCACGAAAATCGAAATCACAACCATCGTCAAAGCTCAGGCATACCATGGCCCCCTCGTCTGCACTCGGCCCGTCCAGCCAGTCCACCACTCGAGACAGGGGAACGATACGGATCCCCGCTTGGTGGAGGGCTTCCAGGTCCTCCCTCAGAGCCACGTGGTCGTTATCTGCTGCTGTGTGACTTCCGATGTTTTGTGAGTGGTAGGTCAGAACGACCGGCAAGGTATCTGGCATGACTACGGAGTGGGGATTTCGCCCCACAATTCAGAGTTTTTATGCCATAACGAGAGCACATAGGGTTGATAAAGCGCCACCTCCGGAGTGTCAGCATGTTCCTGCATGAAGAGAAACATGTCCCGAGCATGCTGGACGCCAAAAATAACGTCGACGAACTGTGCGTACAGTTCGGCATAAAGTGGTGAGTACGCTATCTCACTTTTGTGAGTGCGCAATCGCGCGACCTGGCCGGCAATCGCGGTTTCGCTCAGGCCTTTGCCTGCAACGATCTGGAGCGATTGAGATTCGTGGTAATTGGCAAGCACCTCGAACCCGGCCTTGCTAACGTATAACTCGAACTCTTCGGGTGTACAAAACTGGTTGCGGCCAACATCCTTTCGTTGGGTCTGATCTGATTCGGACCATACCTTTGGCTCAAACGCCCATCGCCTCCAGCCGACCGGGTGAACGAGATTCCATGTCTCAACGAAAATCAGGCCCCCGGGTTTCACCACACGATGCAGGTCCTGTAAATAGAGATAAAGGTCTTCCTTATCCATGTGACAGAAAACCGCAATGGAATAGGCTTTATCGATGGAGTCACCGTCCACCTTGTCCAAGGCACTGCGTTCCAGCGCATAGAAGCTGGTGTTTTCAAACTCAACGAGTCGCTTTCTCGCGTGGGTCAGCATGTTTTCCGAGATGTCAACGCCTGTCCAGTGGGCGCATCTATCTGCCAGCTCTCTGCCAATTCTGCCTACGCCGCATCCCAATTCCAGCACGTGATCGGTGTCAGTGATATCCAGTGCCGTCGTGACCTGGTCAGCCGACCAGCGCCCTGTATGGCGCAGTATTTCTTCGTTGCTGCTGCCGTCAACGGCGGCCATCGCTGATTCCGGGGTCAAGGCCCTCTCGTTCCAAATGGCGCGGTATGAGTTATTCATGTCTGCAATGGGTATGTATCGTGTCTTTTGCTCACGATGTCCGGTGTAAGAAACACCGGTCGTAAGCCTCGGTAATGCCAGTGGCCGGGCAGTATAGCCGTTCTTTTTGGGCAAGTCTGCTCTGTTCCGGCAAAAACGCTTCTGGAAACAGACTGTAAATAACATGGCAGATCAGAGAGAATTGGATCGTGCTAAGGTCAGCTGTTCATGTTGACAAATTAAAGCTGCATGGCATCCGGTGAAACCAATGGCTAAGCTCTATTTCTATTACTCTTCGATGAACGCCGGCAAAACGACGGCTTTGCTGCAGTCTGCGCACAACTATCGGGAGCGGGGCATGAACCCGCTGCTGTTCACGCCCAGGCTGGATGATCGCTACGAGGTGGGAGTCATCCAGTCACGCATCGGCCTCAAGTCCCCGGCGCTGACTTTCGACGGCGGGGATGACCTGCTCGAAATGACCCGCTCGCAACTGGAGAAGCGAAACATTCATTGCGTACTGGTGGATGAAAGCCAATTTCTCACTCGCGACCAGGTCTACCAGCTGACCGAGGTGGTGGACGAGCTGAACATTCCGGTGCTGTGTTTCGGGCTGCGCACCGACTTCCAGGGGGAGTTGTTCGAAGGCAGCAAGTATCTGCTGGCCTGGGCGGATGAGTTGGACGAACTCAAGACCATCTGCCATACCGGACGAAAAGCCACCATGGTGGTTCGGGTCGATGAAAATGGGTATGCCCTGAAGGAAGGATCCCAAATCGAGATCGGGGGCAATGACCGGTATGTGTCGGTCAGCCGTAAGGAATTCAAAAGCGTTTTCAGTGGCGGAAAAAGAATCAAATTTATCGAACTTCCGACGGATGATTCGGAAGCAGACGAAAACAACAGCCCCCCGTTGCTTTGAGGCTCGCAAGGGGGGATGCACTCACCAGGAGAGACGATATGCGCTTCATGATCATTCTGATTCTCGTGTTGCTGGCAGTGCTTTATTTCATGCCCGAACCTGATCCGGTTCCCGCGGAAGAGAGTTTCATTGGCGATCAGGTCAAAATCCTGAGAAAAGCCGAAACGTACCAGGATGAGTATCTGAAAAACGATGAGGAGCGCCAGAAGCGCATGGAAGAAGAGCTCGAAAAAGCAGCGGGCGGTGGATGAGCCCCGGCAGAAACGCGCGCAGCACTGTCTGAATATCCGTAGACGCTGACGGATCGGGTGGGCTCAAGCCGCTTCCTGGATGGCGGTGACCACTTCCTCCACGATATCCCCCACATCTTCGATACCCACTGAAACCCTGATCAACTGGGGGGTGATTCCCAGGCGTTCTCTTTCGCCCAGTTCCATGCGCGCATGCGAGGTCGCCACTGGCTGGCACAGCAAAGTCTCGACGCCGCCAAGGCTGATGGCACAGGGAATCCACTGCAGGGCACGCAGAAACCGCACAGGGTCGATCGCAGGGTCGAGTTCGAACGATAACATTCCGCCGAATCCGGTCATCTGTCGCACTGCAATGTCGTGGCCAGGGTGTGAGGGCAGTCCGGGGTAGTTCACGCGCACGATGCCTGGCACCTCCAGCAGGTCGTGCGCCACGATCAGGGCGTTTTCACTTTGCCGCCTAACCCGCAGGTCCAGGGTCTTCAGGCTGCGTTCCAGCAGGTAGCATTCTTGCGCATTGAGGCTGCCGCCGTGCATCAGGGCATGGTTGCGGATACGTTCGATCAGCGCTTCCGAGCCCAACAGGGCGCCGCAGCACAGGTCGCTGTGTCCGCCCAGGTACTTGGTGCCGCTGTGCATGACCAGGTCGAAACCCAGGCTCAGCGGGTTTTGCAGGATCGGGGTGGCGAACGTGTTATCGATGGCGTTGACGATGCCATGTTGGTGCGTGATTTCGGCAACGGCCGCGAGATCGATCACCCGTAGCAGGGGATTGGTGGGTGATTCCACGAACAGCAGGCGGGTATTCGGTCTGATCTGCGCGCGGATGTCATCGGGCTCACCCGAGCTGATGCTGTATTCGATCCCCAGGCGACGAAACTCGGTCGTCACGAGGCTGTGGGTCCCGCCATACATTCCTTCCATGATGATGGCGTGTTCGCCGGGGTGCAGCAGCCCCATCATGATGCTTGAGATGGCCGCCATACCAGAACTGGTTACCAGACCGTCGGGCGCTCCTTCCAGGGCGCACAGCTTGGCCGCGACTACCTGTTGGTTGAAGGTGTTGAAATAACGCGGGTAACGGACCTCGGTATCATCGAGGTACTCGATGGCGCTGGAAGTCAGAATGGGTGAGTTAATTCCGCCCATGTTGCGCTCACGCGCAGAGCCGGCGTGGACGGCCAGAGTTGCCTTTTTCACGAGTTTGCTCCTGCTGAGTCAGATCAGACGATGTCGCTCTCGTACGGCATCATAGTCCTTTGCGCGGTTTGCGTGTACCCGTACTTTTCGCCGGGGAGCGATCAGCGCTGGCAAGCCGGGCAGTAGTAACTGGAGCGTTGCCCGATGACGCGCCGGTGGATGGTCGCCCCGCACTGCAGGCAGGGTTGTCCCTCCCGTTCGTAAGCGAGTAATTCCTGGGCAAAATATCCAGGGGTACCGCCCGCCCCGCTGAAATCCCGCAGCGTTGTTCCCCCTTGGCGAATGGCGCGGGCCAGGACATCCCGGATCGCTCCGGCAAGCCCCGCATAACGGGCCCGAGAGATTCTTCCGGCCGGGCGCGCCGGGTGGATTCCTGCCATGAACAGGGCTTCAGAGGCGTAGATGTTGCCGACGCCGACGACGATGCGGCCATCCATGATGAAATTCTTGACGGCGGCTCTGCGCCCCCGGGCCCGCTTGTACAAGTGGTCGCCGCTGAACGCGTCCGACAAGGGCTCGGGGCCCAGGGCCGCCAGTAGCGGGTGACTTTCTATCGGGGTATCGCACCACGTAAACGAGCCGAACCGACGGGGATCGCAATACCGCACGATGGCATGCGGTGTGACCAGGTCGAAATGGTCATGCTTGCGGGGGGTTGCCGCTTCCAGCAAAACGCGCACAGAGCCCGACATGCCCAGGTGCAGCAGCAGGGCTCCACCTGCCACCTCGATGATGATGTACTTGGCTCGCCGCCGGACCGCCATTACCGGGTGGCCGCAGGCCTGCTGGACAGACTCGGGAATGGGCCAACGCAGCCGCGGATTACGGATCTCGATGGCCGTGATCGTTGCTCCCTCGAGGTGCGGGGCAATCCCCCGGCAGGTGGTTTCGACTTCGGGCAACTCGGGCATGCAGGTGTCTCTGACTATGAAGGGCCATACAATACGGCAAACAGCGGAAAAAATTCACGCGTGACATCCAATCCAGCCATCCTCGCCGGAATCGATACCGGCGGTACATTCACCGATGTGGTCGTCCTGAAAGACGGACGCCTTCGCCATTGCAAGGTCCTTTCCACACCTGACGATCCTTCCCGGGCCATTTTTGAGGGTCTCGACCGCCTGGGGGTTGCGGATCGGGTCAGCCTGGTCGTTCATGGCACCACCGTGGGGACCAATGCCGTGCTGGAAGGTAAGGGCGCAAAGGTGGCCTACGTCACCAGTGCCGGTTTTGCAGACGTGCTCAGCCTGGGCCGGCAAAATCGTGAGCACGTCTATCAGCTGTGTCAGCCGGCAACGCCGCCGCCCGTGCCCGCAGAGATGTGCCTGGAAGTGACGACGCGTATAACCGCTGACGGCGACAGGCTGGCCGTGGCGTCCGATACGGAGCTTATTGAGCTCAGGGAGCGTCTCGAGCAACTCCGGCCGGAAGCCGTGGCGGTCAATCTGTTGTTTTCCTTTCTGTGCCCTGCCGAGGAACAACGGATTGCCCGTTTGCTGGGTGAGCGCTGGTTCGTTTCATTGTCCAGCGAAGTGTTGCCCGAGTTGCGCGAATATGAGCGGGGCATTGCGACGTGGCTCAATGCTTCCGTTGGCCCAATCATTTCCCGTTACCTGAAAAAGCTTTCCAGCCGCATTCCTCAAGCGGGCATTTCCGTCATGCAATCTTCCGGTACCACGATCCAGGCCGAACAGGCCGCACAGCAGGCGGCAAGATTGCTTCTGTCGGGTCCGGCCGGGGGGCTGGCGGCGGCGCGGTTGAGCGGCCAGATCACCGGGGTCGAGCGGCTGTTGACCTTCGACATGGGCGGGACTTCCACGGATGTGGCGCTGCTCGAAGGAGAAATACCGCTCAGCCACCAGTGCCGAGTCGGTGACTGGCCCCTGATGATCGCATCCGTCGATATCCACACCATCGGTGCGGGTGGTGGTTCGATCGCGCGTGTCGATGCCGGGGGCCTGTTGATGGTGGGTCCGGAGTCAGCAGGTGCCGCCCCGGGACCTGCCTGTTATGACCGGGGCGGCACTCTGGCCACGGTCACAGACGCCAATCTGGTGCTGGGCCGCATTCCGGCCGAAACTTTGCTTGGGGGGTACCTGCCGCTGGACAAGGCACCCGCCGCCAGCGCGCTGGACGCTCTGGCCAGTCAACTGGGCTGTGACCGGCTGGAAGCGGCCCGCGGAGTCATCCGGCTGGCAAATGAACACATGGCCCGTGCATTACGGGTGATCTCGGTCGAACGCGGTCACGATCCGCGCCAGTACACACTTTTCAGCTTCGGCGGAGCAGGGGGGTTGCACGCTTGTGAACTGGCGGAGCTACTGGATATGCGTGCCGTCATGCTGCCCGCGCGGGCAGGTGTGCTTTCTGCCGAAGGAATGTTGGCCAGTGAACCCGGGCGAGACCTCTCTCGGGCAATGCCGGGACTGCTCGCCCAGTCGCCGGACGTTGAGCTATCGGGTCCGTTTGAAAACCTGCGGGCCCTGGCCAGAGAACAATTGGTCGAAGAAGGTGTAGCGGAAGATGAAATGACCTTCCGGCGGCAGCTGGAATTGCGTTACCGCGGTCAAAGCGCCACTTTCCTGCTGGATTTCGAGCCGGGCGAAGACCACACAGAGCGGTTTCACGAGGCGCATGAAGCGGCCTGTGGACACCGGCTGGAGTTGCCCGTCGAACTGGTAAATCTGCGGCTCTCGGCCAGAGCAACGGCATTGGTCCGTTCCGCTGAAGCCATCATGGTCACCACAGCCGAGCCGGTTCAGCGGCAAGTGTACTCGGCAGATCTGAAAAAACTTGTTCCCTTGCTGGAGCGAGCCAGCCTGGCGCCCGGTTTCACGACCGCGGGCCCGGCCATCATCACCGAGCAGGTTGCGACTTCCTGGCTGGCGCCTGGCTGGTCATTGCGGGTCGATAAATGGGGCAACCTGCTGTTGAGCCGAAAGCAATAAAAAAACCCGCCACCAGGGCGGGTTTTGAACGACAGGAGTGCGGCAGGATTACTTGATCTTGCCTTCCTTGTACATGACGTGCTTGCGCACGACCGGATCGTATTTCTTGATTTCCATCTTCCCCGGGGTGTTTTTCTTGTTCTTGTCGGTGGTATAGAAATGGCCGGTGCCGGCAGACGACACCAGGCGGATCTTGTCACGTGCTGATTTGGCCATGGTGCAATTCTCCGTTAAACGCGTTGGCCGCGGGCGCGCATGTCTTTCAGAACGGCGTCAATGCCTTTCTTGTCGATGATGCGCAGGCCCTTGGTGGACACGCGAAGCTTGACCCAACGGTTTTCACTTTCCACCCAAAAACGGTGGTTGTGCAGGTTGGGCAAAAAGCGCCGCTTACTCTTGATATTCGAGTGCGACACGTTGTTTCCGGTGACCGGCCGTTTGCCGGTAACCTGACATACTCTGGACATGGGACCTTCCCGTCAACTCAGGTGCTAATGAAGGGCGCACTTTATACATCAAGCAGGCCCGGCTTGCAAGGCCAGGATGCCTCAAACACGCGACATTGACGCGGTCCGGCGGGCAGTTCTGCTGATTTTCAGAGCATGCCGCGATCGGCCATCGAGACCGGCTCGCCATCACCGACGATAAAGTGATCCAGAAGCCGGATTTCCAGCAGGCAGAGCGCCTCTTTGAGCCGGCGGGTGATGGCCTGGTCCGCCAGGCTGGGCTCGGCGACGCCTGAGGGATGGTTGTGCGCCACGATCACGGCTGCTGCTCCCAGGATCAGAGCGCGCTCCGCAACGACGCGGGGATAGACGCAGGCGCCATCTATCGAGCCCTGAAATAGCTCTTCCGCCGTGATGACCCGGTGGCGGGTATCGAGGAACAGCACCGTGAACACTTCCCGCCGCCGATCCTGCAACCAGGACTGCAGGTACTCCAGTGTGCTGGCCGGGCTGGTCAGGGCATCCCCGCGCGTCAGTCTCTCCAGCAAGCGGCGGCGGCAGAGTTCAGCCGCTGCTGCTACTCGGCGCAAGCCTCGGTCTTCCGCCGGCGCCTGGCACTGGGCAGTGCTGAACAGGTTCCGCAAGCCACCATGCCGCAACAGCAATTGTTCTGCTTCTGACAACGCGTCGCCGCCGGGCCGTTCGTCTTCGATCAGCGCGGCCAGGAGTTCAAGGTCGCTGCGGGTTTTCATGACGCCATCTTCGACCATCATCTTTCAAAGCGCGATCGGACAAATCCGCCGCACGCTGTAAGGACAAGCCCCGGCGGGGTTACTCCGCTCGCCCAACGGGCAGCGGAGCAAGGCTCACCGTGAGCGTAATCCTTCTTTGCTTGTTATGATGTGGGTCTTCGTGATGGACGCTGGTTCCTGGCCATGGAAGGTACGATGTGAAGTCGATTCAGATCAGAATTTTCGATTCGCGCTTGGGCAAGGAAATCCCGTTGCCTGAGCCCGCTACCGCGGGCTCGGCCGGAATGGACCTCAGGGCCTGTGTCGAACACACGCTTACCGTTGCCCCCGGTGAGACAGTTCTCATCCCGACGGGGTTCGCCATGTATATCGCTGACCCGGACCTGGCCGCGGTGATCCTGCCGAGGTCCGGGATGGGGCACAAGCATGGTATCGTTCTGGGCAACCTCGTGGGGTTGATCGACAGTGATTATCAGGGACAGGTTTTCGTCTCTTGCTGGAACCGCTCGGATCGGCCGTTTACGGTCGAGGTCGGAGCGCGGATCGCACAGCTGGTATTCCTGCCGGTGGTTCGAACGGAATGGGAACTTGTCGACGAGTTTCACGCCAGCGATCGCGGAGCAGGCGGGTTTGGGCACACGGGGCACTCATGAAAGGCTCACTGGACAAAACAAAAAAGGCTGCAGAGCAGGCCAGGAAGGCGGAAAACAGCGGCGCGAACACTGAATCTGCGTCCCGATTGCCGGCGTTGCTGAGCAACCCCTTCGTATTCATGGCGGCTGGCGCCCTGCTGATTTTGAGCATGACCGTGATGTTGTTCGTGGGTTCGGCCGGCGAGCAGGAAACCGACCAGGCGCTGGAGCAAGGGCGAAGGGCCGTGTCCCAGATTCTGGAAGCGGTGCAGGGGTTTACCCGCTTGTTCGAGGACCAGCAAGTGCTCGACCTGGCCGGCATGGCGATCGAAAACCCGGACAACACGGCCGATCTGGAGCGCTACCTGTCCGGACGCCTTAGTGAACTGGTCGATGTCCGAATCTATGACCCGGAAGACTGGCTCGGCCGGATCGATCCCAACAGTGAAAATGCGTTCGTCATCATGGCGATGCTGCTGGAGGCCAGTGAAAACGGCGCGGCGCGGGTCCAGTCATTCGAACACGAAGGCCAGCGGGTGATCGCCGGGGCGGTACCGGTACGGGAAGGCGAGGTGATCCGGGGTATCCTCATGGTAATGGCGGATTTCGAGCTGATCGTTTCACGCTTCAATGTCACCATGCCGAAATCGGGGTACATAGGGCTGGAGCAGAATAACGGGCGGTTCGCTGCAAATTCCTTGCGTGAATTCGGTGACCCCACGCTGGTGCAGGCTTCGCCGCGCCGCTTGGCGGTCCCGGGTTCGCTGTTCCGGGTGGTTGTTCCCAAGGGTGTCGAGCACTCGACGTTTCCGGCTTGGCTGCGTTTGCTGATTTTCGTGTTGGGTGGGTTGTGCCTGGCCTATGGCGTGATACGACAACAGTTGTCGTTGCGCAAGGTGCCAGAGCTAATGGAGGACCCCGCCATGCTCGATGCCCATGATGAACTGGATTTCGGTGGGACGCCGGAAGATGACGTCGAAACCAAGCCTGAGCCACCCATCCCACAACCCGCGGTCAGCCTCGAGGATATTCATTTCGATCCGGATAAACACCGTCGGGAAAACCGACCGCAACCAGAACAGGCAGTGACTATGAAAGCAGAAATTTTCCGCGCTTATGACATTCGTGGTGTCGTCGGTGAAACCCTGGATGCCGGAATCGCCAGGCGTGTCGGTCAGGCCATTGGCAGCACCGCGCTCGAAGCCCATGCCGCGCCGGTCGTGGTGGGGCGTGATGGCCGCCACTCTGGCCCAGACCTGGTCAAGGGCATGGTAGAGGGTATCGCCTCGACTGGTTGCGATGTCATCGATATTGGCGCCGTACCCACCGGGGTTCTCTACTATATGGCCAACGAATGCAAGAGCGGTTCCGGCGTGATGATTACCGGCAGCCATAACCCTCCTGAATACAATGGTTTCAAGGTCATGATCGGGGGCGAAACCCTGGCGGGCAAGAAGATCAAGGCGCTTTACGAGCGGCTGGAAGCGGGCGATGTGCTGAAGGGTGAAGGTCAAGTCACCCATGAGCAGGCGTTGGATCGTTACCGTGAGCGTATCGCTTCCGACATCCAGTTGCAGCGCCCCCTCAAGGTGGTGGCCGATTGTGGCAATGGCATTGGCGGCATTTGCGCGGCAGACGTATTGCGCGCAATCGGTGCGGAAGTATTGCCCCTGTACGATGAGGTCGATGGCAATTTCCCTAACCATCATCCCGATCCCAGTGAGCCGGAGAACCTGCGCGACCTGATTGAATCCGTCAACCTGATGAACGCCGACCTGGGCGTCGCTTTCGACGGCGATGCGGACCGGCTGGGCGTGGTGACGCCGTCCGGGGAAATCATTTTCGCAGATCGCGTGATGATGCTGTACGTGCGAGAGATATTGAGCCGTCACCCGGGGGCGCCGATTATTTACGACGTCAAGTGCACCGGCCACCTGGACAAAGTGATTCGCGAGGCCGGGGGGGCGCCGGAAATGTACAAGACCGGGCATTCCCTGATAAAAAACCGCATGAAGGAAGCTGGCGCCCCGTTTGCTGGCGAGATGAGCGGTCATTTCTTCTTCGGCGACCGCTGGTACGGTTTCGATTGCGGCATCTACTCGGCGGCTCGCCTGTTGGAAATTCTGGCCATGGATGAACGTTCACCCGAAGAAGTGCTGACCAGCTTGCCCAACAGCATCAGCACACCGGAACTGAAAGTACACATGGCTGAGGGCGAAAACCACGCTTTCGTCAAACAGTTCCAGGAACAGGCCAGGTTCCCGGATGCGCGCGTCAGCACCATCGATGGTGTGCGTGCGGACTTCGAGGATGGCTGGGGTCTTTGCCGGGCGTCCAACACCACGCCGATCCTCGTGGTACGGTTCGACGGTGAAAGCAAGGAGGCCCTGCAGGTCATCCAGGAAGCTTTCCGAATGCAGATGCTGGCCATCAGGCCGGACCTGGAGCTGCCTTTCTAGCGGAACAGGCGGACAGCCTGAAGCTCGTGGGTATTTGGCCTAAACTGTTAAACAGGGGGCAGGCACTGTCGCTTCGGTGGGGCAGGGCGAGCGGTTGAACTGGCCTGGCCAGAAGGAGTAACGAGATGATCAGAGTGATAGCAACAACAGTGTTGGCGCTTTTAGTGCCCATGACGGGAATGTCACTGGATGAGAAAGCGGCGCCCATGGCGCGAATCATCACCCAAAACGAGAAGCCTGCGCAGTGTCTCTCGTCGGTTCATATCCAGCGAATCGATGGCGAACTCGTCAATGTTCATGCAACCGGTTTTGAAATGGAGCCGGGCAGGCATAGCATGAATGGCCGCGCAGTGGTGAATACGAGTTATTGCCGGCGTTATACCGGTCGCCCGTCGGAAGGGGTGCCGGACCTTGAAGCGGAGTTCGAAGCGGGCAAGACCTACTACATAGGGCTCGATCACAGTGCCAAGAGCAGCAAAGATTGGCGTCTGGTGATCTGGAAGGTCGAGCCGGAAAACGGTTCGGCATCCGAACAGGGCTGACTGTCGACCTGAGGAATAGAATGAGAAAAATCGTTGCACTGTGTCTGGTGCTGGGCATGGCGGCCCCCGCTTTAGTCCTGGCGAAGGGTGTTGCCGTCACCCCGGGGCTTTGGGAAATGAGCATGAGCATGACCATGCCCATGATGCCGGCGCCGCAGGAGCGCAGTTATACCGAATGCGTCGAGGAAGCTGAACTCGACCCCGAAGACTTCCAGATGGACCAGGAGACTCCGTGCGACGTGAACGACATGGTTGTCGAAGGTAAAACCATCAGCTGGTCATTGGCGTGCCCGGGGCCAATGGGCACCACTGAGGGGCAATGGTCGTTTACTTCAGAAGGCGACAGCATGTATGGAGAAGGATCCATGACTGCCGACATGGGCGGCCAGAAAATGGAATTCACCATGTCCTGGCAAGGCAATCGCGTCGGGGACTGCGAGCAGTCAGGCGTTCAGTAAGCGAACTCTTCGAACAAGGGGTCGATCGAACCGTTCCAGCGGCCGTTAAACAGGGCCAGTTTGCGGTCAGCGGGGGTCAGGCCGCTGTCGACCGTTTCCTGCAACGGCCCCAGGAACCCGGTTTCATTATCGCCCGCCGCGTTCAGGCGGGCCCGGTTTTTCAGGCCCTGGCGGGCAATTTCCAATAAATCACGCGCGACTTCGTGGACCGGGCGTCCGGCTGCCTCGGCTCGTAACCCCAATCGTGGGGCATCCTGTCGCAATTTCAGGCGATCTTCCATGCTCCAGTCCCGGGTCAGATCCCAGGCCGCCGCCAACGAAGCGTCGTCATAAAGTACTCCAGCCCAAAGCGCGGGCAGCGCGCACAATTCGCCCCAGGGTCCCCCGTCGGCCCCGCGCATTTCCAGGTAACGCTTCAGGCGGACTTCGGGGAAAGCCGTGGTCAGGTGGTCTTCCCAGTCCGACAGACGCGGCTGTTCTCCGGGCAAGGCGGGCAGCCGGCCTGCGAGAAAGTCGCGGAACGACTGGCCGGAGGCGTCAATGTAGCGGCCGTCGCGATAAACGAAGTACATCGGTACGTCGAGCATGTAGTCCACGTAACGCTCGAAGCTCATGCTGTCATCGAATACCCAGGGCAGCATGCCGGTCCGATCCGGATCGGTGTCTTCCCAGACATGCGACCGGTAACTGAGGTAGCCGCAAGGGGTGCCTTCGATGAAAGGTGAATTGGCGAACAGGGCCGTTGCGATTGGCTGCAGGGCCAGTGAGGTCCGGAATTTACGCACCATGTCCGTTTCACTGGAGAAATCCAGGTTGACCTGAACCGTGCAGGTCCGGGTCATCATGTCGAGACCGAGTGATCCGACTTTCGGCATGTAATCGCGCATGATTCGGTAGCGCCCCTTGGGCATCCAGTGGATATCTTCGCGCCGCCATTTGGGCTGGAAACCCATGCCGAGAAAGGCAGCGCCCAGCGGCCGCGCGATGGACTTGACCTGTTTCAGGTGGGTGTTGACCTCCGTACAGGTCTGGTGAATGTTGTCGAGAAGCGCCCCGGACAGTTCCAGTTGTCCCCCGGGTTCCAGGGTAATGGACGCCCCTGTGTCATCGAGCAGGGCGATCGTATTGCCGTTCTCCTTTACCTCACGCCAGCCAAACTGCCCCGCCAGGCCCTCCAGAATGGCACGGATGCCGTGCCCGCCCTCGTAGGCCAGGGGTGACAGATCCGCTCTGGCGTAGCCGAACTTCTCATGCTCGGTGCCGAGACGCCAACGCTCTTGCGGTTTGCAGCCCGAAGCCAGGTATTCGACCAGTTGCGTTCGGTTTTCGACGATTTGGGGTTCTTTCTGGGCCACGGGACGCATTCCTCGGATCATTCTTGCCGCCTTCTCCCGGCGGACACGTTAGGATACACGCATGTACGCTAGGATACTCCTGCCAATACGGGTTTTACTCTGCCATTCGGCATGGTCATTCACCCCTCGCGGAGTCCTTGTGAACATCGATATACTCCGCGAAACCCGGGCAGACCAGGTGACTTCTGGTGCGCTCCTGCATGAAGCGGGCGGCCACTATTGCGAGAACCGCTTGCGAGACCGCGGCAGGCGGAATGGCAGCTGATGGGCGACATGCTGGCCATCGCGCTTTATGATTATGTTTCCCGTCACCTGGTAAAGGCGGGGATGCGCGGTTTTTACCCCAACGTGCGTGACAACTGTCTGTCGCGCCACATGGATCTGGATTCAGACTGATCGTGACCCGAGTCTACACAAGCCTATGCCTGGCCGCATGCGGCCTGCTGTTGCTTGCATGCTCCCGTCAGGACTCCGATTTTGCGCCGGAGCGAGAGCAGCGCGCGCGGCCGGTGGAACTGGTCTTGATCGATGGCCGCCCCGATCCTTCCATACTGTCAGAACGGCAGGAGCTGCACCGCAATAATGGTGGGGAGCCACAGACGCTCGACCCGCATATTGCCGAGGGCGTACCCTCCGCTCACATCCTTCGCGACCTGTATGAGGGGCTGACCGCTGAAGCGCCCGATGGTACTGTCGTTCCCGGGGCGGCAGCACGGTGGAACATCAGCCGGGATGGCCTTACCTACACATTTTATCTGCGGCGCGATGCTGAATGGTCTAACGGCGACCCGGTGCTGGCCAGTGACTTTGTGTTCGCGCTACAGCGCAGCGCAGCGCCCGAGACCGCTTCGAATTACGCCCAGGTCCTGCTGCCCATCCAGAATGCGCAGGCGGTCCTCTCGGGCGACTTGCCGGTCGAGAAGTTGGGCGTGACGGCGCTGGATGACCATACCTTGCAGATTCAGCTGACCGATCCGACACCTTACTTCCTGGGTCTGCTCAGCCATTCCTCTACCTATCCCGTGCACCGCCCGAGCCTGGAGGAACATGGCAACCGGTTTTCACGGCCGGGCAACCTGGTTTCGAATGGGGCTTTCACGCTGACAGACTGGGTGGTGCGCTCGCGGATTGTGCTCGAGCGCAACCCGAATTACTGGGATGCGGGTAACGTGATTTTGCAGCGCGTGGTTTATTACCCCTATGAGGATCAGTCGACCGAGTTGAAGCAGTTTCGCTCAGGCGAACTGCAGTGGACCAACGAAGTACCCAACAACCAATTCAAGTGGCTGCAAAACCACTACCCGGACGAGCTGGTGGTCAGCCCCTGGCTGGGATCCTATTTCTTTGGTTTCAATCTGCTGCGTGAGCCGTTCATCGAAAGCCCGGATTTGCGCGCCGCACTGGTGCTGGCCGTGGACCGCCAACTGCTGACCGATAAGGTGACCCAGTTCGGCGAGCAGCCCTCCTTCACCCTGGTCCCACCAGGCATCGGAGAGTATGAATCACCGGTATCGGAGTGGGTGGCCTGGACGCAGGAACAGCGCAACGAAGAGGCGCGGCGCTTCTATGCCGCTGCCGGCTATTCGGAAGACCGTCCGCTGCGCGTGGAAATCCGGTACAACACCAGCGCGAACCACAAGAAGGTCGCGCTGGCCATCGCATCATTTTGGAAGCAGGTGCTGGGTGTGCAGGTGACACTGGTCAACGAGGAATGGAAGGTGTTCCTGCAGAACCGCAGCCAGAAGGTCGTGACCCAGGTGTTCCGGGCCGGGTGGATCAGCGACTACAGTGATCCCTACAGCTTTCTCGAATTATTCAGGAGCGGATATGGACAGAATGACTACGGGTATAGCGATGATCTGTATGATCAACTGCTGGAGGAAATCGCCAGTGAACGGATTCCGTCCCGCCGTCGCCGGTTGATGCAGGAGGCGGAAAGGATGATCCTGGAAGACCTGCCGATAATCCCGGTCTATACCTACGTCACAAAGCGACTGGTCGACTTGCACGTGAAGGGGTGGCAGAGCAACGTCATGGATCACCACTACAGCAAACACATGTTTCTGTTGAAGCCCGCCACCGGGCCACGGCGCCAGGACAGTGATGTCGAGGTGGTTCCACCTGCCGGGGATTCAGGTTGAAAATCCAGCCTTCCGGACTCGCCCGGCATATCGCTCTGCGCATCATGGGCGTCATTCCGACGCTGCTGATCCTGGTGACGGTAGTCTTTTTCCTGGTACGTATTGCGCCAGGCGGACCTTTTGATTCAGAAAAGGCGCTGCCGCCGGAAATCCAGGCCAACCTGAACGCCAAGTACCACCTGGATGAGCCGTTGCTGCAGCAGTACTTCCGCTATCTTGGCCAGATCTCGTCGCTCGATTTTGGGCCATCCTTCCAGTACAAAGACTGGACCGTCAACGAATTGATTGGGGAGGGGTTCCCCGTGTCGCTGACGATTGGCGGTCTGGCCATGGTGCTGGCTTTCTTTGGGGGCACCATGATCGGGGTTTTCGCCGCGCTGCGGCAGAACACCGCGGCAGATTTCGGCGTCATGGGTTTCGCCATGTTGGGAATTTCCATTCCGAATTTCGTCATTGCGCCGATCCTCATCTTGCTGCTCGCAGTCTATGCGGGGTGGCTGCCGGCGGGCGGCTGGGACTGGTCGTTGCAGAGAATGGTCATGCCGGTCATCACCCTGGCTTTGCCGGTGACCGCTTACGTCGCGCGCCTGACGCGCGGCAGCATGATCGAGGTGCTGCACAGTAATTTCATTCGTACTGCGCGCGCCAAGGGGTTGCCGGAGCGCCTCGTCATCGGCAAGCATGCCCTGAAGCCCGCTTTGCTTCCGGTCATCTCCTACATGGGTCCGGCCACGGCGGGGCTGATCACCGGCTCCGTGGTCATCGAGCGTATCTACGCGATACCCGGGTTGGGCAGCCATTTTGTCCAAGGTGCGCTGAACCGCGATTACACGCTGGTTATGGGCGTGGTCATTTTCTACGGATTCCTGATTATCCTGCTCAATTTCCTGGTGGACATGCTCTACGCATGGCTGAACCCCAAGATCCGGTACGGTGATGAACACTGATACGCGCCAACTGGATCCCTTTGAAGCGGCAATGGAGCTGGGCGACATCCGCGGTCGGTCGCCGTGGGAGGACGCCTGGCACCGCCTGCTGAAGAACCGGGCTGCCGTGATCAGCGCTATCGTCATGGGGCTGATGATCCTGGTGGTGACCTTCGGGCCGATGCTGCTCAGCTGGGAAGGCGACTACACCGACTGGGACAACACCACCTCGGCCCCCAGCCTGGCGACCGGGCACTGGTTTGGAACGGATGCGGTCGGCCGGGACATCCTGGTGCGTACCCTGGAGGGGGGACGCATATCGTTGCTGGTGGGGTTGGTGGCGACCCTGGTCAGCCTGATCATCGGTGTGAGCTACGGCTCAGTGGCGGGGTTTTACGGCGGGTACACCGACCGGGTGATGATGCGTATCGTCGACATCGTCTACGCGATGCCGTTCATGTTCTTCGTCATCTTGCTGATGGTGGTCTTTGGGCGGAATATCTTCCTGATCTTTATCGCCATTGGAGCGGTCAACTGGCTGGACATGGCGCGAATCGTCCGTGGACAGACACTGAGTCTCAAGAATACGGAGTTTGTCGAGGCGGCTCGCGCCTGTGGCGTGCAACGCAAGGACATCATCTGGCGGCACATCATGCCCAACCTGCTGGGTGTAGTCATGGTGTACGTGACCCTGACCATTCCGCAGGTCATCCTGGTGGAATCTTTCCTGAGCTTCCTTGGGCTGGGCGTGCAGGAGCCAATGAGTTCCTGGGGCGCCTTGGTCAATGAAGGCGCACAGGACCTGGAGTCGGCGCCCTGGACCCTGATCTTTCCGGCTGTCTTTCTCACCGTGACCCTGTATTGCTTCAATTTCCTCGGCGACGGCCTGCGTGACGCGCTGGATCCGAAGGACCGGCTGTGATGGCATTGCTGGAGGTCAAGAATCTGCAGGTCAGCTTTGATACGCCGGAGGGTGAGGTGCACGCCGTGAGTGGGGTCGACTTCACCCTGGAGCCCGGCGATGCGCTGGCGATCGTTGGTGAGTCCGGTTCCGGCAAGACCCAGTCGATGCTGGCGATACTCGGGTTGCTGGCCGAAAATGGTCGCGCGACAGGATCGGCTCGGTTCAGGGGTGAAGATCTCATGGAGATGGGCCCGGCCGAGCTCAACCATCACCGGGGCAAGGATATCGCAATGATATTCCAGGACCCGATGACCTCGCTGAACCCCTACCTCACCATCGATTCACAAATGACGGAAATGGTGATGCACCACCAGGGCCTGAACCGCCGCGAAGCGCGGGCGCATGCCGTGGAAATGCTGCGCGCGGTGCGGATACCGGACCCTGAGCAGCGCATCAGGCAGTATCCCCACCAGTACTCGGGTGGGATGCGTCAGCGGGTTCTGGTCGCCATGGGTCTTTTGTGCGAGCCGGACATCCTGATTGCAGACGAACCGACCACGGCCCTCGACGTCACGGTGCAGGCGCAGATCGCCCAGCTCATGGCTGAGTTGCGGCGGCAGTCGAACACGGCCATCGTATTGATCACCCACGACCTGGGCGTGGTTGCCGGGCTGTGCGACCGGGTGCTGGTGCTGTATGCCGGCGAGGTGGTCGAGTATGGCACGGTCGAGCAAATTTACTACGATCCTCAGCACCCCTACACGCAGGGTTTGCTGGAATCGGTGCCACGCCTGGACCGGGTGGGTGACGGGCAGTTGCACGCGATCCCGGGCAACCCGCCCAACCTGCTCAATCTGCCCAAGGGTTGCTGTTTCCGCCGGCGTTGCGAGCGGGCATTCGAACAATGCCACCAGAAACCGCGGCTGCGCGATACCGGACAGGGTCACCTCAACCGGTGTCACCTGGGAGACACCGAATGAGCGAGCCGGTCTTGAGAGTGCAAGATCTTGCGGTGCATTACGAAACATCGGAAGGCGGTCTGTTGCGCCAGCGCCAGCGCATCATCCGGGCGGTTAATGGGGTCAGTTTCGACCTGTTCGCGGGCGAAACGCTGGGCGTGGTAGGTGAGTCGGGCTGCGGCAAGTCTACCCTGGCGCGTGCGATTCTCGGCCTGGTCAAAACATCGCGCGGCCGGGTGCTGTGGATGGGCCAGGACCTGACTGTGCTGGACGAGGAATCCCTGCGCAAGAAGCGCAAGGAAATGCAGATCGTCTTCCAGGATCCACTGGCGTCGCTCAACCCGCGGATGACCGTACGGGACATCATCGCCGAGCCGTTGTGGACCTTCTATCCCAAGATTGCCCGCGTCCAGGTAGAGGAACGGGTCCGCGGCATGATGAAAATGGTGGGCCTGCTGCCCAACCAGCTCAATCGCTACCCGCACGAGTTTTCGGGTGGTCAGTGCCAGCGCATCGGGATTGCCCGGGCCCTGGTCCTCAATCCCAAACTGATCATTTGTGACGAACCGGTCAGCGCGCTGGACGTTTCAATCCAGGCGCAGATCATCAATCTTTTGCGCGACCTGCAGCGAAAACTGCAGTTGTCGCTGATCTTTATCGCCCACGATCTCTCGGTGGTGCGGCACATCAGTGATCGCGTGATGGTCATGTACCTGGGCCGGGGTATGGAGGTTGCGCGGCAGGAAGCCTTGTACCGCAAACCCTTGCACCCTTACACGAGCGCCCTGGTCAAGGCGGTGCCCGTGCCGGACCCCAGGGTCGCCCGTGCCCGCGTCGAAACCGGATTCACCGAAGATATGCCTTCACCGTTCGATCCGCCTGACGGGTGCCCCTTCCACACCCGTTGCCCCTACGTCGTCAAACGCTGCCAGCTGGAAGTGCCGGCGCTCCGGCGTCTGCCGGAAGGGGATTGGGTGGCCTGTCACCGGGCGGAAGAGCTTGATCTTTCCATCAGCCGGGAAGCGGCTGCGGAAGCCTGATCGCGCCACCAAACGATGGAAAGCAGCCAGGCCCAAAATGAACAAACTGCACTGGAGCGGGGCCTGCGCCAGCTCCACCTGGAAGCTGACACAGGCCAGATCGATGCCTTGCTGGAGCATGTTCGGTTAATCAGAAAATGGGCTGCTGGCTATAACCTGGTGTCGCGAGGCGACCTGGATGCGTTGGTCACGCGACACGTGCTGGATTCACTGGCGATTCACCCCTGGGTGAGGGGCAACTGCCTGCTGGACGTCGGCAGCGGTGCCGGTTTTCCGGGCGTGCCGTTGGCCATTATGCAGCCCGATCTGGAGGTGACCCTGCTCGATACATCGGGAAAACGCGCGCGCTTCCTGCGGCAGGTCATTCGAAGCCTGGGCCTGGAAAATGTCCAGGTCATCCATGGGCGCGTGGAGGACTATTCGCCAGGACAGCCGTTTGGTCAAATTGTCAGCCGCGCGTTCTCTTCGCTGGCCGCATTCGCCCGCTGTGTGCGGCACCTGGCAGATGTCCAGACGCGTGTCATGGGAATCAAGGGGCGATACCCGGCGGAAGAGCTGAAGGAGCTGCCGCAGTGGGTTGCCGTGGAGTCAGTGGAGCCCTACCGTGTGCCGGATTTGCACGCGGAGCGACATGTCGTCATCATGTCGCTCTCGCCGCAAACCGCTCGAGCTGACGACATACCCTGATGGCAAGAATTATCGCGGTCGCCAACCAGAAAGGTGGGGTTGGAAAGACCACAACGAGTGTCAACCTGGCGGCCGCCCTGGCCGACATGAGCCACCGTACGCTGCTCGTGGACCTGGACAGCCAGGGTAATGCCACAGTGGGGTGTGGCGTAGATGGACGTGCGCTGGAGCAAACGGCTTTCGATGTCATGACTGGCGAATTGGGCGTGGGCGATGTGGTCATCCGGCTCGAAGACCTGGGTTTCGATCTGTTGCCTTCCAACAGTGACCTGACTGCTGCAGAAGTGCAGTTGCTGAATGTCGATGAACGAGAGTTTCGTCTGAAAGCAGCCCTGGAAGTCATCGCCCCGCGCTACGGGTGGATCATTATCGACTGCCCGCCTTCCCTGAATATGCTGACCTTGAACGCACTAACGGCGGCCAACAGCGTATTGATCCCAATCCAGTGCGAATACTACGCGTTGGAGGGGCTGGCAGCCTTGTTACAGACCATTGAGCAGGTTCGTGCGAGCGTCAACCCGGGGCTGGAAATCGAAGGTCTTTTGCGGACTATGTTCGACGTTCGGAATAATCTCTCGGCCGCGGTCTCAGATGAGTTGATCAACAACTTCGGCGACCTTGTTTACAGAACCCTGGTGCCGCGCAATGTCAGGGTGGCGGAGGCACCGAGTTACGGTTTGCCGATCCTGCGTTATGATCCGGCTTCACGTGGGGCGTTGGCCTATCTCGGGCTGGCGGGGGAGGTCCTTCGCCGGCGGCGTAACCGGGAAGCGGGTCGCGGACTGAATGAATCATTGCCGGAAGGAAAGCCGAGTGAGCAGTAAAAAGAAACCCGTATTGGGCCGCAACCTGAGCTCCATGTTGAGCCAGAACAGTTTGCGCCAGGCTGCCGAGCGTTCTGCGGAAAAAGCTGCTGGAGAATCCACCGGGCGCAGCATGCCGCTGGAGAACATCAAGCCGGGGGCTTATCAGCCCCGCGTTCAGTTCGAGCCTGAAAGCTTGCAGGAACTGGCCGATTCCATCCGGGCCCAGGGGGTCATCCAGCCGATCGTTGTCCGTGCCGTCGAAAGCGGGTACGAAATCATTGCCGGGGAGCGCCGCTGGCGTGCTGCCCAGCTGGCTGGCCTCGACCGCATTCCGGTCATCATCCGTGAAGTGGACGACGAGACCGCCGTGGCGCTGGCGCTGATCGAGAACATTCAACGGGAAAACCTGAATCCGTTGGAAGAGGCCACTGCCCTGAAGCGCCTGGTCGAAGACTTCCAGCTGACCCATCAGGAAGCGGCTCAGGCTGTGGGGCGTTCACGCTCTACGGTCAGCAACCTGCTTCGGCTGCTTGAACTCACCACCGAGGTTCGCGAACTGGTCGCGGTCCGCAAGCTCGAGATGGGCCATGCGCGTGCCCTTTTGGGGCTGGACGAGGCCCGGCAAATCCGAGCCGCACGGGAAGTTGTCGGCAAACAGCTATCGGTCAGGCAGACGGAAGCTCTGGTGCGGCAGTTGTTGAACCCGCCCCCGAAAAAGAAACGTACGTTCGATCCCGACATCCAGCGTCTGCAGGACCAACTCGCCGAGCGCTTGTGCGCGGTGGTTAAAATTCAGCACTCCAGCAAGGGCAAAGGCAAGCTGGTGATCAGCTACAACTCATCGGACGAACTCGAAGGCATCATCGGGCATTTGAAGAACAGGGACTAGGAACCAGGAACTAGGAACTAGGAACTAGGAACTAGGAACTAGGAACCAGTCCCCAGTCCCCAGTCCCTAGTCCCTAGTCATCAATCTCGCTTCCACCCACCGATAGGTTTCCGCCAGGCCGTCACGCAAGGAGACGCGCGGCTCCCAGCCCAGCACGCGGCGTGCTTTGCTGTAATCGGCGCAGCGGCCCTTGTCGCCCTCCGGCTTGCTGGTGTCGAACGCGATGTCGATATCCTTGCCGGACACTTCGACGATGGTCTGGGCGACCTCGCGAATCGAGGTACAGACGTCCGGACCGATCTGGATGGTGCCCTCGCCAAAGCCCTTCTTCATGGCCTTGACCAGGCCTTCGACGATGTCATCAACGTGTACGAAAGCCCGGCCCTGCGCGCCGCTGCCCCAGACCACGAATGGCTGCGCTGGATATTCGACGGCCTTGCGAATCAGCGCGGGAATGACCTGGCTGCTGGCCTCACTGAAATCACAGGGAGAGCCGTAGACGTTGTGCAGGCTCAGCACCGATACGGGTATGCCGGATTCTTTTTCCAGCAATTGAGCTTCGTACTCCCCCATCAGCTTGCTCCAGCCGTAAGCGGATTCGGGATCGGCCGGGTAAAGGTCTTCCTCTTTCAGTGGGGGTGCTTCGACGCCAAACTGCATTTTCTGGGGAAAGCTGCAGGCCGTACCAACATAGATCAGCCCCTTGACCGGATTGCGGCGGACCGCGTCGATGACGTTGGAGTTGATCAGCAGGTTCTGGCGGAAAATCGAACCCTGGTGGTTGAATACGTAGCCGATGCCCGCCACGATGTCGGCCAGGTGATAGACATAGTCGACGCCATCGAGCAGGTCGTCCATCTGTCCTGCCAGTGACAAGTCCCGAACATGCAGGTCCCGCTCCAGGTTAATAAGCGGTTTTCCGTCAGCGTCGCACAAATAGTCCCTGCGCCCACGCCAGAGGTTATCCACCACGCTGACCGCGTGGCCTTCCGCCACCAGGCGCTTCACCAGGTTGGAGCCGATCATGCCGGCGCCTCCGGTTACCAGTATTTTCATCCCAATCGCTCCTTGCAACGGTCAGGCGCCATCTTGCCAGTCCGTCCGTCTGCGTGCGACCTCTCGCGCAAGTTGATGCTTTTCACGGAGGGTGCGCAAGAAAATCAAAGGGCCGCTGTTGCGTTGGCTGCGCCGGCTTCTGATGACTTCGTGCGGAACGGGAGGCGGCACCGTGTCCGTGTGGCGCTTCTCGATTTCCCGCGCCAGCAAGGCGAACAGGTTGTGTTCTTCGAGGACGCGGCGCCGGGCTTCTTCCAGGTCCGGCAGGCGGTCCGTCCAGGCGTCATTCTCCAGTGTCTCGCGGATGGTGCGCAGCGCGCCATCGAAATCGAAAATATCAATCGGGACGAAACTGCGCTCCGGAAAATACGCGCTGGCGTTCGGGCAGCCGTAATAAAACGGCAGCGAAAGTCCGAGGAACGCATCCACCAGCTTCTCGGTGAAGTAATGCGGGGCGACGTCGTTTTCGATGGCCACGTGGTAGCGATACTCGTCCAGCACTTCCCGTTTATCGTCCAGGGGTCGTACGCCCTTGCCGAATCGGTCCATCTCCGGCAGCGCTTTCTGTAAGCGGGCGGTGAACTCGAAGCGTTGGCGTTGCAACGTGTCCGGATCCTGCTTGGCAGAGCACACAGTTGAAATCTGTCGGGTCTTCTGGCGGGGCGGGTTGGACTCGATTTCGTCGTAACCCAGAACACTGTCGGAGCCGCGGCCGTAGAACCAGGGGTAGCCGGTCTGGGTGTACAGGGTGTTTCGGTGCGTAATCGCCCAAGGCTGGTGATGGGTGATGACCAGGCCGAACTGGGCGCAGAAATCGCGGCTGTAGGATTTGATCGAAGAGGGCTCCGCGGTAACCAGGATGGTTCGTTCCCGCGGACAGCACAGCAATTCCTTACGCCGGGAAAACTTCTCCCCGGCGACCGGCGAGAGATCATCGTAGGCCACCAGCCAGTCGTAGTCGCGGCAATCCGGATCGAATACGTAATGGCAGCGGCCAAACACGGGCGCTGCGTCGGGAAGCTGACGCCGCCAGGCCGGCACCTGGGCCGCCCGGAGTTTTTTGGCCAGGAACTTGACGCGAATGGGCAAGGTTGAGTCAGACAATAGCATGGCTCGAGTGGGGTTCCGGACATTCTAAGGGCTGCGGCCGCTGCAGGGGATGAAAATGATTTCCTGGCCGGTCCATTAGGGAATTCAGGCGTTGGCCAGGATTCGGCATTATTGATAGCTAATGCATGCACCATTTGCTGACCTCGGTCAATGACCGTGCCCGGCGCGTTGACTAAGGTTTGCGCTGGTCAATCATTCTTCTGAGTCAGAACAAGTACAGGTAAGGCACATGCAGAAATTTCCACACATCTACCAGGCTGAAGCCGTTGCAGGACCCGAAGGGGCCGTAGATATTCTGAGCCCCGGCCTTAAGGCCATTGCCACCACCTCACCCCCGGAGTTCGGTGGGCCGGAAGGCAATTGGTCACCCGAGACCCTGCTGGTGGCCTCGGTTGCTGATTGTTTCATCCTGACTTTTCGCGCCATTGCCCGGGCTTCCAAGCTCGAGTGGATCGACCTCGATGTAGAGGCTGAAGGTAAGCTGGAGAAAGACGTCAAGCTGACACGCTTTACCGCATTCCACATCCGGGCCAAGTTGCGGATTCCGGCAACCATGCGGATTGAAAAGGCGCGATTGTTACTGGAAAAAGCGGAAGTCAACTGCCTGATCACCAATTCGATGACCGCCCAGGTGCACATGGACACCAAGGTTGAGCGGGTAAGTGATTAGCGGGTAACCTGATTCGTTGCAGCCGTTGAACAGCGATCAGGTGGTCGAGTTGTTGGCTGCGTTGACGGACACGATGAGCGAAAAAGCGGCTTTAACGTTGCCCGTGATTATCCGCGAATGCTAAAATGGGCGGTCTTTGGCAGCGCGCATTGAAAAATGGGTGCGGTCGGGGTTCGGGAGCGGTGAAATGCCCCGCGCCAGAATGCGAGGCGCTGCGAATGGCGGTTGATACTGCCCCTGACAACCACTCAGACCAGGCAGCGGCTTCGGGCCTTTCGATTGGGAAGTGGTTGAGAACCCAATCGCTGGCGGCGATGGTGTTGTCGCTGGCGTTGAGCCCCCTGGGGGCTACGGCTGCCTACTCGTCGCTCTTTGGCAGCCTGGCGGCGTTCATACCCGCCGTTTTTTTTGCGGCCATCGCCGGTCGAAAGATCGGATCGAGCAGCGCGGTTTTTTTACAGGCTGCGGTGGTCGGAGAAGCGCTCAAGCTGTTGCTGACAGCGCTGATTTGCGTGGCGGTGTTCAGGTGGGTCGATCCCCTGGCGCCGGGATGGTTTTTTGTCGGCATGATCGTGGTGATCATGGCTGGCTGGGTAGGGCTTTTCCGGGGCTTGAATTCCGGTAATTGAGACCAATCTCCGGGGTGGGGATTGAAGGGTAACGAACAGCAATAGAACGGGCGCAGACTGGACGATGGCAAGCGGTAGCACAGAAACCACACCAAGCGAATATATCCAGCACCATTTGCAGAACCTGACTTTCGGCCAGCATCCGGACGGTCATTGGGGTTTTGCCCACAGTGCTGCAGAAGCCAAGGAAATGGGCTTCTGGGCTTTCCACGTTGACACCATGTTCTGGTCCCTGGTGCTGGGGGTCGTGTTTTTCCTGCTGTTCCGCAAGGTAGCAAAGCAGGCCAATTCGGGTGTTCCATCCCGCTTCCAGTCGGCGATCGAATCCATCATCGAGTTCGTGGATGAAAGCGTCCGCGATACCTTTCACGGCAGCAATCAGCTGATCGCACCGCTGTCGCTGACCTTGTTCGTGTGGATCTTTTTCATGAACTTCATGGACCTGATCCCGGTCGACTGGCTGCCCTGGGTGGCTACCTCGGCGGGTATTCACTATCAGAAGGTTGTGCCCACCACCGATGTCAATGCCACCATGGGCATGTCGATCACCGTATTCCTGCTGATGATTTACTACAGCATCAAGATCAAGGGTGTGGGGGGCTTCATCGGTGAACTGACCGGCGTGCCTTTCGCCGCGGAAAACAAGCTCGTCAACCTGCTGTTCAAGCCCATCAACCTGGTGCTGGAACTGGTGGGACTGCTGGCCAAGCCGATCTCACTGGGCTTGCGACTATTCGGCAATCTGTATGCTGGTGAACTGATCTTTATCCTGATCGCGCTGGTTTTCACGGCGGGTTCGGGTGTTGTTGCTACCGGGTTGAGCGCCGCTTTCGGTGAGCACATTCCCCAGTGGTTCTGGGTAGTTGCCACGGCCTCGGTGTTTGGAACCTTGTGGCTGAACATGAAAGGCCGCCTGAGCAACAAGCACACCCTGCTGTTGCTGGCGCTGGAAATGCTGCTGGTGGGTGGGCTCGCGTTTCTGGGCGGGCAGTTGATGCATTTCATTTGGGCTGCGTTCCATGTCCTGGTCATCACGCTGCAAGCCTTTATTTTCATGATGCTGACCATTGTCTACCTGAGCATGGCGCACGAGCATCACTAAACGAATTTTTGGTTGAACTCTAAGACGGAGTGTTATTGATGGAAACTGTAATTGGTATGACCGCTATCGCTGTCGCACTGCTGATCGGTCTTGGCGCCCTGGGCGTTGGCATCGGTGTCGGCATCCTCGGTGGCCGCTTGCTGGAAGGCTCTGCCCGTCAGCCGGAACTGGCTCCGATGCTGCAGACCAAGTTCTTCCTGGCCATCGGCCTGTTGGACGCGGTTGCGATGATCGGTGTGGGTATCGCGCTGTTCTTCACTTTCGCCAACCCGTTCGTTGGTCAGCTGCAGGCTGCCCTGGGCGGTTAAAGCGGTTTTGAACCCGGGTTTTCTTTCCCGGGGCCGAAGAGTGCAATAGCGAGGTAACGTTGTGAATCTGAATATCACGCTGATTCTCCAGTCGATCGCGATGATGATCTTCGTGTGGTTCTGCATGAAGTTCATCTGGCCGCCGCTGTTGAAAGCCCTGGACGAGCGCCGCGCCCGGATTGCCGATGGATTGGCAGCTTCGGATCGCGCCGAAAAGGCGCTGGAAGAAGCCAACCAGGCGGCCGACGAAACGATCGGAGAGGCCCGTAACAAGGCCGGTTCGATCGTCGACCAGGCCAACCAGCGGCATAACCAGATCCTGGACCAGGCCAAGCACGATGCCTTGTCCGAGAGGCAGCGCCAGGTAGCGGCCGCAGAGGCCGATATTGCCCTGGCGGCCAACCAGGCGCGAGAAGAGCTGCGGGCCGCGGTGGCCAAGCTTTCCGTGCTGGGTGCGTCCAGGATCCTCGAGAAAGAGGTCGACGCAGACACGCATCGTGAGTTGCTGGACAAGCTGATCGCCGAAATATGAGCAGCCTGACGACATTGGCAAGGCCCTATGCCAAGGCGGCGTTCGACCTGGCGCGTGAGCGGCAGGAACTGGCTGACTGGAGCGCATGGTTGCTGGTGGGCTCCGAGGTGGTTGCTGACGAAGCCGTGACTGACTGGCTGACGATGCCGACCCTGGATCGCACGCAACCGGTGCAGCTGATTGCCGATGCAGCGAGGGTTGAAGTCGACAGCCACTACGGTCGGTTCCTGGGCGTGTTGGCTGAAAATGACCGGCTCGGGCTGTTGCCGGAGATCACGGTGCTGTTCAACCGGTTGCGCCAAGGCGCTGAGGGCCGGCTCAGGGTGAAGGTGGTTTCCGCCATTCCCTTGCAGGGTGATCAGGCTGAGCGCATGAGCGCCGCGCTACAGAAGCGGTTCGAATGCGAAGTCGAGTTGGAAAACGAGGTCGATGCCGGAGTATTGGGCGGGGCCATTATCTATGCAGGTGACCAGGTCATCGACGGCAGCCTCAAGGGGCGGCTGGACAGGCTGCAAAACTCCCTGGCGTAATGAACTAGAACGAATCGCCCTTACCGGCGGTTTCACAGGAAAAGTACGATGCAAGCAACTTTGAATCCATCAGAAATCAGTGAACTGATCCGTCAACGTGTCGAGCAGCTGAATGTTTCAGCCGAGACGCGGAACGAAGGAAC